>NZ_JACVTX010000056.1:0-2818 GCF_016624745.1 Erwinia sp. S43 | reverse complement strand
AGGTGGAGGCATTACGCCAGGAGAAGGCAGCAGGGACGCTGCCATCAGGCCAGGTTTGAACAAGGATGTTCAATCCTGGCCGGTCCGTCGGCGAAATGCCGGAATCGAGGGAAACGCCACGCGGCGCGAGGACCTCCCGCCAGCCACCGAGGCCGCCCCTATTCCACCGCCCCATCGCGATAAAAACGCCAAACCACCCGCAAGATATTCATCCATGGCCAGGCTCTGGCTTTCTTCCGTGCCCTGCGGATGCCCCCTGGCTTCATCGCTCCATTGCTGGTTAACGCAGCCAGGCAATGCAGGGAAGCCAGCTGGCTAAAAAAACGGTAGAGCTACACTTATCTATATTGACAACATGACGGGTAACCTATTTTGCGCGTACTTATCGTAATAACGCTTCTGGCGCTGGCGGCCTGGTGGAGCCTGCCCTGGTTGAAATCTCATCTTCCTGCACAGTGGAACCCCTTTATTCCACTGGATGTGACCGACCCGCCGGGCTGGATAACCCGTTATAAATTGCAGCAGCTAAAAGGCGATCCGCAAGCCTGCCTTGCGGTATTGCAGCGCGCCAGTGCGCAGGGACGGGTCAGTTTTCGTGAAGAGCCACAGCCCAAAGGAGAATGCACTATCGCGCAGCCCATTCGCATCAGCAAATTTGGACCGGTGTCACTGAGCAGCAGTTTTCTGGCGAGTTGCCCCATGGCCGTCGCCAGCACGATGTATGTCACACGCAGTCATCAATTATTGCAGCAGTCGGAGGTAGCAAGCCCGCTGCGGCGTATCGAACATGTTGGCAGCTTTGCCTGTCGCAATATTTATCATCGTCAGCAGGGACAGCGCAGCGAACATGCCACCGCAGAGGCCTGGGATATTACCGCTTTTCAACTGGCTAACGGGCGCTGGCTGCGGGTAGCGAAAAACTGGCAAGAGCCTGCCAGCGAGTCAGCCGCACTGCATATACTCTGGCGCAATGGATGTGCCAGCTTTGGTAATGCGCTGGGGCCCGACTATAACGCGGCTCACGCTTCACATTTTCATCTTGGCATGCGCGGTAGCGGATTTTGTCGCTGACGCGTACGGGCGGATCCGTCAGCGAAATGACGGAACCGAGAGCCTCCTCCCCGCCATTCCTGGCGCGACAAAAACAGGGCAAAAAAAAGCCGCCATCGTCCATCGATAGCGGCTAAATGGTCTCAAAAAGACCTTATTTCACACACACTCAAATCAGACTGTTACCTCTGACTCTTCCAACTCGGCTAACTGCTCGCGCCACAGCGACTGCTCCGGCTGGCCTTCTTTACGCTCGCCGTACAGCTGCGCAATCTGCGTACCGTCGGCAGCGTACAGCTCCAGACTAGTCACCACGCCGTCGACCGTCGGTTTGCGGGTGATCCAGCTCTCCGCAATCTCGCTGTCGCGCAGGTGGAGCGTAAACTCTGGATTGAAAATATTCAGCCAGCCGCGCATCGGCTCAACGCGCGCCAGCGGACCGGTAAAGATCTGCACCGCACCGCGGTTCGCCACAAACACCATGATCGGATTGCCGTCCTGCTGTACGCGGTTAAGCAGTGCTTCAACGGCCTGATTGTCGACCCGGCGGGCCAGATCGTCGCTGACGCTGTTAAACGCCTGCTGGCGGGAGAGACGATGACGGTGCAGGATCATGTAAAACTGATGCACGTCGGTCATGCCGCGCCACTCTTCTTCCAGCCGCGCGCTGTCCACTTCCGTGGCGAACGCCTGCTTCTGGGCGGCAACCACTTCCAGCTCCGGGTTCTCCTCGCGGGCAAACTGTGCAATCAGCTGCTGCCAGGCGGCCATATCGCTGTTTTCGGTGGTGTACACCTTGTGGATGGCATCACCCTGCGCATCGAAGAATTGCAGGCTATGGCGCACCCCGCGTGCGGAAGATTCTTCCAGCACAAAGGCGCTTTGCCACTGCTTGAGGAACAGGCGTAAATCAATGCCACCCGGATTGAGGATCAGGCCCGCGTGGCCGTCCAGTTGCTGATTAACGTAATGGCCCACCTGCTCGTGAACCGCCCAGTCGTTACGCGTAATCGCCTTCAGTTCACCGACCGACGCCAGCGCGCCGAGCAGGGCTTTGGGTTCATCGGCCAGACGGCGGGCATCGTGGCCCACGCGCGCGGCGGCGAGCTGTGCTTCGCTGGTTTCCAGCAGCGCGGCAAGATCGCGGGCATAAAGCTGAGGGTGGTCCGCACGGGCGGCAACATAGCGTGAATAAAGCGACTGCGACATGGTGAGGTTCCTTACAGAATCGGGCATTTGCGCGCAGTATGATCGCCGCCCGCTCAGGGCCACAAGTAAAAACAGGAAACCTGAAAAGAACTTAATAATCCACCCAGGGGCGTGAACGGGCGAGTATCTACCTCAACCCGCAACAGGTAAGGCTCGATGCCGGATTTCCCCCGGCGATAAACCGCCGCAGCATTAAATTTTGTTAAGGCACGCCATGCCGCCGAGTACGAGTGCAGTACAAAGCAAGGAGGCGATGTTTTCCCCTACCCCTCACCAAACCTAAAACAGACTGGCTGCTCCCTCGATCGGTCAATTCGCAGCGCTTTAAATAGCCTGGGAGCAAGGAGTTTGCCGCACAATGTGATGAAATTCAGAGCCGAGCCATGAACGAATCTGTAGTGGGTAGTTTGGCTTTTTTTATCGCTTTATCGCGATGAGAATGGTGAAAAAGGGGTGGCCTCGGTGGCAGGCGGCCGGTCCTCGCGCCGCGTGGCGGTTCCCTCGTTTTCGGCATTTCGCCGACGGACCGGCCAGGATTGAACATCCCTGTTCAAACCCG
>NZ_JACVTX010000055.1:0-4024 GCF_016624745.1 Erwinia sp. S43 | reverse complement strand
ATAGCCATAGCCATAGCCATAGCCATAGCCATAGCCATAGCCATAGCCATAATAAACATGGCATTAAGCATTATGAAGTAATTTTTATGTACCATGATATATACACATGTATTCGTTTTAGAGCCTCTCGCAGCACCTTACCGTAACTTTAAATGAATCCGGACTTCCTCATGCATTGGTTTACAAGTCGATAACTAACTGATTGTGTAGTGATGAAAAACTGTTGACAAGGATTTTAGTCTATTGTCACTCTTAGATTGCTCTGTCGACCAACTGAGTAAAATCAATCATCACATTGGTATTGTCACCTTAAAGTTAATGACTTTTTAAAAAATAAAAACTATCATATGGGAGATAATAACATCATTGCATTGTTATTTTAAACACTTAAAATCAGCAAAAAAAACACAAACACCACCAAATTAAATAAAGGTTTTAATGATGAAAAATAATAACAACACTATCTTGAAGTTCTTAATAAGAAATTATTCCATTAATAGCTCCCACTCCTTTGACGATTTATTTGACAGCAATGAATCAAAACCTAAAATATTTAAGCAGTGCTATAATAAATTCAAGTGTGACTATCAGTTCTATGTTAACCGATACATTGCACTAAGTTATATTTATTACTCCCTTATTAATATTGGATCATCATTTAGTACAATGACATATCTTCGGGATAGTAAGAGTTTCATTATAAGTAGTAAAAATGAACTTAGTTTTTTTATTTCGATAAATGAGCCATTTGGGCATCAAGTTATAATGCAATACGCAAAACTTTATGAAGCATTGGTGGATATAGAAGCATTAGACGCGGACAATACAAATTTCAATGCTAAAGACAAAAAACACGCCACTAAACTTTTGGACAATAACATTGTAAAAAAAGAATATTTTTACTTGAGTGATTTACGAAGAAGAATAAAATCATCTGGCGTTCTAGAACTTAGAAACAACGTCTTTGCCCACCCATTCAAAGATGGGGAAGCTGGGAGTGTTATTTTCCCAAAAGATGTGACTAATAAAATGCATTCGATTCTTAGAGAGCTTTGTGATGATAAAGACAAAAAGCAATATGATAAATCCAAAAATAGGATTGTGTATTTTTGCAACAACTACTTAATGAGTGCGAATTACAGTTACAAAGGGTCGATTAAAGGTGAGTTTAGAATAGAAACACAAGCTCATCGTCACATCAAAGAGCTATATAAATTTATGTCGGTCATTCGCAACGAAAAACTTCTAGGTGAAGAACCTTTACTGCAGGTTGGCCTGCAAAATGCAAAAGACGAGTTAGAAAACATCCTTTCAGAATAGTGCTGAGCTTTTAACAATTAAAAATTCACTTAAGGAACCCACAAAAACACTAACCAATGGATGATAAATGAACGAACTAACTGACATACTCTCTCAGGCCACGCAAAAAATAGATGGGAATTATTTTTCACTTCCTAGGTATGATGATAATAACTCACTCCGTGAGCGTCATTATTGCTATGAGCTTTATCATCAAATGAGATTACTTTGGCCTTCGAAATGCGAATATTTCTTATCTGGGGAGATAGATAAACGATCTCATAACTTCATTGGCACTCTTATAGGATATAATGTTATCCCGGATTTTTTAATTCACGTCCCTGGGCAAATGAATAACAATACTATTATTGAAGTTAAAACAAGCGAATTGAGCTCAAAAGGAATTGAAAAGGACTTAAAAAACCTTTCAGTCTTCATAGAAAAAATTGAATACAAAAGAGCTATATTCCTTATTTTTGGAAATGACATTAGTAATGAAACTTTGACTATAATAACTGAGAAATATAAATTCTTAAAAGAATCCGGATGTAACCTCCAAAAAATCGAGATTTGGTTTCACAATACATGCGGACATAAGGCAACTTGCGTATCTATTCTAGAATAGAGTGCGGATGGTCATGGGGTGTCCGGGGTCGGAGGTTCAAATCCTCTCGTGCCGACCAAATACCTTAGAAAAACTGTAAGTATCCCAGCTTTAGTTCCATGCACTTTTCAGGGAGAAGGTCAAAAAAAAGCAAAAAATGACAGACAAATATAACGATGACCGGGGGAAAGACTGGATAGAGATAGCCATCTAAACAGCTCATTTATTAACCAGTTTTGGGGAGGAGTTTTGGGGAAGTTTTGGGGAAAGCTTTTCGACAAAACAAAAACAGGGGCCAAAAGGCCCCCGTTTTCACAATCATCAACGGCACATATTACATGTGGCTGATCATTGCATCGCCAAACTCTGAAGATTTCAGCAGTTTAGCGCCGTCCATCAGACGCTCGAAGTCATAGGTCACGGTTTTGGCGTTAATTGCGCCTTCCATGCCTTTAACGATCAGGTCTGCGGCTTCGAACCATTCCATATGGCGCAACATCATTTCTGCGGACAGGATTACGGAACCTGGGTTCACTTTATCCTGGCCAGCGTACTTAGGTGCAGTACCGTGGGTGGCTTCGAACAGTGCGCATTCGTCACCGATGTTTGCGCCCGGAGCAATACCGATACCGCCAACCTGTGCCGCCAGGGCATCAGAGATGTAGTCACCGTTCAGGTTCATACAGGCAATAACATCATACTCGGCTGGACGCAGCAGGATCTGCTGCAGGAACGCATCGGCGATCACGTCTTTGATAACGATCTCTTTGCCGGTGTTCGGGTTCTTGATTTTCACCCACGGGCCGCCGTCGATCAGCTCGCCGCCGAACTCTTCGCGTGCCAGAGCATAGCCCCAGTCCTTGAAAGCGCCTTCGGTGAACTTCATGATGTTGCCTTTGTGAACCAGGGTTACGGAATCACGGTCGTTAGTGATTGCGTATTCGATGGCAGCACGAACCAGACGCTTAGTACCGGCTTCAGAGCACGGCTTAACGCCGATACCGCACTGCTCAGGGAAGCGAATTTTCTTCACGCCCATTTCATCACGCAGGAACTTGATCACTTTATCCGCTTCCGGCGTGCCCGCTTTCCATTCGATACCGGCATAGATATCTTCGGAGTTTTCGCGGAAGATCACCATATCAGTGTCTTCAGGGCGTTTAACCGGGCTTGGCGTACCGGTGTAGTAACGAACCGGGCGCAGGCAGATGTAGAGGTCAAGCTGCTGACGCAGCGCAACGTTCAGGGAACGAATACCACCACCGACTGGGGTAGTCAGTGGGCCTTTGATAGCCACGCGGTATTCTTTAATCAGATCGAGGGTTTCCTGCGGCAGCCAAACGTCCTGGCCGTAGAGCTCTACCGATTTCTCACCGGTGTAAATTTCCATCCAGGAAATTTTACGCTCACCGTTATAAGCCTTCTGCACAGCGGCGTCGACAACTTTGATCATCACTGGAGAAACGTCCACACCAATGCCATCACCTTCGATGAATGGGATGATTGGATTGTTTGGTACGTTCAGTTTTCCCTTTTCCAGGGTGATTTTCTGACCTTCCGCCGGAACAACTACTTTGCTTTCCATTAACCTCTCCTTCGAGCGCTTTTTTTGTTAATGACTTGTAAGATGCGCGTCAATACTACTTGAATATTGACTCCGCGCCAATCATCTCAGGATTGCGGTATAATGCGCTTATTGTTTCTAAGTGCAAAGACCATGCGAAAATCTTCTGTTAGCCCTCACCGCGTTAAGCGGAACAGCCCGCGCCAGGCCGCTAAACCCGTCGATAAAGGGCCGCGCTCGGTGATTTTATTTAACAAACCGTTCGATGTTCTGCCCCAGTTCAGCGACGAGTCCGGGCGGCGCACGTTGAAAGATTATGTGCCGCAAACGGGTGTTTATGCGGCTGGTCGGCTGGATCGCGACAGCGAAGGACTGATGGTCCTGACCAACGACGGTGCGCTACAGGCCAAACTGACCCAGCCGGGAAAACGTACCGGAAAGGTCTATTTTGTTCAGGTTGAGGGTGAACCCGCTGAAAGTGACCTGCTGCCGTTTCGCCACGGCTTAACGCTGAAGGATGGCCCCACCCCCCGCCCCCCCGGGGGGAGAGGGGGGGG
>NZ_JACVTX010000054.1:0-5854 GCF_016624745.1 Erwinia sp. S43 | reverse complement strand
GCGGTGAGCTTCAGCTCGCCGGGAAATCTTTTCCGCAGTGTTAGCGGGCGCCTGGCGGCCGCTTACAGGGGGTAACTCATTTTAGTTACAGCATCCGTCTGTTTTTCCTGTCCGGGGCCGTTGGCCCCGGGCGGGGAAAACCGGCGGGCAACACAAGGGCACGGCGACGATGTTCGTCTCTTTTTTGTGTTAAGGGACACTCTCTGTTTGTTGTAACTAATGTGACTGCCCCGCACCAGGTGCGGGGAGGTGCTTATATTTTTCTGCCAGCTGCGCTGAAGTTTGGCGATGCATGGTTTATGCCTTGAACGGAGTGAAAGGAGCTATCGCGGATGCAGCGTCTAGCTGCTCCGAATACTCCCTTTTTAAAGGGCATGTTTAGTTCAGAAATTACGTTCGAAATTAAGCATTACTGCGGGTGAGGTTTCGAAGTTAATCTTGTGATACATCTGCCGTTCGAATTTAATATGTTATTTGATAATGTCTTCGAATTTAACTGCATGTTTAATCACCGGTCACCGGCGTTTTTCTGACGGTGATACAGGAAAAACGTTCCGGATACGGGATTTGACACCGGTTACGGACGTGCGCCGCCCTGCCGGACTGCCTTTTGCGGCAAAATACCAGCACAGAAACCGCGATATACGCGGTTAAGTTAAAGGTGGTGTATCAGAGAGGTATGCCGGCCTGCTCAAGCAGAAGGGCGTAATAACGCTCAGGATCGGAGAGATGAAGCTGCGGATGCAGTGCCTTTACCGTACACTCTGCCTGCAGCTGCTGCGCGGTCGTACACTGGCCACTCGCCACCCAGCGCATCCAGCCGGTTCGGTTTGGCGTATTATCACGTTTTGCGGCGCGCAGCTGCACCAGGTTGTCGCTGTGACGGTCGATCTGAGCGCCCAGGTCGTTCTCCAGCTGGCGGCGTTCAGCACGCAGCTCCGGGCTGACCACCCAGAGTTTTATCTGGCGCAGGCGGTTTTTCAGGGAGTGATGTTTCTCGATATCCATGCCCATGCGAGCCATGCGTAACAGATGACGTTCGTATTTCTCTCGCAGTGACTGAGCCACACCTTTTGTCACCGCCCACTGGCGGTATTTGTGCAGCCACTGACGGATATCTTCGACAGCGATCCCGCGTGACGTAAAGCAGCGTTCGGTCAGGAAAATACGCACCGGTTTGTTCTGACCGGAGTCAGTATCCCTGTCGCGGTGAACCACCACGTAGTCCAGTTCTTCCAGCACCCGCAGCGCATGAAGGGTCACGTCATACGCCTTGCGTCCGTTCTCATACACATGCAGCGCGTTCATTCGTCTGGCCACGTCTTCCAGAGGAAGCATGACTTCAAACATGTAGTCGCTGTCCGGGCTGTAATCGCTGTTGGCCGCGAGTACCAGCGAAAGCGCGGTGAGCGCTTCCCGGCTCTCTGAACGCGGCGTGATACGCATCGGTTTCGGGCGGAAGGACTGATCGAATATGCGACCGTAGGGCGTGTAGCCGGTACGCCGCAGCGCGATCAGATCGCTGTTACAACACCAGTCGTGCTGACGGAAACAGGCTACCACTTTAGACGCGGTTCCGCGCGGGACGCTGCCGGTAAAAACAGGTGTCAGATGACGGTGTGTTTTTGAAGTACCACGGCGAAGCCGGTTAGACTCCCCACGGCGGGACGGACGGTAAACATCCTGATGATTTGCTGCTGATGATTCAGACACAGCTCCCTGCACTTATGTCGTGCAGAGGGAGAAGCCGCAGCAGGTATTGAGTTTTCCTTAGCATGGCACTATACTCCTCCACATAGAACGACATGTTCTATGTGGATTTGTTGGGCCCCGTTAATCTTTCCTACCCGCCAAAGTTGAGAAGATTATCGGGGTTTTTGCTTTTCTGAAGCCTGTCAGCCAGTTACTTCAGTCCCTGCCACCTTACGGCGTGGCCCGCCAGAATTCATTAACGTTCTGCAATGTACCACTCAATCCTCGAGCAGGCAATATGGTAACCCCTTCACGCTATGCTCCGGATCAGCTTCCAGTGAGAGTTCTTTCTCAATAAGATATTCGACCAGTGCAGCCTGCGTCATTCCCTTTTCCTTACAGAGCTTTAACAGACCGTCTTTGTAGGCATTACGCATATACAAAGTCACTTCTTTGTGCGTGTCTTTTTTTCGCAAAAGAGAAAGACGTTTCTTCTCTGCACCTGAAAGACGGTTACCTTTGCGATAAAGCCGTTTGGCTTTTGGAGGAGATTCAGTGTTCAATGCCTGCGACATATCTTCTCCTTCTGAAATTTGTTTCGTCATTTCCGAAGGATACTACAGTTTTGGAAGTTCGGCGACTGTCCTGAATCTGAAGTGAGACGCACGTTGGCGCGTGGTCTGAAGATCGGCGCAGGCACGGCCAGTTCCGGGTAGTCACCCGTAAAGACTCCTGATCATGACTGTTAAATCTCAGGTCCTGAGGGTGTCGGAATTTCTAATCCTGGCAGCGTCAGGACCCGACAACCGCAGGGCGGCAGGAACTGTCTTCCACCGCTTCTGGGGATCTGCCGGCGGCTGACCCGTTATCGCGCGATGTGAGAAAGCTGATAACCTGCTGCAGCAGCTCAACCCGGTCATAACCCCGCAGAAGGGGAATGTCCGCCTGACGCATGACTTCGTTGAGCAGAATATCGCGCCGGCGGCGTGCGGGTTTGAGGTGAGAGCGATCGTCCAGCTCGACGGCGGCCACCACGGCGAAGGTTGCCCGGTCAACAATCACCACATCGCAGTGCCACTTCGAAACCAGGCTGAAGAGTTTCCATCATGCTTTGTACGGATTAACACCGAGATCTTTATCAGCGCCATTGCGCGTGAATTTAATTCCACCCGGCAACCCATACTCAGGATAAAGGCAGGGCAGTAATGACAATGAGTTCTCAACTGGACGGTCCGCTATGTGCCAGAAGCGGACACTCAGCAGGTTTTATATTTCATATTTTAGTGCTGTACCGGCCCTGTTAAGCAAACTTCTTAACAACGTCTGAACCGCAGATGAAGATCTGCCTCGTGAAGAGCAAACAAGGCTAAATTCCCGGTAAATTCTTGGGGTTACTGTTACAACAGATAAACCACTCAAATCAGCAGGCAACGCTGACTGGGGAATAAGTGCAACTCCCATATTTTCGCGCACTGACATACAGGCGCTAATCCAGTCTCGTACCGTTATGCGGATGTCAGAGATCTTCAAACCCGCCTGCTCAGCAAGGCTTTTTGCGTTCTGAACCAGGCCTGGCAGAAATTGATGGTTTGATGGAGTATCAACCTGTAACCAACACTAAAACCCGTACACGGAACTATGTTGCGGTAGGCTGCGGTCAGGATTTGAAGTGGTGGAGAGAACTCTTTTCTGTGCTGCGAATGACCGGTTATGACGGTGATGTATCGCTTGAAATGGAGGGTTTAACCATGGGTGTTGAAGCGGGTCTTCAAACGTCTATTGATGCCCTCAATATGACGATTTGTCGCTAACTTCTCATCAGACTGGAAAGGGTTGACGCATTTTAATGGGCAGCATTAGCGGTTGTTTTAACGGGGGTTGTCTGAAGGATGGAACTCAGGTAACCCCCTATGAGCTCTGCAGTTTGAGGTTATTAAAAAACCTGTTTATGTGACATCCCGCACATTTCTGCCAGGCTTAATCCTCTGATGAAAATTTAATATGGATAAAACAGCTGGAGGGAAAATGACAATTCGCGGTATTGAACACATCGGAATTACGGTTACAGATATTCAACAGGCTAAACAATTTTTCACTAATGCGCTTGGCGCATCCCTTCTCTATCAGTTGGTTTCTCCTGATGATAAGGACGACAGTATCGCTGGGGATAATATGGCACCCTTAAATGGTTTTCCCAGTGAATTGAAGGTGACTGGCCTTGCGATGTTACGTCTGGCGAACGGGTGTAATGTGGAACTGTTTCAGACTGAACCTGCCGCAAAGGATCATCAAGCTAATCCATCCCAGCCAGGCATTAACCACTTTTCCCTCTATGTTGACGATATTCACGAGGCCGGCGAGAGGATGCGGGCATATGGCGCAAAAATGTTCGACGGCCCGTCAGACTGTTTTGCCCAGGAACAAGGTAAAGGTAACCAGACCTGGTTTTGCATGACGCCCTTTGGATTACTTATTGAGCTGATCTCTCTGCCGAGCCCCCTGAGTTATGATCTTCATACCACTGCGACGCGCTGGATCCCCACCCAATCATCGGAACAGGAGTAGATAATGCAGCGCAGAGAATTTATCAGCGGCAGCCTGGCCGCAATTTGCCTGGCAAGTCCCGTTTTGGCTTTTGCGAAATCAGCAACCAGGCCGGCGTTGCAGCGTTTCGCTCAATCGCCCTGGCTGACCAATGGCATTGCCGTAGCAACCGACGGTGCCTGCTTCCTGAACTTTCCCCGATTTCAGGGACATTTTAAGTCGCCTGCCTTAGCCCGAATCACCGAAAAAGGGCCGGTCGCCTTTCCGGGTAATCAGTGGAATCGCTGGCAACCCGGCGATGATGGCGTCAACACGCTGGTTAACGTCAATGCCTGTCATATTTTTGGCGACAACCTGCTGTGGGTGGTAGATCAGGGTGCAGCTGAGGGAGAAAAAACCAGTCCTGGCGCGGCAAAACTGATCGCCTTCGATCGGACCTCCGGCGAGGTGAAAAAGCTTATCCGTTTTGATAAAACCTCCTTGCCGGAAGGAGGCGCGCCCAACGATCTGCGTATTCACGGCTCGTTTATTTACGTCACAGACTCCGGCCTTGGCGGAATTATCATCCATGATTTAGCCAGCGGCAAAACAGTGAGGAGGCTATCATCCTCTCCCCTGCTGCGTAAGCCAGAAAATGCCGTACAGCGCGGTTTCAAAGGCCGTGTTTTACAGGATGCTGGCGGTAAAAAGCCTGCGGTACACAGTGACGTTATTGAAGTTACTGCAGATGGTGAATGGCTATATTATGCAACCCCAACCGGTCCACTATATCGTATCCGGACCGCGTTGCTGCGTGATGCGGCTCTGAGTGATGCCATGCTGGAGAAACAGCTGGAAAAAGTTGCGGATATCCCTTCAATTGGCGGTTCCGCCATCGACGCCGCGGGCAATCTGTATTTATCCAACGTCGAGAAACGCTCAATTGACCGGCTTACACCTGAGGGTGTGCGGGAAACGCTGATACAGGATAACCGGCTGATTACGCCGGATGCGCTGGTGATTGATAAAAGTGGCTGGATGTATATTCCCGCACCGCAGATTGAAGCCATCGGCACGAATAACCACGGCAAAGACGAGACGCATGCACCCTGGTATGTTTATCGCTTCAGGCTGGCCGAGGAGAGTCCAAAAAGAAGGTAATGTCCTTTTGAGGATCTCCCCCAGAAGTTTAACGCGTTGGTGCTTGATAAATGTCCGCTGTTCGCTCACAGCGGAACTGACTATATTGTTTTCATACCGCTATTTGTCAGAAGCGGACATTGTTATATCCTCATGGCTGGCACATTAGCAGGCCTCGTTACATCTGCGATTCACTGTGCTCCAGAAGTTTTTTTGCAGAGGCATTAGACGCTCTTAGCTGCTCTTCCAGATTAATACCCTGCAGTTTTCCATCTGCTTTGATAATGCGGCCGTCGACAATGACCGTCTCCACATTTTCCGGTTGAGCCGAGTAGACGATGAGGGCTGCCGGGTCGCCACCGCCAAATCCTGCCATATTCAGCGTATTGGGATTAATTATCTGAATGTCTGCCCGCTTACCCTCTTCAAGTGTGCCGGTTAATGCCCCTGTAAGTATCCCGGTAAAACGGGCCATTCACTTTTAGAGATCTTCCGACAT
>NZ_JACVTX010000053.1:0-5875 GCF_016624745.1 Erwinia sp. S43 | reverse complement strand
CGACACGTCTTCGACGGTCCGACCGGCCGGGTGCTGTAACCGAAGGCATCACGCTTCGCGTGACGCGAGGACCGACCGGAAGCCCCGGCAGAGGCTGGGAACCCGGCGCGGTTTTATCAGCAACATCTGCAAAAGTTGAGTACCCGGCGCAGTGTTATCCGCGCCCCGGCTGCACCCTCAAAAGCGATCGAACCGGTACGGCGCAGGATCGATCAGCGGCGCATCCCCACACACCAGATCCGCCGCCAGCTGCCCTGCCGCCGGTGAAGTGCCGAAACCGTGCCCGGAAAAACCAGTCGCCAGCGTCAGACCGGGCAGCTTCGCCACCGGGCCAATAACCGGATTCGAATCCGGCGTCACATCGATAGTTCCGGCCCACGCTTCGGCAATTTCCGCCTGCGAAAACACCGGCCACGCCTCCCTGAGGTTGGTTAGCGCCTCCTGATTCAGCCCCGCATTCACCGGCGGGTCCATCGTCCGCACCTGCTCGAACGGCGTGCGGCTGCTGGACCGCCAGCGCCGCGCCAGCATCAGATCGCGGACAAACGGCGTGCCGATTTTAATCCGCAGAAAATCCCGCTGCGCGCGAAGCTGCGGCAGATAGCGCGTTCCCAACAGAAAATGGTCCAGCGTCAGCGACGCGTCCAGTGCACCGCGCTGAGTAATGATAAAACCGCCGTCGATATGCTTACGGAAGGAGAAATCCGGTGCACCCACGGCAATATCCGTCGGCCCGTTCATCGGCTTCGTGCGCAGTACCGAGCACACCAGCGGCAGCACCGGTAGCGAAATCCCCAGATTGCCCAGCAGACGCCTCGACCAGATACCACCAGCCAGCAGCACCTGCTCGCAGCGGATTTCCCCACGTTCGGTCACCACACCGCTGACCCTGCCCGCTGTCGTACTCAGCGTACGCACCGCGCAGTGCTCAACAATCACTGCCCCTTTGGCCATCGCCGCGCGGGCAATGGCGCTGGAGGCCAGCGTCGGCTCCGCCCGCCCGTCGGATGGGGTGAAGATCCCTCCGGCCCACTGACTGCTGCCGCCAGGCACCTGGGCGGCGATCTGCTGCGCGCTCAGCAGATGGGAATCCAGATGCAGAGAACTGACCGATTTCAGCCAGCCTTCGTACATCGCCATCTGTGCCTCCGTGCGGGCGGCAAACATAATGCCTGCCTGACGATAGCCGACATCACTGCCGACCCGTTCCGACATCTCCGCCCATAGCCGATCGGCGGCCTGCGCCAGCGGAATATCCTCGGCCAGACGGCTGGTTTTCCGCACCCAGCCGAGGTTACGGGAAGACTGTTCCCCGGCTATGCGGCCTTTTTCCAGCACCACAACTGGAATATTTCGTTCCGCCAGCGTCAGCGCCGCCGTCAGGCCGACTATACCGCCGCCAATAATTACCACCGTGGTTTGCGGCGGGAAGTTCGCGGACGTTTGTACCGGCGTTATCGCAGGAGCCATCGCCATCACCTTCTTATGCTGAGTGAATTACTGAGAAACGTTAAGCTTTTCAACGCTGGCAGTAGAGGCTCCACGGTAAGCAGTAACCTCCAGCTCCACTTTGTACACCGTGGAACCCAGCGGCGGGCAGGTAGCCGTTAAGGCAGGGTCGATGCCACGGAATTTCTCGCCGACGATAGCCATCACCGTATGGATATCGGCAGGGTCCTGAATAAAAAGGCGTGAACAAATTACGTCGGCCAGCGTGGCATCTACCGCCGCCAGCGCCTGCTCAACATTGGCAAACACCTGCTGCGTCTGTTCGGCAATGTCCTCGGGGATCTCTTTGGTCTGCGGGTTGCGCCCGGCGGTATTGGAAACGTAGATCCAGTTATCGACCGCCACCACGCGCGAGTAGCTGGCTTTTTCTTCGAAGATCGATCCGGTTTTTACTTTGATGATTCTGGTCATGTTGTTCTTCCATTCAGGTAAACGTATCAGGGGGAGAAGCGTGCAAACAGGTTCAGCTCAGCGCCGGGCTGTCCCACAGGTTCAGCTTGACGCCGATGTTGTTGGCCAGCGCATTGCGGTAAACCACCGTGCCCCAGGCCACGTCTTCAACCGGCATACCGCCGACCGACATAATGATAATTTCGTCATCGTTCAGGCGGCCCGGCGCGTCCCCGGCGATGATTTTGCCGATGTCTTCCAGCTGTTCCGGGGCCAGCTGTCCGGCGGCCAGCATGTCCATAAAGCGCACGCCGATAACGGGAATGGTGTGGTGGGCTGGTTTGGGCACTTCCTCGAACCAGGCGTGATACAGGCCGGTGTTATCCAGCACCTTGCGCACGTCGGCCCGCTCCATCCCTTCGTCGATATTGCACAGTGCGGGCATCGCCAGGAACGCGCCGGGCTTCACCCACTCGCGCTTCACGATCGGATAGGTCGCCGGATCGCCCACCTCGCCGGAGCTACAGTAGGTAACGATATCGGAACCGCGCACGACCTCTTCGAGGGTATCGACCACCTGCACGGTGGCGATCTGCGGCCAGGTGGCGGTGACCCAGGAGATGAAATTGTCCAGGCTACGCTGCCCGCGCCCTTTCACCTTGATGGTGTCGATCTGCGGGCAGACGGCAAGAAACGCGGCAACGGCCGTTTTTCCCATCACACCCGGCCCCAGCAGGCCAATCACTCGGGAATCTTTACGCGCCAGATGGCGAGCGCCGACCCCCGGCACCGCCCCGGTGCGGTAGGCGGAAAGCAGGTTGGCGGACATATGCGCCAGCGGTGCACCGGTGTCGGCATCGTTAAGGGTGAACATCAGGATCGAGCGCGGTAACCCCTTCTGCCGATTGGCAATATTCGAGCCGTACCACTTCACCCCAGCGGTGCAAAAGCTGCCGCCGAGGTAGGCGGGCATCGCCATCAGACGGCGGTCAGCCGTCGGCTTCGGCATAGTGGGAAACGGCGAGTTTTCAGGGAAGGTGACCATCGCACCGTGGGAGTCGTTATTGGCACCGGCCATACGATAGTCGCCCTGATACAGCAGGCCAAACATCTCCTCCATCGTATCCACACAGCTGGCCATATCGGTCACTCCGGCACGGATCATGTCCTGCTCGGAAAGGTAGAGAAAATCAATTCTGGTGTTGTCGGTCATCTCGGTCGCCTCTGGAAAACGGGTGATAGCGCAGGAATTGCGTTATGAATATCGTGAGGCTGCCGGGGCTGTATTGAATATTTGCGACACGCGCTGAAACGCCCCAAAACGGAAGTGGCACCCTGATTGCATTGACTGAGCATCATCATTGCTATGCAGGAACCGCCTATGTCACACGATCTTGCCTGCGGCCAGAGCGCCGTCATCCAGCCGGAACAGCCGTGGTTTGTGCTTAGCGCGGCGCATCAGTACTCGCTGATGGCCTCCCGCCATCCGGCGATTGCTCACTTCTACAGTTTTGACGTGGCGCACTCCGCCAGCCTGACGCTGGCCATCCCGGACGGCTGCGTGGATATCGTGTTTGACTGTGATGCGCTAAAGCCGGTAGCGCGGGTGTGCGGCACCACGCTGGAAGCACGCAGCGCGGAGCTGATCCGCGATCATCGCTACTTCGGCGTACGCTTTGCGCCGGGGGTGGTGCCGGACTTTCTGGACCTGGTGGCGGAGGAGTTAACCGATCGCGAGTTTAACTTTCTGGATGTGGTGCCGGATGCCCGGCTGGCCTGCGAGCAGATCCTGCGCCATTCGCAGTTCTCGCGGCAGATAGAGTTGTTTAATCAGCATTTTACCTCGCGACTGGTGCGCAAAACGTCTGCCGTGACCGGGCTGAGTATTCAGACCATCCTGCGGCAAAAAGGCAATATCCGCATTGAGCAGCTGGAGTCACTGACCGGCTACACCTGCCGGACGATTCAGCGCCAGTTCAGGCAGGATACCGGGATGTCGCCGAAAACCTTCGGCCGCATTATGCGCTGCCAGGCAGCGTTGAACAGCCTGCATCAGCAGGGCGCGGTGTCATTTTCCGACCTCGCGCTGGACCTGGGTTTTAGCGATCAATCGCACTTCCTGCGCGAGTTCAAAAAGCTGGTCAGCACCACGCCGCTGGACTATCAGCGCCGCACGCTGCACGAGTCCTACAACGGTCGTATTCGCCATCACTGAACCCCGGTCGTTAGCGCAAGGTTAGCGACCCGTTAGCAGAAAGTAGCACTGAAATGGTGCAGCTGTTGCACCGCCGTGCTGTCCGATTTTTTCTATCGCCGCCCTCACCGCTGAGAAATGATGCATATCAGTTTCCTGCTCAGAAAGCTCACTTCTCTGGGTTCGATTTCACTCTGCAATAAGGCGCTGGCGATGAGTAACTCAAGCGGTTTACGAAAAAATACCCTCGGACTTTCTTCCCTGGTGTTCTTTGTTGTGGCGGCGGCCTCCCCCCTTACCGGGGTAGTCGGCGGGCTGCCGGTGGCGATTTTCACCGGAAACGGCGGCGGTATTCCGGTGGTTTATATTATCGCCTGCCTGATCCTGATGCTGTTTTCCGTCGGTTACCTGACCATGAGCCGCTACGTCACCGATGCCGGGGCGTTCTACACCTATATCTCAAAGGGGCTGGGTGAAAGCTGGGGCGCATCGGCTTCCATGCTGGCGCTGCTGGCCTATTTCTCGGTGCAGACGGCGATTATGGCGATGCTCGGTTTCTTCAGCAGCCTGTTTCTGGAGCAGCATCTGGCGGCCCATATTCCCTGGTGGGCGCTGAGCATGCTGTTTGCGGTCATCGCTTGGGTGCTGGGCATTAAGCGGGTTGAGGTCGGCGGCAAACTGCTGGGCGTGCTGATGCTGGCCGAGGTGGCGATTGTGCTGCTGACCGACGTGATGATTCTGTTGAAAAAGAGCGGCCCGCTGAATTTCAGTTCATTTGAGCCGTCGGTGTTTATGCACGGTAATCTCGGCATCGCCTTTGTGTTTTCCATCGCTGCGTTTATCGGTTTTGAGTCCACGGCAATCTATGCCGAGGAGTGCCGGGAGCCGAAGAAAACCATTCCACGCGCCACGATCTGTGCGCTGGTGATTATTACCGCCTTCTTCTGTTTCACCAGCTGGTCGTTTGTGCAGGTTTACGGCTTTGAGCAGATTGCGGCGATCGCCAGTAAAGATCCCGGCAACTTCGTGTTTGATATCACCCGGCAGTACGTCGGCCAGTGGGCGGTTGAAACCATGTCGGTGCTGCTGATTACCAGCCTGTTTGCGGCCACACTGGCCTTCCACAACAATATTTCGCGCTATATCTACAGCATCAGCCGCGACGGGTTGATCTGGAAGGAGCTGTCGGAGACGCATCCGACCAACGGGACGCCGCACAAGGCCAGTCATATGCACAGCGTGATTTTACTGCTGCTGCTGGCGGGGATGGGCAGTACCAATATGGACCCGATGGTGCATATTTTTGCCTTCGGTTCGGCGATTGCCACGCTGGCGATTCTGATGTTGCAGGTGGGGGTTTCGGCGGCGGTTATCGTGTTTTTCCGTTATCGCGTTGAGCATGATAACAGTGCCTGGCAGGTGTTCTGGGCTCCGCTGCTGGCGATTATTTTTATGCTGATAACGATTGTGTTGGTGATTGATAATCTGCAGTTGATTAGCGGCAGTGATTCGGCGCTGATTAAGTTTATTCCGTGGTTTATTGCGGCCTGTGCCTGCGCCGGTTATGTGATGTCGGGGAGGCGTCGGGCAGTGCGGGCGGAGTAAGTTTTTAGGCTGGGGTCGTTGATAAAACGGTGCCGGGTTCCCAGCTTCTGCCGGGATTGCGGCAAGATTGTGTAGGGTTCCCAGCCTCTGCCGTGGCTTCCGGTCGGTCCTCGCGTCACGCGCTGCGTGATGCCTTCGGTTACAGCATCCGGCCGGGCGGACCGCCGAAGACGGGTC
>NZ_JACVTX010000052.1:0-7782 GCF_016624745.1 Erwinia sp. S43 | reverse complement strand
AACCCGCTGCAGAGACGCTCGCCCTGAATCTGATTTATTCAACAAAGCCGCAGAAAGGACAAACACATGACACAGGCAACAGCTCAGGCCGTCAGCGGATTACTGTCAGCACGCACAGAAAGCGGGATTTCCCGCTTTCTGTTACCCTGACGGCAGAGCGCAGAGAGAGGCGAACGATGCCAGAGAAGAAAAAACAAAAAATCAGCCACCATGACCATGTCTTCAAAGCTGTACTGAGCGATCCGGCAGCGGCGCGCGACCTGCTGGAAATTCACCTTCCGGCACAGTGGCGTGAACGGTGCGACATGAATACCCTGGCCCTTCAGCCCGGTTCGTTTATCGAGCCGGATCTGAAAGCGTATTACAGCGATATTCTGTACAGGGTGAAGATCGGCGGCGGCGAAAGCGGGTATATTTACGTCACGATTGAGCATCAGAGTCGCGCGGATGCCCTTATCGGATTCCGGCTGATGCGTTACGCCATCGCCGCAATGCAGCAGCATATCACGCAGCACAAAAGCAAAACGGTGCCCGTGGTGATACCGCTGTTATTCTACGCGGGGCAACCGTCACCGCATCCGTACCCGATGAACTGGCTGGCGTGTTTTGACCAGCCGGAACTGGCGCGGGAAGTCTACAGCCGTGATTTTCCACTCGCAGACATTACCGCGATACCGGATGAAGACCTGATGCAGCACAAAAGCGTGGCCCTGCTTTCGCTGGTGATGAAGCATATCCGCACCCGCGATATGATGGAGTTTATCGACGATATCGCGCTGCTGACGCTGAAAACCGCGCTGACAGCCGAGCAGTTCAGCGCAATAATGCACTATATTTTGTGGAGTGGGCGGGATAACACAGACGTCCGTGCATTCCTTGAAGAGTTAAGACACAAGGCGCCACAACGCGAGGGGGAACTGATGACAATGGCAGAGCAGCTGATTCAGGAAGGTGTGCTGAAGGGCATCCAGAAAGGTAGCCAGGAAACCGCCGAGAATATCGCGCGTAGTATGCTTAACAAAGGTATGAACGTTGAGCTTATCAATGAAATTACCCGGTTACCGATTGAAACTATCGAAGCCCTGAAACACTGATCACGCAGACTGCCCTGCCAGTTGGGCGGTTTCTTACAGACCCGCAGGCTGTCGCCGGTGTGACAGCCTGATACCGAAGTCCTGTAAGGGACAGGAACGGTGCCGGTATTTATGATGCGGTCACTGCCGGGGCTGAAAAGCGGGCGTGCCTGCGGCCCGGGCGTGAATAGTGCTGACGCACTGTTATTCCCCCTTCGCCTGCGCTTCTTCTTCCTCTCTCTGCCGTCTTCTCTTCTCCCTCTGTTCTCATTCACATTGTGAATGATTAGTTTCCTGTTCCTGTTCCTGTTCCTGTTCCTGTTCCTGTTCCTGCTTTGCCTGTTGAAATGAACGGGCAGGGGAATGAGCCCCCGGGCGTCCGGGCGGGCTGTCATGCTACGCACCGGGCCAGCTTCGCTGTCACGGCCCGGCCCTGCGGCAAGCCGCCGGGCAGCGGGTGTCCTAAATGACTGGACCACTACAGGCTTGCAGCCTCCGCAGGCGGAGGCGCCGCCCTTTTACGCGCTGTGGCCTGCGCTCACCGCATCCCGGTAAAAAGCACCGGGACGTGAGGACGGAGCGCGTACCGCGTCCGGGGCTGCGTCCTGCTCACCCACCGGTGGCTGATGTCCCTGTGGTATTTCCGTCGCAGGGTAGTGCGCCACACCGGCTCGCTATGCTGGCAAGGCTGAAATGCACGCATCCGGCGGCCCTGACAGCGCTCCCCGGCACGGCTTCTCTCCCTTCTGCGACGGCAAATACTCACAGAATCATCGGCTGGAAATATGAATATCAGAAATCCACTGTCAGTCGGTCAGATTGTCAGTACGAATCTTTATAATAAAGGCCGTGGGGCTGTATTTGCGATTGATGGGGAAAAAAACGGAAACAGTCGGTTCCGTCAGAGGAATAATGACGCGTGGCGGAAATGCTAAATTTGATATTGCATTTTTTAATGGCAGTATTTCCCGAAGTCTCCCTGAAAGCATTCTTCACGGTGTGCAGTGGTCGGTAACAGATGAAGTCATATCCGGGGATGAACTGGATCAGCTGGTTTCATACTGCCTGGGGGTTGAAGAAAATAAGCGACAGCAAATTGAAAGAGCTAAGGTCATTTTTGAAAATCTCTGTATCCAGCTGAAAACAGATACACGATACAGTCATCTATCACAGGAACAGTCCGGCGCGACTCAGGTAACAAAAAATATCAGAAAAGAACTTAAATCACAGTTCCCTGGTGTGAAATTTTCCGTGCGGATAAATCATTATGACAGCATTACGGTTTCCTGGACTGATGGACCCACTGAAGAAAACGCTAAATCTTTGACCGAAAAATACAGGGACAGCAATTTTGATTCGTCACAGGAAATGTCCGTTTCCTGTCTTTCTGCCTTCAATGTGGTTTATGGTGGCGTGGGTATATTTATCTGAAAAAGGAGTTTACCGATGCAATCCTCGATAAAGCACTGTCGGAGATTCATAAGAAATACGGTGCAGAATTTAAAGGGGTTAAAGTTGATAAAGAAAATAACAAATCGGGCGCACTGTACAGAACGGGGCAGGCGCTTTTCTGGCACAGTCAGGGTTTTGACGGCGAGATAAGACGAATTATGGAGGTTACGGAGTGATTTATAAAAGGAGCCGAAAGGCTCCTTTGTCGCATTCTGATTTAATCCGGCATCGAACCGGATAAAAAAGATTCGGTTCAGGATATCGAGGAAGCATCAGGAGGGATAAAACCGTTCCGACATTTAATTTTTCTCAAATACCTTACGCGGTATAGTTCCGACTTTGATTTTTTTGTAATGCCCGTCAATGAGCATTGCATATCTGTAGCGGTTCCTGATAGTGATCTCCCGGTTCTTTACACCTGCATTATACATTCCCAATGCAAGCCACCCTGTTCCGTACTGATTGAAGTTCCTTCTCAGTACCATTGCACCAACATAGATGTTAAGGCAGGGATCGGCCCGTAATTTTTCAGCCGTCAGTTCCGGGTATTCCTTTCTGAATTTTCTGAGCGTGGCATTATTGATTTGCATGATGCCGTAATCGGTACTGGTAATTTTACCTTTCGCGTCCCGGTTATAATTTATGGCCTTCGGATTGTGGCGGGATTCCTGCCAGGCGATTGCGCGCAGATAGTCGGGATCTATTGAGTACCACTGGCCAGCCTGATTAAAACAGTCAGCCAAAGCTTTTGATATATTGAGTCCTGTCGCCAGCAGGGCGATTGCAAGAAAAATAGATCGCATAAAGCCAACGGTTTTTAAAGGGAAAAAGGGCGAGGTACAAAGCTATAATATCACGATGCCGATATTTTTACACACCACTCGCAAAATAAATTTTTCCTGTTTAACTGATGTAAATCAGATATATAACAAGAAACAGGATGAAAATCGATCAAGTAAGGGTTACCACGTGGTGCTTAAGTGTGTACTGCAGTGTTACCTGGTGGTTACCACGAAGTGCTTTATATTAAAATCATGAACATAACTACCATCCGAACCACGCGGTAACAACAGGGTTACCGCGTGGTTACCTGAAAAACGGCATTTACATGACGGGAATTTTCCAGTGGTTACCGGGTGGTGACTGCGTGGTAACCATATGGTAACCTGATTAGCCATTTAAATGAGCGCAGGTTAGAGTATGGTACGTGAGTATCCTTAAACCGCTGATGGCTTAAATTATTTTTTAAAGGAAAAAACGATGTCTCAAGATTCTGAAAATAAAAGAAACCGTGTGAATCTCACTATACCTTACTCATTCCTCGAAAAGGTCGATCAGCATGTACAGGCCAGGCTGGAAGATGGAGAAAGCAGAGAAACAGCAAACCGTTCTGCATTCGTTATGGAAATGTTCAAACTTGGATTGCGCGTGCATGAAAATTCCAGGAAAAAAGGGCCGGATGAAAAAACTCTGGATGAAAAACTTGAGCTTATCGCTAAAAATTCGATCATTACAGGGTTCGTTGTAGATGCCATTTTCGGTGTGCAAAAAGAAACTATTGACCAGTCAAGAGTCATAAAAAATGCTTCTATTCTTGATCCTGAATGGTTAGAAAAAATGAAAGAACAAGTAGCAGGGAGACTAAAAAAATTCTTTCCCTGATTATGATGGCAGGTCAGCCTGCCACCACAAATTATATTTATTAATATCTATTGGGATTTGTGGTTTTTTGGGGTTTTACTATCAGCCATTTCATTTCCCTGTCTTATCTTGTCAGTTTTTTTTCAAGCGTCTTGCGAATATACCTGCGTAGTGTCAGTGCATTAATGCCGTATTGCATATATACTTATTTCTGGTATGACCACCGAGCAGGGCGGCATTGACTGCCTGATTACTGCCACGTTTAGAAAGAGGATTACGGTTATCATATTTCATGCGCTTTCCTTCTGCGTCAGAATTGTCATTAAATTATTTCTGTATATCATTAATGTACTGAGTGTTTACGTCAAGAATTTCAGTCGTTTCTTTTATCGTTTTAACCATCATCCTGAGCCTGACAACTTTGTCTTCGAAACGACTTCGAGATTTATTTTTGTGAGAGATCTTTGCCGATATATTTAATCAGTGTTGTGGCGGTTATCTTGTGCTGTTTCAGGATGTCTTTTCTCAGTGTCCCTGGTAAAGCTTAATCCTGATATCTTCAATATCCTGTGCTGACAGTTTTTTCTATTTTTCACCAGGAGGTTTTATTTTTATTTTTTCGCCACTTTCCTTACGGCGTGATATATCTGAGAGTGACTGACGTTAAAAATATCACTAATTTCGTTCCGCGTTCTTCGCGGATTTTAGCAGTAGAGAACTGATATAAATTTCTAGCGTCTGTATCTGAATTCCATTGCAGAGATACCAGTCTTGTGGAAGACCTTTTTATATACACAGTATTCTGAGAACGACTGGCGGATGGCTATCTCACTGACAGGCCAGCCCTGATAAAAACGCGACATATCTCTTTCGCGTCGCTGTATTTTTTCGCGTTTTTTTTAGCATTCTTCGAAGAAGCTTCATCATCTGATGAGTTTTTATCTTCTACATTCTCTTCAGCCACTCCAAGTAAAAAAGCCTTTTTGTGTTTTTTTTAAACCAGCCGAATGAGCTTCATTTACCGTTGCTGATGCAAACGAATGAAACCAGTTAGAACTGACGGCAATCCATATTTCGGGTTCAGTTGTAAACGTATAGTGCTTCACCGGTTTTATAACCCGGTCAAAAAAGGATTCTGACAGAGAAGTACCGGCACTCAGTGAGTACGGAATTACTGCTGAAACTCTTTGACTGGATTATTGAGGGCATACTCAGGGTAATCAGGAAACCTGCCAGCTAATTTACCGTAACTGGTCGGGCCTGTGTCACTCTTCAGACTCACGCGACAACGTGTGTCTCACTTCAGATTCAGAACTGTCGCCGATCATCATAAATTGTAGTATCCTCCGGAAATGACGAAAAAAATTTCTGAAGGAGAAGATATGTCACAGACTGCAAAAACAGAATCTTCTTCAACAGCAAAACGAATTTACCGCAAGGGGAATCCCCTTTCTGGCGCTGAAAAGCAGCGACGTTCTGTCGCAAGAAAGAAAGAAACCCATACAGAGCTATATGTTTTCATTCATAAAGCACACAAAGCAGGGTTTCAGAAATTGTGCGAGGAGCATGGTTTAACCCAGGCTCGTATGATTGAGCGGCTGATCGAAGAGGAGCTGGCGAAGAAGGCAGATCCTGAAGTAGAGTGACTCAATGACTTTCTTGCCAGATGATGGCGTGAGTGATAAATTGCTGAGCGTTAATGAATTCTGGCCGGCCACGCCGTAAGGTGGCAGGGACTGAAGTAACTGGCTGACAGGCTTCAGAAAAGCAAAAACCCCGATAATCTCCGACTGTTTGGCGACGAGGAAGAGATTAACGGGGCCACAAAATCCACATAGAACTGTTGTCCTATGTGGAGGAGTATAGTGCCATGCACAGGAAAACTCAACACCTGCAACGGCCCCTCCTTCTGCGCAACATAAGTGCAGGGGGCTGTGCCTGAATTATCAGCGTCAAATCATCAGGATGTTTACCGTCCGTCCCGCCGTGGGGAGTCTAACCGGCTTCGCCGTGGTACATCAAAAACACACCGTCATCTGACGCCTGTTTTTACCGGCAGCGTCCCGCGTGGAACCGCGTCGAAAGTGGTGGCCTGTTTCCGTCAGCACGACTGGTGCCGTAACAGCGATCTGATCGCCCTGCGCCGTACCGGCTACACGCCCTATGGTCGCATATTCGATCCGTCCTTCCGCCCGAAACCGATGCGTATCACGCCGCGTTCAGAGAGCCGGGAAGCGCTCACCGCGCTTTCGCTGGTACTCGCGGCCAACAGCGATTACAGCCCGGACAGCTACTATATGTTTGAAGTCATGCTTCCCCTGGAAGAAATCGCCAGACGTATGAACGCGCTGCATGTGTATGAGAACGGACGTAAAGCCTATGACGTGGCGCTTCATGCACTGCGGGTACTGGAAGAACTGGACTATGTCGTTGTACACCGCGACAGGGATACGGACTCCGGTCAGAACAAACCCGTGCGTATATTCCTGACCGAACGCTGCTTTACGTCACGCGGGATCGCCGTGGAAGACATCCGGCAGTGGCTGCACAAATACCGCCAGTGGGCGGTGACAAAAGGCGTGGCTCAGTCACTGCGTGAGAAATACGAGCGCCATCTGTTACGCATGGCTCGCCTGGGTATGGATATCGAGAAGCACCACTCCCTGAAAAACCGCCTGCGCCAGATAAAACGCTGGGTGGTCAGCCCCGAGCTGCGCGCCGAACGTCGCCAGCTGGAGAACGACCTGGGCGCTCAGCTCGACCGTCACAGCGACAACCTGGTGCAGCTGCGTGCCGCAAAACGTGATAAGTCCCCAAACCGTACCGGCTGGATGCGCTGGGTGGCGAGTGGCCAGTGTACGACCGCGCAGCAGCTGCAGGCAGAGCGCGCGGTAAAGGCACTGCATCCGCAGCTGCATCTCTCCGATCCTGAGCGCTATTACGCCCTTCTGCTTGAGCAGGCCGGCATACCTCTCTGATACACCACATTCAACTTAACCGCGTATATCGCGGTTTCTGTGCTGGAATTTTGCCGAAAAAGGCAGTCCGGCAGGGCGGCACACGTCCGTAGCCGGTGGCAAATGCCGTATCCGGAACGCATTATTGTTATCACAGTCAGAAAAACGACGGTGGCGGGCTACTGAACATGCAGTTAAATTCGAACGGCAGATTTATCACCGGATTAACTTCGAAACCCCTCCCGCAGTAACGCTTAATTTCGAACGTTATTTCTGAACTAAACATGCCCTTTAAAAAGGGAGTATTCGGAGCAGCTGAACGCTGCGTCCGGGATAGCTCCTTTCACTACGTTCAAGGCATAACCCCCCCATATCCAGGCTTCAGCGCCGATGGTAGGAAAATATAAGCACCTCCCCGCACCAGGTGCGGGGCAGTCAGATTAGTTACAACAAACAGAGAGTGCCCCTGATACGGGAAAGAGACGAACATCAGCGCCGTGCCTTTGTGTTGCCCGCCGGTTTTCCCCGCCCGGGGCCAGCGGCCCCGGACAGGAAAAACAGATGAATGCTGTAACTAAAGTGCGTTACCCCCTGTAAGCGGCCGCCATGCGCCCGCTAACACTGCGGAAAAGATTTCCCGGCGAGCTGAAGCTCACCGC
>NZ_JACVTX010000051.1:0-8666 GCF_016624745.1 Erwinia sp. S43 | reverse complement strand
AACCCGCTGCAGAGACGCTCGCCCTGAATCTGATTTATTCAACAAAGCCGCCGAGAGACCTGACGGCGGCGGCAATGATATCCCGCGAGTCTCTGCTCGGGAACGGCAGGTTCTCGCTGGCCATGTTCCCGTAATAAGGCTCGTTCACGGCAAACGGCGACGTTTTCACAAAGACTGCGATATGCCTGCAGTACTGATGCTCGCTCCGCAGCTTTTCTGCCGCACGCTCCGCGTACTGGCAGACAGCCTGGTGCATCGCGTCATAGTCCGTGATGCGTTCACCAAAACTCCGGCTGCAGACTATCTGCTGTTTGGGAGGCGGGGCTTCTTCCAGGGAAATACAGCTTTCTCCGTTGAGTTCCCGGACAGTTCTCTCCAGTACCACGTTGAAGTTTTTCCTGATGAAAGCTGGATTCGCGCGCGCAAGCTGCAGTGCTGTGGTGATCCCCATTGTGTTCAGCTTTTTAGTGATCCGGCGCCCGACACCCCATATTTCTTCCACCGGCTGCAGTGAAAGCAGTTTCTCTGTCCGGCGGGGATTACCCCGCGTGAGTGCGAGTACACCACCAAACTGCGGCCACTCTTTGGATGCCCACTGCGCTGATTTAGCCAGCGTTTTGGTGGGACCCATCCCGACACCGATGGTAAGCGCGGTGTGGCGATGGACATGCTCACGCAGCTGACGCCCAAAATCCTCAAAGGCGATGCAGTTGTCGATACCGGCGACGTCGAGGAACATTTCGTCAATGCTGTACTGTTCCACGCGTGGCGAAAGGTCCTCAAGGCAGCGCATGACGCGTTCTGACATGCTGTGGTTTATGTGGAATGGAAAAACCACGAAAATTTTTCGGCGCGCAATTTAAGACTATAGTTTGTTCATAAAAGAACTAGGCTGTGTTTCGTCACGGGCTCCGCAGGTCCCTCACAGCGGCGCCGTTTGTGCAGCTCGCTGCAGAATGACGATTCCGGTTACTGCTTACCCCAGGGACATCTTATAAGCTAGTACAGCCCTGATAAACCGGATGCTTTACAAGCCATAAGCCTGTCAGGGCTCTAATTCCAGAGACATATCCATACAGCGTAAGTCTGTCTGAGCAAGCTTGGATGGGCAGCTGTTTTCCCGGATTAATACAAAGCCATGTTGTTCATAAAATGTCTGTGCATTGGGGGTTGAAGACAGGGTGAGTTCTTTCAGTCCCCGTTGCAACGCTTCGTGTTTAATCGTTTCAATAATCAGGCTGGCCCAGCCCTGTCCGAAATAGTCTGGTAATGTAAAAACCGCTTCGACGCTTCCACATGAGAGATCCAGATACCCTGTTGCAACCAAGCCCACATCAGGTAAATCAACCACAAAGAAAGGGTTTTCCTCTATTACTGTACGGTAATTTTCAGGCATATTTTCAGGCGTCCATGCGTCAAGCACGGTGGAGCTGTAGCTTGGCTTACATCCCTCCCGTATAGCGAGATTCCTCACATTCCAGCATTCCTCTGCCTCATGAGGTAAAGCGAGTCGGATTTTCATTCTTCTTCCTTTTTTCTTTAACTATGTGTGAATGTTTATCACGTCAGAGGTGCCATAACGCGCCGGAAATTCACTTTGTGACATGGGTGATATGACAGCAATAATATCATTGATATACCGTGTTTTACTGTTTCTGCAATGACTGCCCTGCCATATCAGCGGTGGAGTAGAAATCACCGTAAAGCTGGCATGCCGAGCTGGCGACATCCGGTTCAAGGCATAATGTCACATCGGCAGCAAACCCACGCATCCTCAGTTCTCTCGCTGATGAACATTCATTAAGTAAGCTGAGGTCTGTTTTCTGGTGAAACGTCCAGGCTGCTACAGCCGCCTGCGCTTCAGGTGAACAATTTTCCCGGCCTGTGGCTGAGATAATTGCCCCCGCCGCCAAGTAATCCTCAACCGCCGGTCGCAGGCTTCCGTCCGGCCATCTTTCCCCACAGGGAATAACCAGAATACGGTCGTAGTGCCTGCAGGCTGTTGCAGTTGCTGTCATATTTCTGAAACAACCACTGAAGACGGCACTGCCCGCATCTCTTGCCCTGAATGACACGGATGAGCCATTGGGTGAAGGCAGTAAGAGGCTTTCACCCCGCCTGATATGTTGCAGTGATTTCGGGGAAAGGCTGTAACCTTCCCCGGTAAACCTTCTGTCAGAACTGGCGGTAGATATCCCTTTAGTAGCCGCATATTCCAGCGCGGAGCGATCTTTCCAGGGAAAAGGATATATTCGCGCGCCGTTGTCAACCGCCAGACTGACACAGGTTGAAAATGACATGACATCAACCACGATCACGCAGTCTGCCTCTGCGGCTAGATAATCAACGGCAGAAATACCCCATTCGAGCCGGACTTCAGACTGGCCCTGACTGAACCACTCCCTCATGACACTTTCCTCCTGTTTAAAGAAACCTGAATGAGCATTTTGCCTGCCGAAAAACGCTGTCCCTGTATCCACTGAGTTAAACCTGCAGCATCAGATCCAGATTACGTACGGCGGCACCTGCAGCCCCCTTGCCCAGGTTAACTCACCTCATCCGGCGCAGTCTCAGGACTGCGCTATGGCGTGAGCTGGGGCTGGTCTATCGCACGCATCCTCCTGAATGCGGAACTGCGCAGCTTCTCTCCGCCCTGAAAGCGGTATGATCCCCCTTGAAATCAATGAATCACCCATTCCGGGAAAGAAACCGGGTCGCGATATTATTCTTCAGCCTTCTGAATATTTTTCTGGCGTAACGCGATGCCATGTCAGCCATACACCGCACGTCGCCTGTATTCATCAGCCGGCCCCGCTGATTTTCATTAAATTCCATTTAATCACCCCAACCACCGGTTAAGCCGGTTCACTCCACAGCTATGCCAAAAACGCGCCACAGGGCCGTTTTGCCCTCAGCAGTCACGCTCACCTCGCGGTAACCCGGCGTACGCAGGATCCAGCCTTTCTGAAGTAACAGTGTCATTAACGCATGGCCGGCGTCTCCGCCCAGATGAAAGCGCCTTTCGCTCCAGTCAAGACAGGGACAGCAGGAACGGCGCCTCGGGTGCGGATCGACCACGGCTCCCAGAGCCTGAAACTGCGTTTTCCCCAACGTGGTAAGAGCTAAACCATCCGCTGAAAGCCACCCCTCCGTCATCATGAAATCGTACATTTTTACTGCCATCTCACCGGCCAGGTGATCAAAACAGGTACGGGCATAACGGAGGCGTGACGGAGTTTTAGATCTGAACCGGGACGGCGCATGCATGGATACGCCCATCAGATTTTCCAGTAACCCCGCAACGTGCAGGCCTGCCAGGCTGTAATAGCGGTGCCTGCCCTGCGTGAGACAGATAACCAGTCCGCTGCTGAGAAGGCGTGAAAGGTGTCCGCTGGCCGTGGATGCGGCAATGCCGGCGACTGCGCTGAGTTCGGTTGCGGTCCAGGCACGTCCGTCCATTAAGGCGCAGAGAATACTGACCCGTGAGGGATCAGAGATTGCCGCAGCAACAATGGACATGGATTTTTCAGGGGCGGACTCAGAAAACCCGCTCTGCGCTAATTTATTAAGACTCATTCCGGAGAGGCTGCCCATTTTTTTGTGACTTCCGCTGCCCGGACATTGTCATCCGTAAGCAGAATCAGCTGGTTACTGTGGTCGCTGTATTGTACCAGTATATTGATACCGCTCCGGGCAATGGCACCGGTAATTTCACCCAGCTCACCGGGGCGCTCCTGAGGTAACCTGCGGATGAGCGGGCAGCAAACACCTCTGACGTCATAGCCCGCATCAGTGAGCACCATGCGAGCCTTTTCACCATCCCCAACAAGAAAATGCGCATGACCGGCATCCGGCGTGGTAAAAACACCGCCGCCCTCAAGACCAACGCCATTTTTACCGAGGGTGCTCCCGAGTGAAGCCAGTGCGCCAGGCGTATTTTTCAGAACGACATAGATGTCATACATGCTGATACTGTCCTTTTTCAAATGAGTAATCACGGAATACACGCGCCACACGTATTCTGAAAAATGAAAAGACTGAATCTTTCCCTTCCTGTTGAGCAACCTGATGCATCAGGTTCTGCTTCCAGACGGCAATTGCGTCTTCGTCTTCCCACCAGGAAAGGGAAAGATATTTTCCTCTTGTTGTGAGGCTCTCAAATCGCTCAATGGAAATAAAACCGCGAACATCGGCTAATAAAGGCTTTAAGTCAGCCGCGAGCTGGAAATACCTTTGCTGTGCTTCGGGAAATGCTTCTGCTTCAAACAGTGCGGCTATCATGTGTCATTCCTGTAAGTGACGATTTTGATAGCGTAGCGTCCGTTAAAAGTTGATGATTCGGTATCCGCCGAAATATCAGTGTTTTTTTCCTGGTCTCCTGCACAGGCACCACATTCTGAATACGCCAGATCACTCGCGGCGTGGCCAGTCAATAATGTATTTGAGTGTCCATCGCCAGCACGGCATGCCGGAGGAATGCATCTCGCGCAGGAGTCCGGCTATCACCAGCCCGGCGATTTTGCTGCTGCATCCGCTTACGCCGGCAATGTCCATCAGCGGCCTGATAATGTCAGGAGCAGGCTTCATCCGCAACATACCTGCACGGCTATGAGCGCTGTCCAGCGCCGCCCGTTCAGCGGGCGTCAGTGACGTCTTAAGCCGGTATGCAGTTATGTCGAAGGGACGCCAGCTGCTTTCAATGGGTTTGTGCAGGCTCATGTTATTTCTCCGTACTGAAAATAAGGTTCGCCATCCTGATATCTGCCGTTTCAATCGCGCCAGCCATCCTGGCGGCAAGGTCCCGGCCAGACAGGTGGATATAAATCTGCGTTGTGGTCAGGTCGCGGTGTCCCACATAGGTGGCAAGCTCGTGCAGCTTCCAACCCGCGCGGGCCAGATGCGTCAGCCGCAGGTGCCGGAAGGTATGGGTTGATATGTCCGGCATCCCGGACTCCAGTGCCCATCTCCGGACCGTTTTGCTCCAGGTCCAGAATGAAAGCGGCGCGCCAGGATTCCGGTCGGACGCGGAACGGAACAGGGCACCGCGGCAGATTCCGGTTCGCTTCATCTGCACAAGATGAGCCGCCAGCACGGGTGCAACGGCCGGGCTGTAGCAGACCATCCGTTCACGCCGGCTCTTGGTGGTTTCTGCCCGGATGCGGATAAGACGGTGCGCGAAATCGAAGTCTTCGATACTGAGCGAGGTCACTTCAGACCGTCGCAGCGCGCCGTAGTAGGTTAATGCCAGCATCAGGCGATCGCGGAGCGGAGAAGCGGCGGCATGATAAAGAAAAGACTGCCACTGTGCATCGTCAGGAATACGCGGCAGCTTTACGACGCGGGGAACCAGTCCCCGGCCGGAATGCAGCATGCCGGGCGTGCGAGATCGGGGCAGCGGATTGACCGAGCAGAGGTCCAGATACATGAGAAAGTCATACCAGAGGCGGATTGCCGACAGGCGAAGCTGGAGCGTGGCGCTGGCCGCAGGAAAAGGCATGCCGGGCAGCTGAGGGCTGATGTACGCGGCCAGGTCTTCAAACCGGGCCTTTTCAGGTTCAACTCTGTGCTGGCTACAGAACGAAAGATAATGGCGCAGGGCACTGCGGTAATCCGGTCAGTATGCTGTCCTGTACTGATGCTGATGCTGATGCTGACTGGATTCGTCTTTCTGTTGTTCCTGTTCTTCCTGTTTTGCATGTTGAGATGAACGGGCAGGGGAATGAGACCCCGGGCGTCCGGGCGGGCTGTCATGCTCCTCACCGGGCCAGCTTCGCTGTCACGGCCCGGCCCTGCGGCAGGCCGCCGGGCAGCGGGTGTCCATCCCTGACGCAGGGGCAGGCTTGCTGCCTCCGCAGGCGGAGTCGCCGCCCTTTTACGCGCAGTGGCCTGCGCTCACCGCATCCCGGTAAAAAGCACCGGGACGTGAGGACGGAGCGCGTACCGCGTCCGGGGCTGCGTCCTGCTCACCCTCCGGTGGCTGATGTCCCTGTGGTATTTCCGTCGCAGGGTAGTGCGCCACACCGGCTCGCTTGCTGACAAGGCTGAAATGCACGCCTCCGGCGGCCCTGACAGCGCTCCCCGGCACGGCTTCTCCCCCTTCTGCGACGGCGAATACTCACAGAAACATCATTTAACCCACAGAAGGAGAAGCAGCATGACTCAGCAGAACATCAAAGGCGCGACAACGAAGCCTACAGAATCATCAGATTTTAAAACCGAAGGGCCGGAATACCGTGCCACGTATTCCCCTGATGATAACAAGTTACGTCTGTACGCGGATTCACGTCTCGATGAGGAAACTTACTCGCTCGTGAAAAACGCAGGCTTTAAATACGCGCCCAAACAGGGGCTGTTTGTGGCTCCGATGTGGACACCGTCCCGCGAGGATTTACTGCTGGAGCTGGCTGGCGAAATCGAAGATGAAGATCAGTCTTTGTTTGAACGCCAGGAAGAACGCGCGGAGCGTTTCGAAGTTTACAGCGTCAAACGCGCTGCGGAATCTGAGCGGGAACTCACCGCAGTGGATAAACTTGCCTCCGCCATTCCTTTCGGTCAGCCGATCCTGGTGGGCCACCACAGCGAACGCCGCGCACGTAAGCACGCACAGCGTATCGAAAACGGCATGCGCAGGGCGGTTAACCTGTTTGAAACCTCCGAATACTGGGAACGCCGTGCAGAGGCATCTTTGCGCCTCGCAACGTATAAAGAGCGCCCGGATGTGCGTTATCGCCGTATCAAAAAAATTGAGGCCGATTTGCGCAAATCAGAACGGCATATTGAAAACGCCCGTCTGTTTATCAAACTCTGGTCATGTGAAACCCTCGACCGGAATATGGCGCTGAAAATCGCCGACCGCGATCATGTTTATGCCCGCTTCAGCCTGGAAAAATTTCCGCGCCCTGCTGATAAAAGCCAGAATGAAGGCCAGATGTCCGTATGGTCAGCCCTGACGGATGAAATCATTAACGCTGAACAGGCACGTGAAATCTGCGTCCGCGTCCATCAGCGGACAATCGACTGGCAAAACCGCTGGGCCGGTCATTACCGTAATCGCCTGATGTATGAACGCGCCATGCTGGACGAAACCGGCAGCCTGCTGGCGTCCGGTGTTGACATGGTTCCGGGCGGTAAAGTCCTGAGCCGGGGTGAATGGCTGACCATCATCCGCGTCAACCGCAGCGGGGGAGAAATCAGCTCCGTGGTGACAAATGAATACGCATTCATGGGCCGCAAAGGGATAACCACTGAAAGGAGAACCAGCATGAACACACACAACGTCAACACCGCCGCTTCTGAATCTTCCAAAACATGGGTGGAAAATCAAAACAATCAGAACCTGCTTTCTTCATTGTTTATCCGCGATGATGCGGGTAATTACGCTATGGCATCCCATTCGCAGATCCTTTCAGAAGCAGCAAAAGTTATCGATCTTCGCTATCCGTCGGGTACAGCATTCACAAAGAATGAGGTGGCTGAAGAGTTTTTCAGGGCCAAACTGGCGGGGAGCGAGCGTGAAGTCTTTGCCGTGGCATTCCTCAACAACCAGAACGAGTTAATCGCATATCGCGAACTCTTCCTCGGCAGCATCAACACAACCTGTATTTATCCACGCGAAGTGATGCGTGCTGCTATGACGTTTAACGCGGCAGCCCTGATCCTTGCTCACAATCACCCGTCTTTTTATCAGGAAGTTTCCAGGCAGGATATTGAGGTTACGCGAAAGATTGTTGATGTGATGAATGCGGTTGATGTGAGGGTACTGGATCATATCATCGTCGCCGGTAACACCTGCGTATCGATGGCCTCCCGGGGGCTGATGTAATCTTTCCGCCGGGTTATCAGCGCTGCCGGGTCGATACCTGGTAGCTTTAACCGGGCGGGCGTACTATAATTATACGTAATTTCGTATGTTCGGGTATGTAATGAGAAAAAAACTCAGCTTCATCGATACCAGTCTGGATGATCTTCGCGCCTTTCCTCACGATATGCGTACAGAGATGGGGTATCAGCTGGAAAGGGTGCAGCAGGGAATGGACCCTGATGACTGGAAACCATTTACCACCGTTGGTGCTGGCGTGCGGGAAATCCGGGTAAAAGACCAGGATGGGATCTACCGCGCGATGTATGTTGCGAAGTTTGAAGAAGCTGTGTATGTCCTCCACTGTTTCCAGAAAAAATCACAGGCGACCAGTCAGCATGATGTGCAACTGGCCAGAAAACGTTTTAAGGAACTGACGCGGGAGCGGGATAAATGAAAACTCACGATTTCGAAAACGTATGGGATGCGATCAGTGATACCCACGAAGAAGCGGAAAATATGAAAATCCGCTCTCAGCTGATGACCATCATTAATGCCTGGATTGCCCGCCACGGGTTGAGCCAGGAGGAAGCCGCCAGAGCGCTCGGTGTGACTCAGCCGCGTATTTCAGAGCTGGCACGGGGCAAAATCGCCCTTTTCAGCGTAGACAGACTGATCACTATGCTGGCTAATGCGGGTCTGCATATCGTTAATATTGAGATCAGTGAAGCTGCGGCCGCCTGATCAGGTGTCTGCTCCGTGCGTGAAATCCGGTACGGAGCGGGCAAAGCAGCGGGCCTGCGGCCCGGGGGTGAACAGTGCTGACGCACTGTTATTCCCCCTTCGCCTGCGCTTCTTCTTCCTCTCT
>NZ_JACVTX010000050.1:0-12824 GCF_016624745.1 Erwinia sp. S43 | reverse complement strand
AAAGTCACAGCCGGGCCAGGACGGCCCGTCTGTGGCGGTCCGGGAGGCTGACGAGCGAAGTGAAGGGACCGCGTAGCGGCGCGAGGACCGCCCGATCGGGGCACTGCCAGCCAGCGCAACCGTCCCAAGCTGTAAACATCGCAGCCCTTCAAAGCTTCAGCAGAATCTTCCCCTTCAGCGCCCCGGACAACACCGCATCCACCGCCTGATGAATATCCGCCAGCGCAAACTCGGCTACCACCTCGGTGGCAATCACCCCATCGCGGATCAGCGCCATCACCTCATCAATCCGACGCTGCACCAGCGCCTTCTCGTGGCCGTGTACCCACAACCGTAAATGGAAATTAGAAAAACGAATATCCGGGCGGCTGCGCCAGAACGTCGGAGGGATCGGCTGACCGGACAACAGACCATAGTGAATAAACTGCCCACCCGGCATCAGCGCCTCAGCCAGCGACAGCGACTCTTCACCGCCGATGCAGTCCAGAATTGCCTCCACGCCGCCGCCGCGCTGAAGCGCCGCCAGCTGCTGCGGATAATCCGGGCTGCTGCTGTTCAGCACACTCTCAACGGGAAAGTCGTCAAACAGTGCCAGGTTCTCCGCCTTGCGCACGATGGCGATTGCCCTGATGCCCAGGTGGCTGGCAATGCGGATCAGCATCTTGCCAATCGCCGAGTTGGCGGCATTGATGATTACCCGCATCCCGGGCGTAAAGTGCAGCTCTTCCGTCAGCATCAGCAGGGCGGTCATCGGATTCACGTAGCTGGTTGCCGCTTCTTTATCACTGACGAAATCGGGCAGGGTAAAACACCACTGCGCATCGCTGTCCTTATAGGTCTGCCAGGCACCCATACTGCCCACCGGCAGCACCCGCTGACCGGGCAGAAGCGAAGGGTCGTTGCTCTGAACGATATGCCCCATGCCCTCGAAACCGGGAACGAAAGGTAAGGTAATACGTGAACGATAGGCACCGGAAATAGTAATAATATCAGAGGGATTTATCGTCGCCCATGCCATCTTAACCCGTACCTGACCGGCAGCTAATTCGCTCTGCTCACCGGATTCCAGCCGCAGAATATCTCTGATATTACCGAACTCGCGGACCATCGCTCTGGTGAATAAACTCTCTTTCATGGTATATTTTCTTTAGTAGCTTCTGGTTTACAGGTTGATGATTTTTATGCAGCAGTATAATAGTGAAACATTTCGCGTATCAATGCGTGATATCGATCTGAATGGTCACGTCCATAATTCAGTTTACCTGGATTATTGTGAAGATGCCGTGGTTAATGCCTTTCGCCGTGCAGATATTTTAGCCTTATTTCGCCCGCAGACGGCCGGTGTGGTTTATCACGTAAAAAAATGTGAAGCGACCTTTCATTTCCCATTATCGGTCGACGATGTGGTAGAGCCTCAGGTATTCATTGAGAAGCTCGGTAACAGCAGCTTAATATTTTCTATTCACCTGAATTTACAGGGCAGGGATATTCTGGCTGCCGAAGGAAAATTAGTCTGGGTCTGCATCAACCCTGCCGATAATAAGCCCTGCCCGATCCCTGAAGAAACCCGTAAGGCCTTGATCCATCACTTTCCGCAGCCAGGGGCAGGAGCCTGATGCCGGTTCACGACAGAGTTCAGCAGCATGCCCAAAAACATCCCCACGCCATCGCGGTGAATATCGATGGCCAGACGCTGAGCTGGTTACAGCTGTGGCAGCGCTCGCAGGCACTGTATCAGTTTATTCTCAGTGAGTCCCCGAACGGCCATACCGTGGCGATAGCGACCGGCAATGCGATTGCTTTCCCGATAGCCTGGCTGGCGGCAACCGCACAGCCTCTCACTGCGGCAATCATAGACCCGCTGCTGCCAGCCGAACAGCTGCGCGAAATGCTGAGCCGCATTAAGCCGGGTCTGCTGCTGTTAAACCAGCAGGATCGGGCGACGATCGCGCTGGCCGATGCGCTACAGATCCACTGGCTGGCGGTGGATGGCTGGCTGGAAAGTGCTCCTTCTGTTACCGAAGATCGGCCCGCATTCAGTCAGGGAATGCATGATACCACGCCGTTTTTGATCAATTTCACCTCCGGCACCACCAGCCTGCCGAAGGCGTTTGTCCGATCGCGCCGCTCCTGGCGCAGCAGCTTTGAAAACGGCGAGGCGATCTTTCAGCTGACGGATGCGCCCTCAACGCTGTTTCCCGGCCCGCTGTCGAACGGCATTGGCCTCTACTGCCTGAATGAAACGCTGTACGCGGGCGGCTGCTTCTACAGCCTCGGCAAGTGGCAGCCCGATGCCGCGCTGGCGCTGATCGTCGGGCAGCAGATCCAGCGACTGGTGGTGGTGCCAACGATGATTGCCGGTTTTGCCCGCGTGGCTGATGGGGAAGCGTTTCCCGACCTGCGTAATTTGCTCAGTGCCGGAGCCAAGCTGGAGCTGAACCACTATCGGCAGGCGAGGGCGCTGTTTCCCGCAGCGCGGATGCAGGAGTATTACGGTGCATCGGAGCTGGGATTTGTCGCCGTTTCCACACTGAACGACGACAGCATCAGCGACTCTCTGGCCAGCGTTGGGCAGGCTTTTCCGGGGACCACCATTGAAATCCTCGACGATGATGATGTGCCGGTGGCGATGAATCAACCGGGGCGGATTTTTATTCGCAGCGAGCAGATTATCGAGGGATATTTATGGGGTGATGACGGCGGCGCATTTAAAAAAACACCCTGGGGTGCCACGGTATCGGATATCGGCTATCTGGATGAACGGCAGAACCTGCATATTATCGGCCGCCGGGGAAATATGATCCTCAGCGGCGGTAATAATATTTACCTGTCAGAAATAGAAACGACGATCAAAGCGATCCCGGGTGTTATAGAAGCGATGGTTATTGCCATTGATGATAATTACCTGGGGAAAAAGATCGTCGCTATTCTTGAGGCGGAATTAACGCTGGCGGAAACGATCCCGAAAATATGCCGCGAGCATCTGGCGAAATACAAATTGCCACGCCACTATTATCACATCAGCCACTGGCCGTTAACGCCGGCTGGAAAAATTAAACGTGCCGGGCTGGAAATAAGGATCGCAAATCATGACCTCAGAACCGATCTCACTGAACTATCAGCCGGAAGATGACTGGCAACCGGTGGTTGTCGCTGCGGTGCGCACGCCGGTAGGTAAGGCGTACGGTATGTTGGCCGGGCTGCCAATGGAAGCACTGCTGGCACCCTTGTTCACCCGGTTGCTTGCCACCTTACCGCAGGGATTCAGTGCCATTGATGAGGTGATTATCGGCAATGCGACCGGCGGCGGCGGCAACATTGCCCGTCTGGCGGCGCTCAGTGCCGGGCTGCCGCTGGCGGTGCCAGCGGTGACGGTCGACCGCCAGTGCGGTTCCGGACTGGAGGCGGCGATCAACGCCTGTCGTCTGATCCAGGCGCGGGCGGGAGAATGCTATCTGGCCGGTGGCGTTGAGAGCGTGAGTACCGCGCCGTGGCGGGTAGAGAAGCCCGGCTCGCTGAAGCAGCAGCCGCGTTTTTACGGCCGTGCGCGTTTTTCCCCGGACGATATCGGTGACCCGGATATGGGCGAAGCGGCGGAAAACGTGGCCCGCCGCTGCGGCATCAGCCGCGAACGGCAGGATCGTTTTGCCCTGCGCAGCCATCAGCGTGCGGTTGCCGCACAGCAACAGGGTGCATTCCGCGATGAGATCGTGCCGCTGAACGTGGCGGGGCAGACGATCGCGCAGGATGAATGCCCGCGCCCGACAACCTCGCTTGACCGGCTGGCCGCGCTGCCGCCTGCCTTTGCCGCCGACGGCAGCGTGACGGCGGGCAACTGCTGCCCGCTGAACGACGGGGCATCGCTGCTGCTGGTCATGAGCCGCCGACTGGCGCGCGAGTGTGGTTTTGTACGCGGGCTGCGCTTTATTGATGCCTGTAGCGCCGGAGTGGACCCCAACTACCTCGGGCTGGGTCCGGTTCCCGCCACGCAAAAACTACTGGCGAGGCAGTCACAGCTGAACCTCGACCGCGTTGCCGCCATTGAGTTTAATGAAGCCTTTGCCGCTCAGGTGCTGGGCTCACTGGATGCGTTGGGCATCGACGAGCAGCGCGTTAACCGCCAGGGTGGGGCTATCGCGCTCGGCCATCCCTACGGCGCGTCCGGGGCGATCATGGTAACGCGGCTGTTTAGCCAACTGGTACAGACGGCGGAGAGCGAAGACGGTTTTGGCCTGGCGATGCTGGGAATTGCGGGCGGCCTGGGGCTGAGCGCGCTGTTCCGTGCACAGGCGCTGTAGAGTGAGCTTTACTCTCGTCAGAAGGGTATTTCAAAACTACCGCAGTGCTTCGTGCAGAATTACCCGCCGTTATCTGCCACGCCACTGTGGCGGGCGGCGCTCGCTAAAAGCGCGCAGGCTTTCCTGATAATCTTCGCTCTGCTGAAGCTGGCGTAGCACCTCGTCGGCGGAGGGCAGAGGGGCTTTCTGCTGCGAATCCTCACCGGTGGAGGGCAGAGAATGTGTCTCCTCACCGTCGTCGGTGGAGGGCAGAGGGGAGCTCTGCTGTGTATCCTCACCATCAGCGGTGGTGCGCAGATGCTGTTTCAGCAGCGCGTTGCACGCCTGCACCGCCAGCGGGGCGCTGCGATTGATGCGCGCCGCCAGCGCCAGCGCTGCATCCTTCAGGTCGTCATGCGCGGTGAGCTGATTGAAGAGTCCCAGCGCCAGCGCTTGCGGTGCATCGATAGCTTCGCCGGTCAGCAGCAGTTCGCGGGCGATATTCACCGGCAGTCTGGCGGCAAGCTGGCCGATGGCTCCGCCGAGCGGCAGCAGGCCGTGCGTCACCTCGGGCAGGGCGATTTTTACCTGCTCGCCGGCAACGATAAAATCGCAGTTCAGCGCCATCTCCAGCCCGCCGCCAACCGCATGGCCATTCAGGGCAGCGATCCAGATTTTTCGCCGGGGCTGATGCTGTAGCGGATTGTAGCCGCCGCAGCGGTTGCGCACCTTTTTGCCACCGTCGATAAACGCCTCCTGCAAATCTGCCCCGCTGCAAAACGCGCTGCCGCTGCCGGTCAGGATCACCGTCCAGATTTCCGGGTTCTGCTCGCTGTAATCCAGCCACTGCTCCAGTTCGGCAATCATCATTGCGTTATAGGCATTGCGCTGTGAAGGGCGGTGCAGCGTCAGGCACAGCACGTGGGAGGCCGGACGGTCTGCCAGCACAAAGCGGGTTAGCGGTTCATCTGCGATCATGGCGGATTTCCTGCATGGAAGGATTCAGGCGAGTCTACCACGCCCCGATTGATCTGCTGCACCCAGTCAATAAAGCAGCGCAGCGCGGCGGAGTGGTATTTGCGGCTGGGGTAGTAAAGCCAGAGCCCCTCAGGCTTTGCGGCATAATCGGTGAGGATTTCCACCAGTGAACCGTCGGCCAGCCAGGGCTGCGCCAGCTCGCGCATCACCAGCGCCGCACCCGCTCCGGTGCGGGCGGCCTGAATCATCAACATATCGTTATCCAGCGTCAGATCGCCGCTGACCGCCACATCGAACGCCTTACCTTCCGTCTGAAATTCCCATTTGTACAGCATGCCGCTGGGGAAACGCCGCTGAATGCACGGATAGCCCGTCAGCCCTTCGGGATGCTGCGGCGTACCGTACTGTGCAATCAGCGCCGGGCTGGCAACGATCGCTCCGTGTATCGGCGGGCCAAAGGGAATGGCAACCATGTCCTGCGGGATCGCCTCGCCGAAACGCACGCCAGCATCGAATCCCTCTTCAATGATATTGACCAGGCTGTCGCTGGTGGCGATCTCCAGCGCGATATCCGGGTAGCGCTGACGAAACGGCAGCAGGATGCGCTGCAGCCAGAGCGTTGCGGCGCTGCGCGGCATATTCAGGCGCACCGTCCCACGCGGATCGGCCCGCCAGCTGTTCAGCTCATCGACCGCACTGGAAAGATCCACCAGCGCTGGCTCAATCCGTGAGAGAAAAGCGCGCCCGGCTTCGGTCAGCGAGACGCTGCGGGTCGTGCGGTTCAGCAACCTGACGCCGATGCGCTGCTCCAGATGGTTCATGGTATGGCTGAGCGTGGACGGCGTAACGTTGCGCTCTTCCGCCGCCTTGCGGAAGTTCAGGTGGCGGGCAATAGCGGCAAAAATCTCCAGTTCCTGGAGCGTGGTGCGATTTTTCATATTGATGATTATTTTTCACTAAATCGGTTAAATGGCATCAATTGTTGATTTATTCCGTGAGAAGTATAACTGCTTCATCGCCAGTTAACCGGAGTATCACCATGAAAAAAAGAACGTTAGGCACTGAAGGCTTGCAGGTTTCCGCCATTGGCCTTGGCTGTATGGGAATGAGTTTTGCCTACGGTGCCAGCGATGAGCGCCAGGCGATTAATACGCTGCATCGCGCCTTCGACCTTGGGGTGGATTTCCTCGACACGGCAGAGGTTTACGGTCCTTTTACCAATGAATCGCTGCTTGGCCGTGTGCTGAAAGGGCATCAGGGTAAGGTCAAAGTTGCCACGAAATTTGGCTTCCATATTACCGATGAAGGCGAGGGCTGGGAGCGCATTAAAGGCGTGAACAGCCGCCCGGAAAACATCCGTGCGGTGGCAGAGGCTTCACTACAGCGGCTGGGCATTGAGGCGATAGACCTGCTGTATCAGCATCGCCCCGATCCTGCGGTGCCGGTGGAAGAGGTAGTGGGCACCATGGCCGATCTGGTGCGCGAAGGTAAGGTTTTGCATCTGGGGCTGTCGGAAATCTCCAGCGAGACGCTACAGCGTGCGCAGGCGGTACATCCTATCGCTGCCGTTCAGAGTGAATACTCGCTGTGGAGCCGCGATCCTGAACAGGGGCTGCTGGAAACCTGCCGTCATCTCGGCGTCGGTTTTGTTCCCTACAGCCCGCTGGGGCGAGGCTTTCTGACCGGTAAAGTGGCGGCCGCAGGCACGCTGGCCGAAGATGATTTCCGCCGCTATCTGCCGCGCTTCCAGCAGCAGGCGTGGGAACATAATCAGCAGCTGGTTGTACAGCTGACGGAGATGGCGCAGGGCTATCGGGCGAGTCCGGCTCAGCTGGCGCTGGCCTGGGTGCTGGCGCAGGGGGAGAATATTGTGCCGATCCCGGGGGCGCGGCAGCTGGCCCATCTGGAAGATAACTGCGCGGCGGCCGATCTGGTCATTAACGACCGCGATCTTGCCACGCTGAATACGCTGTTTGCCCCGGAGAATATTGCCGGGGAACGCTACAGCGAGCAGGAGTTTGCGCTGGTGGAGCGGTAAGGGGAGGCGGCAGACCAAATGTGGTCTGCCGTCATCAGGTTAGCGAATCTTGTATTCCTGCGCGGTGCGTTCCACTGCCCGGCGGGTTTTTTCCACCAGCTCATCCAGCTCTGCATGGGTAGCGACCAGCGCCGGGGCCATGATCATTCGGCCCTGCGTGGAGCGGATAATCACCCCTTCCTCGAAGCCATAGCTGCGGCAGCGCCAGCTGATCTCATCCTCGTTCGCGAAGCGCTTCCGCGTGGCTTTATCGGCGGTAAACTGCAGCGCAGCCACCAGACCGCTGCCCTGAATCTCGCCTATCATTGGATGCTCGCCAAATACCTCACGCAGTTTCCGTTGCAGGTAAGGCCCTGTATCATTTTTTACCCGCTCAACGATTTTTTCATCGCGCAGCGCCTTGATATTGGCAATCGCCACCGCTGCCGCCACCGGATGCCCGGCGTAGGTCAGGCCATGAGCAAACACGCCGCCGTGTTCGACCAGCGCTTCCGCCATGCGCCTTGAAAGGATCAGGCCGCCCATTGGAATGTAGCCCGAGGTCAGCCCCTTGGCGATGGTGATGGTGTCCGGCTCAAAGCCAAAATGCTGGTGGGCGAACCATTCTCCGGTGCGGCCGAATCCGCCGATGACCTCATCCGCGCACAGCAGCACATCGTACTGGCGGCAGATGCGCTGGATCTCCGGCCAGTAGCTTTCCGGCGGGAAGATCATCCCGCCCGCACCCTGGAACGGCTCGGCGATAAATCCGGCGACGTTCCCACTGCCCAGCTCAAGAATTTTTTCCTCCAGCTGACGGGCGCACTTCAGCCCGAACTCTTCCGGCGTCAGATTACCGCCGTGGGCGAACCAGTATGGCTCATCGATATGGGCGATATCCGGCAGCATGCCGCCCATCTCGTGCATAAACTTCATGCCGCCCATCGCGGTACTTGCCAGCGTTGAACCGTGATAGCCGTTCCAGCGGCCAATCATCACCCGTTTCTGCGGTTTGCCCACCACCTGCCAGTAGCGGCGCGCCGTACGGATTAACACTTCGTTGGATTCCGATCCCGAGTTGGTATAAATCACGTGGCTGTAGCGGTCGGGCAGCAGGCTGAACAGCAGCTCGGACAGCTCGATCACCGACGGATGGGTGGTGTGGAAAAACATATTGTAATAGGAGAGCTGCTCCATCTGCCGCGTGGCGGCGTCGATCAAATCATGGCGACCGTACCCGAGCGCGGTACACCATAGCCCTGACATGCCGTCCAGATACTGGCGGTCGTCATTGTCCCAGACGTAAAGCCCTTTAGCGCGGTTCATCACGCGCGGGCCCGCCGCGTTCAGTTTTTTCTGGTCGACGAAGGCGTGGATGTTGTGTGCCGCATCCATACCCTGCCAGTCCTGGGTACTGTGCTGTTTTGTATCGTAATTTTTCATCGGTTGTTCTCCAGTCGGTGTAAGGTACAACAGGTTTTTCCTGCCTGATTTAGCTTTTAAGCGATGGATTCAGTGCTTTCTCGATGGGCTCCGGGGCAAACAGCGGCTTGTGCATCACCAGTTTCACCCACAGCGCACCAATAACCGCGACTACGGCCAGCACGCCGCCTGCGACGGTAAACACCTCACCCGCCATCTCTGGCGTGGGGGAGGCGTTCCAGATGCCGTACAGCATGCCGACGATCCCAAGGACCTGCGGCAGTGGATAAAAGGGGGTACGAAACGGGCGCGGCAGATGCGGATAGCGGCGGCGTAATACGATGACGTTGATATGCGTGATGATATAGGCCAGCAGCCAGCAGATTGCGGCGGCCAGCAGCAGCAGGCTGATGGAGTCTGCGTTCATCAGCAGCAGCGGCAGCCCGGTGATCGCGGCAACAAACAGCACCGCCAGCCACGGTACGCCGTTACGGCTATGGCGGTTAAAGCAGGGGAAAGCCTGACCGTTTTGCGACATGCCACTCAGCATACGTGGAATAGTGGCCAGAGAAGAGTTCAGCGTGCTGCAGGTAGCGGTGATGGCGGCGGCGAGCAGCAGCAGCTTGCCGCTTTCACCGAACACTTTGGTGGCGAACAGGAAGTGCGGCAGATCGTCCCCGGTCAGGGCGGATCGCGGCAGCACCAGCAGGGCACCGAGGCAGTAGAGAATAATGGTGATAAAAATCAGCGTCAGGCCCACCATCATCGCGCGCGGAATATCGCGCTGGGGCCGTTTGGTTTCTTCAATCAGCGGGCAGACGAACTCCGCCCCGACGAAGCCCCAGACGGTAGTGGCGACCAGCGCGACCGCTCCCCATCCCCAGCCCTGCGGCGCCAGGCTCCCTTGTGCGATAACATTCTGCACCGTTTCCGCCTGCGGGCTGGTGATGGCGCAGATACCCAGTACCAGCAGCACTATCATCATGATCACCGCCAGAGCCGTTTGCAGGCGGGCGAAGATATCGATGTTCATCAGGTTGAACAGGGTAAACAGCAATAACACCCCGGCAGCCACGGCCAGCGGCGGCAGTGAACTGTGCGGGAAAACTTTGCTGATAATCAGGTCAAGCAGCAGCAGCTCGGCGGACAGCGCAAACATCGCCACGACGATATAGCCTGAAAACGTCGCGATGATCGCCGGAAAGTGACCGAGGGCGACCTCGGTATAGCTGCACAGGCTGCCCGATCGCGGGATCATGAGTGACAGCTCGGAGAACGAGCAGGCATAGCTGAGCGCCAGCAACCAGGCCAGTGTTAGCGGAAGGATCAGGCTTAACCCGGCGATCCCTGCGGCGTGCAGCATCATCACCATTACCCCCTGCGATACCACCAGGCCAACGGCAACGGATATCAGCGAGAGAAAACCCAGCTTCGCCACCGGCTTCACTGAAGCGAGCTTACTGGCTGATACGTCTGTATTTTGCGACATAAGATTGTCCTTTATGCAGGAGAACGAGGGTCACTGGCACAGCTGAATCCAGGTGGTTTTTAACTGGGTAAATTTGTCGAACGCGTGCAGCGAAAGGTCGCGGCCAAAGCCCGACTGCTTGCCGCCGCCGAAGGGGACGCTGACGTCGATAGCATCAATGGTATTAACGGATACCGTGCCGGCATTCAGCCGTTGGGCAACCCGGTGCGCGCGGCTTAAATCGCCGCTCCACAGCGACGCCGCCAGTCCGTAGATGCTGTCATTGGCAAGGGCGATCGCCTGCTCTTCACCATCGAAGGGCATCACCGCCAGCACCGGGCCAAAAATCTCTTCCTTTACCAGCTGCATATCGGAACGGGTGCCGGTAAATATGGTCGGCTGGATAAAATTGTTTGAGCCGTTAATCGTCAACCGCTCGCCGCCGCAGCGCAGTTCTGCTCCCTGTTCGCGGGCAACCTGGATGTAGCTCATCACTCTGTCGCTATGTCGGCTGCTGACCATGGCACCTGCGCGGCTGGCAGGATCAAGCGGATCGCCAGGCTGCCAGTTCTGAGCCTGCGCCAGCAGGCGTTCAACGAATTCATGGTGAATGCTGTGCTCAACCAGCAGGCGGGAGTTGGCGGAACAGACTTCGCCCTGGTTGAAGAAGATGGCAGCAGCGGCTTTTTCCGCCGCCAGTTCAAGGTTATGGCAGTCGGCGAAGATCAGGTTCGGGCTTTTTCCGCCGCACTCCAGCCAGACCTGTTTGAGGTTTGACTGCGCGGCATACTGCATAAAGTATTTTCCGACCTGGGTGGAGCCGGTAAACACCACGGCATCAATATCCTCATGCAGACCGAGCGCTTTACCGGTGATTTCGCCGTTACCGGGAAGCACATTGAGCACGCCCGGCGGCAGGCCCGCTTCCAGCGCCAGTTCAGCAAGGCGCAGTGCGGAGAAGGGTGACTGTTCTGCCGGTTTGAGTATGACGCTGTTGCCTGCGGCCAGCGCCGGGGCCAGTTTCCAGGCGGCCATATCGAGCGGGAAATTCCACGGCACCACGGCGGCGATGACGCCGAGCGGTGCGCGGGTAATCATCGCGACGGCGCTCTGCGCGGTGGGGGCTATCTGGCCGTAAAGTTTGTCCAGGCTTTCGGCATACCATCTGAATACGCCTGCCGCGCCGGGTACGTCCAGCTCCCTGGCATCGGTCACCGTTTTGCCCATGCTCAGCGAATCCAGCAGCGCCAGCTCATCGGCATGCTGCATGATCAGGTCAGCCAGGCGCAGCAGAACCTGTTTGCGGGAAGCGGGTGACTGCTGCGACCAGTCTCCACGTTCGAAGCAGCGGCGTGCCACGCTAACGGCCCGATTGACCGTGATCTGCTCGCTGATATCCACTTCGGCCAGCAGCCGCTGGGTTGCCGGGTTGATAACGGCGAAGGTTTTTTCACTGACCGAGGTCAGTTTCTGGCCATCGATAATTGCCCGTTGGATAAAGTGCTGCTGTTCCGCGCGCTGCTGCCACTTCTGTTGTGTCCACATCGGTTTACCCCCGCTGGTGCATGTTGAGATGACAGGATGTTTAAAAATTGTTAAATCCTGTGTCATCCTAACGCCGGGGGGAGTGGGCGAAAATTAGTAAAAATGTATAGGGTGAGCATGAAAATCCGTGGCAGTGCGGGTGGTGGAGAATATTCTCTGGCTGAGTTGGCTGAGTTGGCTGAGTTGGCTGAGTTGGCTGAGTTGGCTGAGTTGGTTGTGGCTATGGGGGGCGGGGGTCAGCCTTTGCGGCGGCCGGGCGGTCCTCGCGCCGCTTCGCGGTCCCCTCGGTTTCGGCTGCGGGTCTTACGGATCGGCGCGGAGCGGGCGTCCTGCCCGCGCCACGCCTGAGCCCAGCATCCCTGCTGGTCTCTCCGGCCCCGCCGCCTGCACCTCGGCGCTGCGGATTGCCCGGCCGCCGCAGAGGCTGCCCCCCTTCATGCAATGTGCTGGCTGCCTGAAACTTCATGGGGATCATAGTGTTTGGTGGGGCATGCCTGAAGCTGCATGGAAATGATGGTGTTTCGCGGGCTATGCCTGAAGCGGTATGAGAATTGCGAAAATAAACGGGCCACTACGGTGCAATGGAATGAAGCTACGAACTGACTGTTTGAAATGAAAATGTGCCTGCTAATGTGGTTAGTATGGCTAAGAGGTTATGCCGTGTTGTTAACATTGAAAGGTCAAAACGTCGCTAATAGGGTGATAACTTCTGGAATAACATCGGATTGTGTCGGTATTAATTATCAATGTATGAAGTTTGATTAGCTCAGAATAACCCCTTTAAAAAACATAATAGCTAACGGTATGACAGGCGACACTGCAATTGAAAGCGGGCTGACTGTGGCCCCTGAAGGGTAATCCGCAGCGCTGAACGTAGCGAGGAAGCCAGGATTCGCCCACAGGGAAGTGGGCGAAAGACGCAGCCGCGCAGGACGCGCGTCTGCGTCGGTCCGAAAGGCTGACGAACGAAGTGAGGGCACCGCGAAGCGGCGCGAGGACCGCCCGGCAGGGGCCACAGCCAGCCAGCGCGAGCACCAAACCGCCAGTCATCGCAGTGCCGATCCGACAGGCTGACGAACGAAGTGAAGGCACCGCGAAGCGGCGCGAGGACCGCCCG
>NZ_JACVTX010000004.1:0-399640 GCF_016624745.1 Erwinia sp. S43 | reverse complement strand
GGCTGGGGCGGCGGCGGCGGTCCTCACGGTGGATTTATGGGTCCGGGCCGTTAATCACCGATGACCCCGGAGGCCGTTTGGGCTTTCGGGGTCTGTCCTGCATCTTCCTTTCTCTTGTTTTCATTCCAATAAATTTCAGCGAAACGTTTCGAATAATTAAAAATGATTATTTGCTCTTTTTCAGTGCATAAGTAACGAAAATATAAAGCGAATACTGTTTTCTTTTATTTAAACCAGTGTTACCGTCTTGCTTTACCTTGCTGAGACAGTCGCATGAAAAATCTCATTGCAGAATTACTGATCAGGCTTGCAGAAAAAGAAACGGAATCCAAAGAACTGGTTGCCCAGGTGGAAGCATTAGAGATTGTCGTAACGGCTCTGTTACGTAAAACGGATGCAGAACAGCTGCGACAGATCAATGAGAGTATCAACTCGGCAATCCAGACGGCTTCAACCGGGGAACAACAGCATCCGGAAGATCTCACGCTGTTGCAAAGCTATATTCAACGTTTGCTGAATCACCCCCGCCAGTAATTATTTAACCAGCGACGACGGCGCTACTGCCTGTCGCTGTGATATTGAATGCAAATCTCAGCACTTTTCCTCGCCGAATAGCAAAGCCGTGCCACACTTTACCCGTACTGCAAACAATAAGGGATGGGAAGAGTATGAAGATGAAAATGACGATCGCGATTTTAATGCTATCAGCCGTCGCGGCGGGCTATGCGGGAGCCGCTGAGAAAACCGCACAGCAGCAAAAAATGACGGTATGCAATCAACAAGCTGGTGAGAAAGCGCTTAAGGGCGATGAGCGTAAAGCCTTTATGAGTAACTGCCTGAAAAAAGACGCGAAAGCTGAGGGTATGACGCCACAGCAGATGAAAATGAAAACCTGCAATGCTGACGCAAGCCAAAAAGAACTGAAGGGCGACGCGCGTAAAGCCTTTATGAGTACCTGTCTGAAGAAAAGTTAACCTTCTTCCAGACAAGTATACAGGGCCATTCTATATTAAGCGGCCACTCAGGCCGCTTATCTAAACCGCTATTAAACCGATAATCATTCCCTTTTTCCCTTCTTCAATTTTGGCACTGGCGGATTAACTATTCCTGCTGCCTATTATTAGAATTCCAGGCTTCACATTCTTTCCTGCGTGATCCGGGAGCACCGTACTCCTGTGTTTAACGTGGGCGTAAGCTAAGGAAGACTGACATGGTGGCTTTAATTATTATTGGTATCTTTGTGATTAGCGTTATCTATGCGCATTCACGCGGTGTGGAAAAGCAGAAGTTCTCTCGGCAATTGTTCGATCACTCAACCTTTATGGCACCGGTAAATATGTTTATGACCGGTTTTTCTAAGCTACCCGCGAAGCAGCCATATTTCGATCCCGCTGAATTCCCTGAACTACAGCAGATAACCGACAACTGGCAGGCAATTCGTCAGGAGGCCCTGCAACTTCAGGATCATATCAAAGCTTCGCAGACTCAACAGGATGCAGGTTTTAACACCTTCTTTAAGCGTGGCTGGAAGCGTTTTTACCTTAAATGGTACGGTGATGCGCACCCCTCAGCGACGTCGCTTTGCCCGGTAACCAGTGAGCTGTTGAGTAAGATCCCTTCAATTAAAGCGGCCATGTTCGCCGAACTGCCCGCAGGGAGCCATTTGGGAAAACACCGCGATCCCTATGCGGGGTCCGTGCGTTATCACCTTGGGCTGGTAACGCCGAACGACGATCGCTGTTTTATTGAGGTCGACAGAGAGCGCCATAGCTGGCGTGACGGCGAGGCGGTACTGTTTGATGAAACCTACGTTCACTGGGCGCAGAATAAGACGGAGCAGACGCGCATTATCCTTTTTTGCGATATTGAACGCCCGATGAAATGGCGCTGGGCGCAGGCGGTGAATCATTGGGTAGGAGCGACGCTGATGTCTGCCGCCAGTTCGCCTAATGATGAAAACGATCGGGTTGGGGGGATTAACCGCATCTTTAAGTACGTCAACCGCCTGCGCGATGCCGGTCAGCGACTAAAAAAACGCAATCGCAAGCTTTACTACTGGGTTAAGCACGGACTTATTGCATTGATTTTTGCCATTATTATCGTGCCTGGCCTGATTCTTTAGTCCTTCGTTGGGCGGCAATATATGATGCGGCGAGTAACATACGGGTTACTCGCCTTAGTTCGCGCAAAAATGAGAAAGTAAATTACGCCCGGCTCATCCGATCCGATTTAGCCATGCACTGCTGCATCGCTTCGATAACAGCAGCACGGAAGCCTTTCTCTTCCAGCACTTTTACCGCTTCGATAGTGGTACCGCCAGGAGAGCAAACCATATCTTTCAGTTCGCCCGGATGTTTACCGGTTTCCAGCACCATCTGTGCGGAGCCTTTTACCGCCTGGGCCGCGAAACGATAGGCCTGCGCGCGCGGCATGCCGCCCAGCACTGCCGCATCCGCCATCGCTTCAATAAACATAAACACGTAGGCCGGTGCCGAGCCGCTTACGCCAACAACGGAATGGATCAGATATTCCGGCACCAGTTCGGCTTTGCCAAAGCCGTTAAAAATCTCAACGACTTCTTTCGCTTCCTCATGGGATACCAGTACGTTTGGCGTCACCGACGTCATGCCTTCGTTAACCAGCGACGGCGTGTTCGGCATGACGCGAATAATTTTGCGGTCGTGGCCCAGCACGCTGGCCAGCGAGTCGAGCGTCACGCCTGCGGCGATAGATACCACAACGCTCTCTTTGTTCAGGCTGTTGGCAACGTCTTTCAGTACGTTGAGGATGACGTTAGGTTTCACCGCGCCAAACAGAATATCGGCCTCACGGGCGACGTCTTCCGCGCTTGCGGCCGGGGTAATGCCATACTGCTCCTGCATCATTTTATTGGTTGCCGGTTTGCGGTCGTAAACCCAGATATTCTCCGGCGTAACCTGCCCGGCGGCGACCAGTCCTGCAATGATGGCTTTCGACATATTGCCGCAGCCAATAAAACCGATTTTCTTGTCCACCGTATTCTCCCTGCGAGTTCTGTAAAAAATGTGTGTGCTTACCTCATCCCTCCACCTTAACGCAGCTTTGAGCTGGCTTAAACCGAAAGGTTTTGGCCGAGTACAGTTCAGGCTAATTGGCGGGTCGCCGCAGATTAAGTTTGCCATTCGGCAAAAGAATGGGAAGATCGGTCTTATTATCAATTTTCAACGAAAGGAAGTGGTGATGCCAATCTGGGTAGATGCCGATGCGTGTCCAAAAGTGATCAAAGAAGTGCTGTACCGCGCGGCGGATCGTGAGCAGGTGATGGTGACGCTGGTAGCGAATCAGTCGCTCAGCGTGCCGCCGTCGCGTTTCCTTCGTACGCTGCGAGTCGCACCTGGTTTTGACGTCGCCGATAATGAAATTGTCCAGCGCGCAGAAGCGGGCGATTTGGTGATTACCGCCGATATCCCACTGGCAGCGGAAGTGATGGAAAAAGGCGCCGTGGCACTCAACCCTCGCGGCGAACGTTACAGCGAGGCGACTATCCGCGAGCGCCTGACGATGCGTGATTTTATGGATACGATGCGGGCCAGCGGAGTGCAGACCGGTGGGCCGTCAACATTGAATCAGCGAGATCGTCAGGCCTTCGCCAACGAGCTGGACAAATGGCTACAGCAGCAAAAAAGGGCGAAATAGGCCCAGTGTAATTTATTTTTTACACATAATTTTTCATTTAAAACAGTGGTTTGTTTGGATTTTACTTCAACCTGACTGTAAATAAAACGTTACTGGTGGTTCCGGCAGAAAATGTCCGGTATTATGCCCGGCATCGTTCATTACTCCGCTTTGTTAGGAAAGTCTTGCTATGTCATTACCCATCTATCTCATCGGCGCTCGCGGCTGCGGGAAAACTACCGTTGGCCAGGCTTTGGCTGCGGCACAGGGTTATGACTTCTGCGATACCGACTATTATCTGCAACAGGTTAGTGGTAAGACCGTGGCGGAAATCGTTGCGGAAGAAGGGTGGCCAGGCTTTCGCAGCCGTGAGTCTGCCTCGTTGATTGCCGTTACCGCGCCCGGCAAAGTTATCGCCACCGGTGGAGGCATGATTCTGGCTGCCGAGAATCGTCAGTTTATGCACGATAACGGGCACGTGATTTATCTCAACGCGCCGGCTGAAATTCTGGCCTTGCGGCTGGAAGCCTATCCTGAAAATGCGCAGCGCCCGACGCTGACCGGTCGTCCCATCGCTGAAGAAATGGCCGAGGTGCTTGCAGCCCGTGACCAGCTCTACCGGCAGGCTGCGCATCATATTGTTGATGCGATGCAGTCCCCGGAAGCCGTTGTGCAGCAGATTGTAAACGCACTTTCCCTGGCTCGCGCAAGCTGAGTTCCTCCAGGAGTCAGGGTTACGGATAATTCTGTATCTCCGCATGCAAAGCGATAAGTGGCTGATAATGTCTATAATTAAGTCAGATCCTTACACGGATCGGATTTGGTAGAACTCTCTGCCACCTGAGTCGCTAACCGCAGGAGGGAATGTGATATGCCAGGTAAACCACCCTATCCACGCCACGCCTCGGTTGTGCCGGTGAACAAGGGCGCACCCGACAACACCGTCATCTGGTACGAACTGCGTGCCGATCATCCTAAGCCCGATTCCCTGATCAGCGAGCATGAAACCGAGCAGGAAGCACTGGATGCCAAAGCGCGATACGAAGATCGTTCTAAAGAGTAAGCGCCGGGCAGGGATGCCGTATTACGATTTCTTCATCTTGCATTTTCAACCGGAGAGTATTTTCTACTTACCCGCTTCGGTGGTAGCATAACCCTCTACCGTTAAAGCCTGTTTCACTGCAATATTTTCTCTCACTTACGCTTTCCAACAGGAATGTTTCCTCTCCCCGTGGTTAAGCCACTTCCCGTGTTTTTGCCATTCCCTGGCTGGAATTTATAATTCTTGACCGGCGATCCTGCCGAACGTAGGGTGAATTAACAAAACAGGAACATGAGTTCCTGAAAATGGAACTCACCGAATGACAACGTTAGAAAACGCGACGGCGGTACTCAAATTATTTAACCAGCAGGGCCTGGTACAGGGGCAGCAGGGGCTGTCGTTTACTGACGTAGTGGCGGCGTTGAAGCTGCCGAAAAGTACCGTCTCACGGCTGCTGGCGACCATGGAAAGCCAGGGGCTGCTGGAACGAAACCCCGATACACGTTGTTTCCACCTCGGACAGATGCTGCTGTCTCTGGCCAGCCACTATCTCTCCACGCCGCTGGTCGATGGGGCATCATCGATGATGGCGAGGCTGGCCGCTGAATCCAGCTGCACCGGTTATATATCGGTACTGGAAGGGCGCGATGTGCTGGTGATGCGCATGTTCCAGGGGCGAATGTACGTTCAGGCCGTCACGCCGCCGGGGAGTCGCTTTCCTGCGGCGGAAACCTCCGTTGGACGCGCTATTTTATCCCGCTACAGCGATGACTATGTGCGTAATCTTTATGCTGGAGCCTGGCGAGTCAGTTCGCCTAATTCCCCGCAAACGATTCAGCAGTTGCTGGCAGAGTTAGATCGTATTCGCGAGTGCGGTTGGGCGCTGGCTCGTAACGAAGCCCTGCCGGGCATCAGTGCTATCGCCACTACGCTGAGCAATAAACACCGGGGAGAAACCGTGGCGTTGAGCCTCTCTTTTCCAACGCAAAGCCAGGATCAACTGTTTTCACCTATCGCGCTGGATGCGCTGCAAATGGTTACCCGCCAGCTGGCTGGCAAGTACGGGGACCGTGCCGTTTTTACATCGCGGAGCAGTAATCTATGAATAATACCCTGGTCACGCTGACTCCCGGGCAGTCAACGAATAGTGACATTGTTCCACTACTGCTGGAACATTTGCCAGCCGATCGTATTGTCCACAGTGGCCTGTTGGACGGCCTGACGCCTGCGCAGATTGAACAGCAGTACGGTGCCGTGGCGGCCGAAAACGTGATGTCGATTCATTTGAATGACGGCAGCAAACTGCTGCTTTCTGCGGCCTGCATTGAGCGCGGTCTTCAGCAGCGTATAGACCAGTTAGAGCGCTCGGGCTACGAAATCATTCTGCTGCTTAGCAGTGAAAAATTCAGCGGACTGACGACCCGACATGCCACGTTGCTGGAACCAGACCGCATTGTTCCACCGCTGGTTGAGGCTATCGTTGAAGGCCATCAGGTGGGGATTATGCTGCCGCAGGATGGCCTGAAGGATCGGCTGGCGGGAAAATGGAAAAATCTCTCTTATCCACCCTGTTTTGCCGTTGCCAGCCCGGAGCACCCGGACGAGGAACGGTTAATCGATGCGGCGCTGTCGTTGCAGGAGCAGGGGGCGGATGTGGTGGTGCTCGACAGTATTGGCTACCAGCAGCGGCACCGTGATTTTTTACAGAAGCTGTTAGGGATTCCCGTGCTGTTGCCAAACGTACTGGTGGCCAGGCTGGCGGCGGAACTACTGCTGTAAAGGTCACTCAGACCGGTGAAAAAGCGTGACAGCCCGGTAAAAATGCCTCTATATTGCCTGCTTACCTTTGTATCTGATTTTAAGGAATTTATATGCTCAACGTTAGTGAGTATTTTGACGGTAAAGTGAAGTCTATTGGTTTTGACAGCGCCAGCACCGGCCGCGCCAGCGTTGGCGTGATGGCGGAAGGTGAATACACCTTTGGTACCGCACAGGCGGAAGAAATGACCGTAGTGAGCGGTTCGCTGAAAGTGCTGCTGCCGGGTGAAGCCGAGTGGAAATACTATCAGCCGGGCGATGTGTTCAATGTGCCGGGCCACAGCGAGTTCCATCTTCAGGTTGCCGAGCCTTCTGCTTATCTGTGCCGCTATCTGAAAGATTAATCTGCGAAATCCAGCAAAAGGCGCGCCCCCGGCGCGCCTTTTGCTATCCGTTAGCGCTGGGCTTCGCCGCCTAATGCTTCAACGGTATTGCTAATCAGCGCGGCCAGTTCACCGGTCATCAGAATAAAATCGGCATCGAAGCGGCCGGAAACATCTTCCCGATCGATATCATCATTCTGCTCACGCAGCGTATCGGCAAATTTCAGGCGCTTGAGTGAGCCGTCATCCGACAGCACAAACTGAATGCGCTCCTGCCAGTCCAGCGCCAGTTTAGTCACCAGTTTGCCGGCTTCAATATGGTTAGCGATCTCATCGCAAACCAGATCCTGTTTTTTACAGCGGATTACGCCGCCGTCTTCCAGAATCGCTTTCAGCTCGGCTTCATCCATCAGCGCAAATCCGGCAGGCAGATCGCCTGAGCGCACCCATTCGGTCATCGTCAGCTCAATCGGGCTTTCCAGCGTCAGTGGCACCACCGGCAGTGAACCGAGGCTTTTACGCAGCAGGGCGAGCGTGTCTTCGGCTTTTTTCGCACTGGCGCAGTCAACCATAATCAGGTTGTTCACCGTGTCGATCCACAGCCAGGTCTGGCTGAAGCGGCTGAAGGCGCGCGGCAACAGGCTGTGCAGGACTTCATCCTTCAGCGAGTCTTTTTCGGTTTTTTTCAGCTTGCGCGACTGTTCGTGTTCCAGCTTGCTGATTTTGGCTTCCAGCGCCTGCTTAATCACCGGAGAAGGCAGAATTTTCTCTTCTTTGCGGGCGCAGATCAGGATCTGACCGTTGGTGACGTGGGTTAGCGCGTCGCTGCGCGGGCCGATAGGGGAAACCCAGCCGGTTTTCGCCATATCCTGGCTGCCGCAGGGGGTGAAAGAGAAGGCATCGAGCTGTTTTTCCATCTCGTCTGCCGCCAGTGGGATCTCGCGATTAAGACGATAAACCATCAAATTTTTAAACCACAGCATGGTGCATTCCCTCTCAGGGCGCGTAAATGGCGCGCAAGTTCAAAGTCAGCGCGCATGATAACGAATCAGCGGCGGTGTTTCATTGCCTTTCAGCCTTTCGCCTTCTAAGGTAATGATCTGAACGTTAAATTATAAGGAATAACGGGTGCGTATCGGTATCGATTTGGGTGGCACGAAAACAGAAGTGATTGCGCTGTCAGACCTGGGTGAAGAGCTGTATCGCTATCGCGTACCCACGCCGCGTAACGACTATGAGCAGACGCTGGCGGCTATTACCGATTTGGTGAAGCGAGCGGAAGCGGCCACGGGGCAGCGGGGAACGGTAGGGATGGGTATTCCCGGCACGCTGTCTCCGGTGACCGGACTGGTCAAAAACGCTAACTCCACCTGGCTGAACGGCAGACTCCTGGATAAAGACTTACAGCGTCTGCTCGGGCGTGAAGTTCGTATTGCCAATGATGCGAACTGCCTGGCCGTGTCTGAAGCGGTGGACGGCGCAGCCGCCGGGATGCAAACGGTCTTTGCGGTGATTATTGGCACCGGCTGCGGTGCGGGCGTGGCCCTGAACGGCCAGGCGCACAGCGGCGGTAACGGTAACGCCGGAGAGTGGGGGCATAATCCGCTGCCGTGGATGGATGAAGACGAGCTGAACTACCGCCGCGAAGTGCCCTGCTACTGCGGCAAAGCGGGCTGCATCGAAACCTTTATTTCCGGCACCGGTTTTGCCACCGACTACCAGCGGCTCAGCGGCATCGACCGCAAAGGTGCGGAAATTATTCAACAGATCGAGCAGCAGGACCCGGTAGCGGAGCTGGTGATGAACCGCTATGAACTGAGACTGGCGAAATCGCTGGCGCACGTGGTGAATATTCTTGATCCGGATATGATCGTGCTGGGCGGGGGCATGAGTAACGTCAGCAGGCTGTATCAGACCGTGCCGCAGCTGGTCAAAAACTGGGTGTTCGGCGGCGAGTTCGCCACCCCGATTCGCCAGGCGGTACATGGTGACTCCAGCGGCGTGCGCGGAGCGGCTTGGCTGTGGCCGCTATAAGCCCTGGAGTCGCCACACCTTTCTCTGAGCTGTAAACGAAAAGGGCACGGCCGTCGCGATGATGGCCGTGCCCGGATGGTTAAGGTCTGCCCGAGCAGAACAACGGATTTAAGGTTTATTCGCCCTGAAGCATGACATCACGCGGTGCGTTATCACGCAGGCTTTTGGTCATCAGGAACCAGATGTAGGCCACCGCCATCAGTCCAACGAAGACGGCACCGATCAACGGGTTAAACCACAGCATGGCAATCAGGCAAACCACCGCCAGCACCAGCGCGATGCCCGGAACAATCGGATAACCTGGTGCAAGGAAGCTGCGATCCAGTTCCGGTGCGCTGCGGCGCAGGCGGAACAGGCTCAGCATACTCATCAGATACATCACAATGGCGCCAAACACGGCCATGGTAATCATCGCGGCGGTCAGCGTCATGCCCTGCAGGTTAATCCAGCTGTCGCTGAAAATGGCCGCAATACCAATCACGCCACCGGCGATAATTGCCCGGTGCGGTGTCTGAAAGCGTGACAGCTTAGCCAGACCGGCAGGCAGATATCCGGCGCGGGAAAGAGCAAAGAACTGACGCGAATAGCCGAGAATAATGCCGTGGAAGCTGGCAATCAGTCCAAACAACCCAATCCACACCAGCATATGCATCCAGTTCGAGTTGCTGCCGACGATCATCTTCATTGCCTGCGGCAGCGGATCGTTGATATTCGACAGGGTACGCCAGTCACCGGCTCCGCCCGCCATCAGCATCACGCCAATTGCCAGCACCACCAGGGTCAGAATACCGGCGATATAGGCGCGGGGAATGGTCCGTTTCGGATCTTTCGCTTCTTCTGCCGCCATCGCTGCACCCTCGATAGCGAGGAAGAACCAGATAGCAAACGGAATGGCGGCAAAGATGCCGGATACCGCAGGGAGGCCAAAGTGTTCTCCGCCCGCCCAGCCGTTGGCGGCAAAGTTCGCGATGCTGAACCCCGGGGCGACCACGCCCATGAACACCAGCAGCTCCAGTACCGCCAGCACCGTCACCACCAGTTCGAACATGGCCGCCAGCTTCACGCCAAGAATATTCAGCGTCATAAACACCACATAGGCCCCGACGGCGGCATATTTGGGGTTCAGTTCCGGGTATTGCACGTTCAGGTAAGCGCCGATAGCCATGGCGATTGCCGGTGGTGCAAAGACAAACTCGATCAGCGTGGCCATACCGGCAATCAGGCCACCGGTTTCACCAAACGCGCGGCGGCTGTAGGCAAACGGACCGCCGGCATGTGGAATGGCCGTAGTCAGTTCGGTAAAGCTGAAGATAAAGCAGCTGTACATGGTGGCAACCATGAGCGTTGTCAGCAGGAAACCGAGTGTTCCCGCTACACCCCAGCCGTAACTCCAGCCAAAATATTCCCCTGAAATCACCAGCCCTACCGCAATGCCCCACAGGTGTATTGTCCCTAATGCGGGCTTCAAAGTGTTGTTCATAGCGTATTCCCCGTCATTGATGTTGTCGTGACCCGATAATGACGCTGGCCCCTGAGGGAAACTTGACGGCAGCAATGAGATTTGTCACCTGCGGTCAACTTAATCATCTGAAAAGCGTACGCTGCACGCTGCGGTCAAAACTGGGTTGTTTAAGGTCAAGCTGGAAACTGTCGGGTACAGGATGCTGAAGGCACGGAAGTAGAGCCCAACGCTGACTATGGAGCCTGATAATGACCGCCAAACAATATGACACCCTGAGTAATGAAGCGCTGCTGCGCCTGGCCGAACGTGCATTAAGTCGCTATGCGCCTTCGTTGCAGGGAAAACTGAGCCTGCTGTGTCGTTCAGAAAATGCGACCTTTTTGCTACAGGCCGCTGGAAAACGCTATGCCCTGCGGCTGCACCGTGCCGACTATCATCAGCGGGCGGATATTGAAAGTGAACTGCACTGGCTCGATGCCCTGCGCCAGACCGGTATTGAAGTGCCGCAGGCGGTGAGCGATGTTGAAGGGCAGAGAGTGCAGACTCTGACGATGGCGGACGGCTCGGTGCGCCACGCTGTGCTGTTCAACTGGATAGAAGGTGAGATGCCGGGCACCGACGTTGATCCGCGCGCCTTCCAGCAGTTGGGGAATATCACCGCACGCCTGCATCAGCACAGCCGCAGCTGGCAGCGCCCGGCGGGCTTTCAGCGGATCGTCTGGGATCACCACACGATGGTCAGCCCGCAGAGCCACTGGGGAGACTGGCGCGATGCGCCGAATCTCCGTCCTGCCGATCACCGGATCGTCGATGAAGCCATTGCGCGGGTTGGCGAAGAGATGGCCGATTTTGGTAAAGATCCGCAGCGCTACGGTCTGATTCACGCCGATCTGCGTTTGACGAACCTGCTGCTGGACAATGGTCAGACGCGGGTGATCGATTTTGACGACTGCGGTTTCGGCTGGTATCTGCACGATCTGGCGGCAGCGATTAGCTTTGTTGAGCATCATCCCCGCGCCGGTGAATGGGTGGACAACTGGCTGCGCGGCTATGAGCAGGTGGCACACATCAGCGATGCCGATATGGAGAAAGTGCCGACGCTGCTGATCCAGCGCCGTATTCAGCTACTTGCCTGGGCGGGATCGCACGCGGAAACGGAAATGGCCCAGAGCCTGGGATCGCGCTGGGCGGATCATTCGGTTCGTCTTTGCCGCTTCTATCTGGAGAGCGACGGGCTGCCGATCGGCGCGTGATCCTGCACCGCCAGCGAGCAACACTGCGCGCTGGCGGTGCCTGGTACGCTGTCGAACGACGCTAACATGTTGATTTTCACTCAGGATGCAGTTGGTACGATATTTGCTGTTAATCAGGGTATCTACGGCGGCATAAGGTGATGATGATCATGCAAACTTTACTGAACAGACATCCCGATATCAGCCATGTTCTGCACAGCGGAAGTGTCAGCAATCGCGGTGTGCTGGCCGCGGCAGCCAGCGGATTAAGTGGTTTTATCAGTGAGCGTGGCGGTGACGTTGACCGCATCTTCGGCATCAGCGGTATTGATGCCGAACTGCTGGCCCAGCCGACATTGAGTCTGGGGTTGATTAACTACTGCCGGGTGATGGAAGAATCGGCACGCTATTCGGACTGTGATAACTTCGGTTTACACTACGGCAGGCAGTTTAAACCGCAGTCATTAGGGTTGATTGGCTATATCGGGCTGTGCAGCGCAACGCTGGAACAGGCCCTGCACAATGTCGTTCATGCTTTCCCGTGGCACCAGCGCGACACGCTGACCCGGCTGGTGGACAAAGGCGACAGCTGGCGGCTGGATTATCAGGTGCGCCACGGTGCGATTCTTTGCCGCCGTCAGGATGCTGAATTAACGCTGGGTATGTTCCTCAATCTTATTCGCCACGTAGCGGGCAAAAACTGGGCCCCGCGCGAGGTGCATTTTGAGCATCCGCGCCCTGAGCAGTGGCACGAGCACTGTAAGGTGTTTGATGCCCCGGTTTATTTCGATCAGCCGTTTAACTCGCTGGTGATTATGAAGCGGGATCTGGCACGCGCGATGCCGGACAGCGATCCGCTGTTGTTAGGGGTGATGCAGGATGCTATCAGGCGGCTTAATGCCAGCGCCAGCCAGCAGAATCTTATCGACCGGGCGCGTTCTCAGGTGAATATGGCTTTGCTACAGGGAGAGCCGACGCTGGAGGACGTGGCGGAAAATATGGGGATGTCGAGCTGGTCATTGCAGCGCCGTCTGCGTGAAGAGGGAGTGAGTTTTACCGCGCTGGTCGACAAGGTGCGCTGTGAGATGGCGACCCACTACTTGCAGCAGCGGCAGTTGCCGATTTCTGAGATGGCTTTGCTGCTGGGGTATTCTGAGGTGAGTGCATTTTCCCGCGCCTTCCGCCGCTGGTTTGGCGTGAGTCCGCGCCAGTGGCGGCAGGAGGAGCAGGCGAGTTAACGTTTGCATCGTGTGATCTGCTGAATTGTAGATTCTTTGAGAATGGATCTGGTGTTGTCTGGCATTTTAGCGCTCTGCGCTGATCGGCTGCAGCCCCGGGTTGGCGGTCCTCACGTCGCGCGCTGCGCGATACCTTCGCTCCGTTCGTCGGTCTGCCGGAGCGGCACGGACGGGACGTCCTTGTCCCGGCCGCACCTTGCGCCCGCGTCCTGCGGGCTTATCCTGACCTTCTCACTGCGCTCAGCGCTGCGGATTGCCATTCCGGGGCAGCAGCCGGTCTTCGCTTTGACAGGGCGTGGCCTTCAACGTGCTTTGTGAAAAATGAATCCGCACCTCGCGCCCGCGTCCTGCGGGCTTAACCTGACCTTCTCACTGCGCTCAGCGCTGCGGATTGCCATTCCAGGGCACCAGCCTGTCTTCGCGTTGATAAGGTAGTGGTCTTTAATTTTTTTTGTATCGGTTTTTGATGTTGATGAATAGAGTGATAAAAATTAGTAATTATTTAGTCTGTTGAAAAAATGGAGTTTCAGTGTCTTGGTTCTGATAGTTAGGGCAATAGTATTTTCTCTTATTGATGTCTTCAAGAAATAACTGTTACTTTTACTGAAAGGGTTTATTGTATTTCGAGTGCTGTTTAGTTAATGGTTTTTTTACATGTATAAGTTTAAGGAAAAACTTTATGCCAATTCCCGCTTATCTTTGGCTCAAAGATGATGGTGGTGCCGATATACACGGTACTGTCGATGTACAAGATCGAGAAGGTAGTATCGAAATTCTTGGTTTCTCGCACGGTGTAAATCTGCCGGTTGACGCTGCTACAGGTAAAATTACCGGGAAACGCCTTCATGCCCCGATCTCCTTCGAAAAAGAATTCGATTCATCGAGTCCATACCTTTATAAAGCTGTGTCTAAGGGGCAGACACTAAAATCGGCTGAATTCAGATGGTATCGGATCAACCATGCCGGGCAGGAAGAAGAATATTTCAACATGCTGCTTGAAGGTGTCAAGGTGGTGTCTGTCAATCCTGGTATGCCCAATGCGAAAATGGCAGGGATGTCCGCAATAAATCACATGGAGTCAGTTTCATTCATGTATGAAAAAATCACCTGGAAATATTGCGACGGAAATATTTTGTTTTCTGATAGTTGGGAAGACCGTTCGTAGGAGCAACCGGGCTAAGCCCGGTCATTATCATTTATTGTTCAGTTTTTTTTCTATCTGACGAATCACAATCTTGTAGCACAATATAGTAAAAATTGTGCATCCGGTCAGTAATGCAATACCAACAAAACCTTCTATGTCACTTTCTCCGAACAGGCTGGCTGTTTTTTTCCAAAAATCTATTTGGCTCTTAGTTGCAGGATCGGATGGTCGTGCCAAAAGAAATACCAGTAAAAAAATCGCTACACCAATAAATATTCTAAACCCCATCGGGACACGTCGAGCTTCCATTTAGAATAACCTCAATCGTTCCGTATGACATAAGACCGTTAATCAGTTTCACGCTTTGTGTCGAGAGTAATGCCTGACGAATTGCGAGAAAATCTGTTCTGTGTTGAAGCGTAATACATCCGAGGGAAATTCCAAGTGGCCCGGGCGGGTGCAGGCGAAAACTCCCCCTCTCAACACCATTGATCCATGTATGATCATCAATTTTTCCGTCATCGCGATATAGAGCAAACCACTCGTATTTAATTACCGGCCTTGAAGTCGGCCAGGAGTAAAAATCATGAAGATCGGTGCGAATTACGCCTTTCCAGCCACCCGTAGGCCTGTTGACTATATGGTAACGGCCACCGGGTATTGGTCCGTTATTTTGAACGCCGACACATCCGGACTGATTGCGATAGTGATCATTACCTGAATAAGCGAGAAATGTACCAATACCATAAAATATCAGAGGACTAAAGTCGGCACTATTAACAATAAACTTTCCTTGCAAAGCCATAAGGTGATGATCCCCTTTTCGTAAATTCCATAAACGATGGCACGACTTTATCACACGTTAATATTAATTTTTATGCGATGTTTTTTTATTCAGTAATATAGTTGTTATCAATTCACAATTTGATTGATGAATGGCCTCGGTGAAAACGAGCAAAATGAAAAAAGGGGAACGGCCTCTGCCGGGCCATCCGCAACGCGGCGCGAGGACCCGCCCGGCAGCACCGGCAGAGGCAGGGCACCGATCACCTGTGCTCCAGCGACTTAACCTGACGGCTAAATCACTCGGCAGAGGCCAGAAACCCAGTAATCAGCGACGCCAGCGCCAATCCATCAGAAACCCCAACGTTAACTCGCTACCACCATGACTACCAGCCATTACAGCACCTATCTACCGACGGCACTTATCCCGTTGGCGTCTCCAGCCGACTGTAGCCAAGGCCGTTAATCTTACGCACCCGAATCTGCACCGGAATGCGCTCCTTCATCGCCTCAACGTGGCTGATCACCCCGATGGTTTTCCCGCTGGCGTTTAATGCATCCAGCGCATCCAGCGCGCTGTCCAGCGTCTCTGCATCCAGCGTACCGAAGCCCTCATCCAGGAACAGCGACTCGATTCGCGTCTTGTGGCTAACCAGATCGGAAAGCGCCAGCGCCAGCGCCAGGCTGACCAGGAAACTCTCGCCGCCGGACAGCGTGCGCGTGTCGCGGCGAGCGTCCGCCTGCCAGGTGTCCACCACCTCCAGCTCCAGCACTTCCTGCGTTTTACGCTGTAGCAGATAGCGGCCGTGCAGGCGGTTGAGCTGATTGTTTGCCAACCATACCAGGTGATCGAGCGTCAGCCCCTGGGCAAACCGGCGGAACTTATCACCATCACGTGAACCGATCAGCTGATTCAGATACGCCCAGTCCTCTACCCGCTGCTCGTTCTCAGCGATCTGCGCCAGAAGCGACTGAAGCTGCTGGCGGCGCGAGGCATCATAGCTCAGCTGCTGGCGAAGCTGCCCCTGCAATCCGGCATTCTCACGGAGCTGGCGGTTCAGCTCCGCCACGCTGGCGGCCAGCGCTTCGCGCACGGCACTGCTATCCTGGCTGCCTTCCTTCTGCTGGTCGAGCTTCTCTTCGCACTCCTTCAGACGCGCCACAAGCACCAGCTGCTGTGCATCCAGCGACTGAAGCTGGCCGAGCTGGGTGTTCACCAGGTCCTGCTGTTGCTGCCAGAGCTGTTGATAGCGGCGGGTGGCCGTCGCATGCTCGGTGGCCTGTTCGCGCAGCTGCTGCTGAACATGAGCGATGATGCGATCGCCGAACAGCTGCTGCCGCTGCTGCTGGCAGTGAGCCAGTGCCTGCTGCTGCTCGGCGATGCGCTGGTTTTGTGCCTCCAGCTGCGCCTGCTGCTGCGCCAGCTCCTCGCCCAGCGCCTGCTGACGGCTGCTCAGGGTTGCCAGCTCCGGTATCAGCTGCGTCAGCGCGGTAGCGTTCTGCTGCCACTGCTGCCAGTGCTGTTCACGCAGCTGCAGCCAGCCGTGATAGTCGCCGTTTTCCGGCAGCGTCAGCTCCAGCGGCAGCAGGCTTTCGGCCAGTGCGCTGCGCTGTTGGGCAGCCTGCTGCTCTTCCTGTACCAGCTGCTGACGCTGTTCCTCCAGCTGGCGGCTGGCGGAATCATGCTGCTGCTGATGGAGCTGCGTTTGCTGCTGCAGCGTTTGCATCGCCTGCTGCTGCTGGTAGAGATGTTCTTTCTGCTGCTGGCAGTGGCGCTCTGCCTGCTCAAGCGCATTCAGTTGCTGCTGCTGTTTCTGCTCCCGCTGCTCCTGTTCTTGCAGCCAGGCCGTGACCTGCTCGCCGTCGTCAGGGGTGAAGGTGAGCCCCAGCGCCTGCACCGCATTTTGCCACCGCTTTTCCAGCTGGGCAGCCTGCTCGTCGGCCTCCTGGCGATCCTGCTTCAGCCGTTCCTCCTGCCGCTGCCATTGCTTCAGCTGTTCGGCACAGGCGCTGCCGCGCTCTTTTAATTCCTGTTCCTGCCGTTCTAATTCCACCAGCCGCTGCTGCGTTTCCGACAGCTGCAGCGCCTGATATTCCGCGACGGCAGGATGTTCGGCTGAACCGCACAGCGGGCAGGGGTGACCCGGCTCCAGTCGGGCGCGATGTTCTTCAAGGCTGGCAATGCGCTGCTCAAGGTCGCGACGCGCCTTAACATCCTGCAAATGCTGATTTTTCTCTTTCCAGCTGGAGCGTAGCGTAAGTAACTGCTCACTAGTCTGCGTTATTTCACGTGCCAGCTGCTGGTCATCCTGCTGCAAACGGCTGCGCCGGGTGGTTAACAGCTGCCACTGTGGTTGTAGCGTAGCCAGCTGCTGACGCTGTGGGCGCTGGTGGGAAAACTGTTCCAGCCCGCCGCGCAGGGATTCGGCAGAATGCTGCTGTTGCAGTGGGGTCAGTATCTGCTCGGCCTTTTCCAGCGCCTGCTGCGCCCCGATCAGCTGCTGCTGGAGCGGTACAGCCTCCTGAGCGAGCTGCTGACGGGTACGGTCAAGCTGGTGCAGTTCCTGCTGCTGGGCCTCAATTCGCAGGCGCAGTGCGGAGAGTGACTGCTCACTTTTTTGCTGCTGGCTGAAACGTTCGCGCCACAGCGGCAGGGATTCGCCATACTGCGCGAAGCGGGGATGAGCATCCTGCCACTGCTGAAGTTTCTGCTGCGCCGCCAGTTTATCCTGCTGAATCTGGTGGTTTTTTATTCGCTCCTGCTGGCGTGCCTGATGCGACTGTTGGTGCTTACTTCGCTCCTGCTCCAGCTGTTTCAAAAGATCGCCCAGTGAAGACAGCTGGTGATCGAGGGGAATGACCTGCTCGGCAATCAGCGTTTCCTGCACCAGCCTTTGCGCCTGATGCTGCTCTTCCGCCTGCTGCGCCTGCTGCCGCTGCTGTGCGGCACTGTCCAGCGCGTCCCGTGTTTGCCTGAGTTGCTCCGTCAGCCGCTGCTGTTGCTGGACAAGATGACTCTGGTCCTGCTGGAGCTGCTCCAGCTGCTGCCATTCCTGTAGCTGCTGTTGCTGCTGATTCTGTTGCGAAGTGAGTACCTGCTCATCGGCCACCAGTTGCACCAGGCGGTCGCTGAATTCCTGCTGCTGCTCATCGCTGAGCAGATCCATTCCCGAGGCCTGGGTGCGCATGCCGTCGAGTTCGGTTTTTGCCAGCTTGTGGCGCTCAAAGACCTGCGCCGACAGCCGACCGTAGATTTCAGTACCGGTCAGCTCTTCCAGCAGTTCGGCACGTTTGTTGGCATCGGCATTCAGGAAGGCGGCGAACTGCCCCTGTGACAGCATCATCGATTTAGTAAAGCGCTCAAAGTCCAGGCCGGTAAGGCTGGCAATCATTTCCAGCTTATCTTTGACCTTGTCGGCGACGATCTGATTATCTTCACAGCGCGCCAGCTCCACGCGCGGCGCCTGAAGATTGCCGTCGGCGGCACCGCGTGCGCGGTTCTGGCTCCAGAAGGCACGCCAGGCCACGCCTTTCACTTCAAATTCCACTTCCGCCAGGCATTCTGCCGTATCGCGGGTCATCAGGTCGTTCTGCGACTGGGTGATACTCTTCAGGCGCGGGGTTTCGTGATACAGCGCGAGGCAGATGGCGTCCAGCAGGGTGGTTTTCCCGGCTCCGGTTGGGCCGGTGATCGCAAACAGCCCGTTGCTGGCAAAAGGCTCGGCGCTGAAGTCGATTTTCCATTCGCCCTTCAGCGAGTTCAGATTCTTAAAGCGTAAGGTTAAAATTTTCACGGCTGTTCCTCATGGCGGACCGCTTCCAGCGTCTGCGCGAACAGGGCTTCAGCACGCGCCAGCCGCCCCGGTTCGCCTTCCTCCAGCGCCAGACGGCGGGCAAACACCTCTTCCACGCTAAGCTCGCTGAGGGTTTCGTTATTCTGCCGGGCGATAACCCGCTCACGCTGCTCGCGGCTGCGGCGAAGTAATACGACTTCCACCGGCAGCGTTTCGGTCAGCTGCTGAATGCGGCGCTGAAGTTCGCTGAGCCAGTCGTCGGTGACGATTTCGATATCCAGCCAGATTAATTTTCCCTGCGGGTCCGGCTCCAGTGTGGCCAGCTGCGCTTCAATCTCTTCCAGAGAGCCTTTGATCATCCGCATCGGCTGGAACAGCGGAATCGATAGCGGGGTGACCTGGCTCAGCGCGCCGTCGGCAAAATCCACCACGAAAACGCTTTTCTCTTTGCCCAGCTCATCAAAACTGAGTGGAATGGGTGAACCGCTGTAGCGAATGTGTTCGCTGTTGGCCACGCGCTGGGCGCGATGGATATGACCGAGCGCAATATAGTCGGCAGGCGGGAAGGCATCGGCCGGGAAAGCATCCAGCGTGCCGATGTAAATATCACGCACCGCGTCGCTTTTGGTCACCCCCATGGTAGTCAGATGTCCGGTAGCGATGACCGGCAGCGTCAGATTCAGGGCCGCCCGCTGAGCCAGTGCCTCCTGCCAGCAGCGCTGATAGTGGTCGGTAATCGCCTCCAGCAATGTTTGCTGTTTGTCGCGGCCCGACTGGCCGCTCTGGCTGCGCATAATGTCACGCGGGCGCAGGAAGGGTATGGCGCACAGCATCGCCCCCGGCTGGCCGTCACGGGTGTTGAGCACCAGCACCTGGTCACGGATATCGTCACTGGCGGCGGCAATCACCCGGGTGTTCAGGCAGGCCAGCAGCTCGCGCGATTCATTCAGCGTCGCCACCGAATCGTGGTTGCCGCCCAGCACCACAAGCTGGCAGCCGGTCTGCTGTAAATTCACCACGAAGCGGTTATACAGCTCGCGGGCATAGCTTGGTGGCGATCCGGTATCAAAAATATCACCGGCGACTATAATCGCATCAGCCTGCTGCGCTTCCGCCTGCTCCAGCAGCCAGTCGAGAAAGGCCTGATGTTCAGCCGCCCGGCTTTTGGTATAGAAAAACTGCCCGAGATGCCAGTCGGCGGTATGAATGATGCGCATGTCACTCCCTGCATAGCCTGATGATGTTGCGAGGGATTATAAACGCTGTTGCTGTTCACGGGGCAAGTGATTGCCGGCGGTCAGGTTGAAATCATCCATGCTGCTTTTTCGCTATGCTCCCGATTTCGGGGGTGTTTTTTTCATAAAAGTGTCATAAAACTGACGCATAATGGCGCCGCATATCCCCCGTGACAGCCTGTCACATTAGCAGGAGCAATAATGGCTAAGCGTATTTTGGTAGTTGAAGATGAAGCCCCAATCCGCGAGATGTTGTGTTTCGTTCTTGAACAAAACGACTATCAACCCATTGAAGCTGAGGATTACGACAGCGCGGTTAGCCTGCTGATTGAACCCTGGCCGGATTTGATTCTGCTGGACTGGATGCTGCCCGGCGGCTCCGGCATTCAGTTTATTAAGCATCTGAAGCGTGAAGCAATGACTCGTGATATTCCGGTGATGATGCTCACTGCGCGCGGCGAAGAGGAAGACCGCGTGCGTGGCCTGGAAGTGGGGGCCGACGACTATATTACCAAGCCGTTCTCGCCGAAGGAGCTGATGGCGCGAATCAAGGCCGTAATGCGCCGTATTTCGCCGATGGCGGTGGAAGAGGTGATCGAGATGCAGGGGCTGAGCCTTGACCCGTCTTCTCACCGCGTAATGTCAGACACCCAGCCGCTGGAAATGGGGCCGACTGAATATAAGCTGCTGCACTTCTTTATGACTCACCCGGAGCGTGTTTACAGCCGCGAACAGTTGCTAAACCACGTCTGGGGGACTAACGTTTACGTCGAAGACCGTACCGTTGACGTGCATATTCGTCGCCTGCGTAAAGCGCTGGAGCTGACCGGGCATGACCGTATGGTACAAACCGTTCGTGGAACAGGTTACCGTTTCTCTGCACGCTACTGATCGTTCGCACTGGAGTCTGAACCGTGTTGGAACGCCTCTCCTGGAAGAGATTATTTCTGGAGCTGCTGCTCGCCAGCCTGCCCGCGCTTCTGCTCGGGCTGCTGATCGGGTATCTGCCCTGGCTGCTGTTAGTCTCAGTGCTCTGCGTGCTGGGTTTCCACTTCAATAACTTACTTCGCCTTTCTCACTGGCTGTGGGTTGACCGCAGTATGACCCCGCCAAGCGGACGGGGTAGCTGGGAGCCGCTTTTCTACGGGCTTTATCAGATGCAGGCGCGTAACCGCCGTCGCCGTCGTGAGCTGGGGCATCTGATTAAACGCTTTCGCAGCGGTGCGGAATCGCTGCCTGATGCGGTGATTCTCACCACCGAAGAAGGGACGATTTTCTGGTGTAACGGCCTGGCCCAGCAGATGCTGGCGCTGCGCTGGCCTGAGGATAACGGCCAGAATATCCTTAACCTGTTGCGCTATCCTGAATTTACCCGCTATCTACGCCAGCGTGATTTCAGCCGCCCGCTGACGCTGGTGCTGAACAATCACCGCCATATTGAGTTCCGCGTGATGCCCTACAGTGAAGGCCAGTGGCTGATGGTAGCCAGGGACGTCACGCAGATGCATCAGCTGGAGGGGGCGCGTCGTAACTTCTTTGCCAACGTCAGCCATGAACTGCGCACGCCGCTGACCGTTTTGCAGGGATATCTGGAAATGATGAATGATTCAGTGCTGGAGGGTGGGGTGCGTGACAAGGCGCTGCATACCATGCAGGAGCAGACCCGGCGGATGGACAGTCTGGTGAAGCAGTTGCTGACACTGTCGCGCATTGAGGCCGCACCGGCGCTGGATATGCAGGAAAAAGTGGATGTGCCCAGAATGCTGCGCATTTTGCAGCGTGAGGCAGAAACTCTCAGTAATGGCCGCCATGAGATCCACTTCCACACCGACCCGCATCTGCGCGTATACGGCAACGATGAGCAGCTGCACAGCGCTATCTCTAATCTGGTGTATAACGCGGTAAACCACACCCCGGAAGGAACGCGTATCGATATCAGCTGGCTGCGCAATAGCCACGGCGCGCAGTTTAAGGTGCGGGATAACGGCCCTGGCATTGCCGCCGAGCATATTCCGCGCCTGACGGAGCGATTCTATCGGGTGGACAAGGCACGCTCCCGTCAGACCGGCGGCAGCGGGCTGGGGCTGGCGATTGTGAAGCACGCGCTGAGCCACCATAATGCCAGGCTGGATATCACCAGCGAGCCGAATAAAGAAACCTGTTTCAGCTTCCAGCTGCCGCCAAGGTTGATTGTCAGCGCCGAACTGGTTGAGAATGCGGTTCGTTAATCTGACGGGTTTCTTGCTATGAAAAAGCTGATGGCGCTGGCGCTGCTGCTGTTTACTTCCCTTGCTCCGGCCCGCGAAGGCATGCTGGCGGGGAATTTGTCCAGCGTGGGTTCTGATACGTTGGGCAATTTGATGGCGCTGTGGGGCGAGAGCTTTAACCGTCAGTATCCGGGGATCAATGTGCAGATCCAGGCGGCGGGATCGTCTACCGCCCCTACCGCGCTGGCGGCCGGTGCCGCGCAGCTCGGGGCAATGAGCCGGCCGATGCAGGCCCCGGAACGCCAGCTGTTTGAGGACAGCTATGGTTATCCGCCGCTGGCAGTACCGGTGGCGATGGATGCGCTGGTGGTGGTGGTCAATCAGGACAACCCGCTGCCCGGGCTGAACGTGCAGCAGCTGGACGCTATCTTTTCGATTACCCGCCGCTGCGGGGCGCGGAAAGTGCCGGTGACCTGGGGCGATCTACAGCTGACGCAGCCGGGCTGGTCCGCACGTGGTCTTCAACGCTTTGGCCGCAACTCTGCCTCCGGCACCTGGGGGTTCTTCAAGCAGCAGGCGTTGTGTAACGGCGATTTCCGCAAAGATGTCGGCGAGTATCCCGGTTCGGCGGCGGTGGTGCAGGCAGTGGCCGGTACGCTGAACAGCATTGGCTACGCCAGCGCGGGCTTTCATATCAGCGGGGTGAAAACCGTGCCGGTGGCCCGCAGCGGCAGCGACTGGATCGCGCCAACCCCGGAAAATATCCGCAGCGGGCTCTATCCTTATGCCCGCCCGCTCTATATTTACGTCAATAAAGCCCCCGGAAAGCCGCTGGAGCCGCTGACGGCCGCGTTCCTGCGTCTGGCACTGTCGCCGGATGGTCAGAAGCTGGTCAGCCAGGCCGGTTATCTGCCGCTTTCACAGCAGCAGCGCGAGCGCGCGCTGAGCCTGCTGGCACCGTAATCCTCTTTTTATCTGTCTTAATCGCGGTTGCTGCTCATTGGTAAGATGAATTTTTTTCAACTGCGATGAATTTTCCTCGTTTGCCGCTGCCTGTTTCTCATGACACTCTTAATACCAGACATGTAGACATCCAGATGTCCAAAGATAACCAGTAGTAATTATTACTACCCTAAATTATGCGCCGGATGGCAGGCCAGGAGTAACCGACTATGACAACATCTACCCATTATCGCGCCGAAGTGGTTGGCAGCTTTCTGCGCCCGGCGGCCATCAAGCAGGCACGTAAACAGTTTGAAGCCGGTGAAATCGACGCCGCCACGCTGCGCCGCATTGAAGATGCTGAAATTCGTAAGGTTGTCGATCTGCAGCGTGAAGCGGGCCTGCAGGTCGTGACCGACGGCGAATTCCGCCGCGCCTGGTGGCACTTTGATTTCTTTGACGGCCTGGACGGCGTGGAGCGCTATGAAGCCGAGCAGGGCATTCAGTTTAACGGCGTACAGACCAAAGCGCGCGGCGTGAAAGTGACCGGCAAACTGGGCTTCAGCAACCATCCGATGCTGGAAGATTTTCGTTTCCTGCAAAGCATCAGCGGTGATGCCGTGGCGAAGATGACTATCCCCAGCCCGAGCGTGCTGCACTTCCGCGGCGGCCGTAAGGTGATTGATGCCACCGTCTATCCCGATCTGAAAGACTACTTCGACGATCTGGCCCAGACCTATAAAGATGCGATCAAGGCGTTCTACGATGCCGGATGCCGCTATCTGCAGCTGGATGATACCGTCTGGGCTTACCTGTGCTCCGACGACCAGAAGCGTGAAATTCGCGAGCGCGGCGACAACCCTGAAGAGCTGGCGCAGACCTATGCCCGCGTGCTGAACAAGGCGCTGGAAGGGAAGCCGGATGACCTGATTGTCGGGCTGCATGTGTGCCGTGGAAACTTCCGTTCAACCTGGATCTCGGAAGGTGGCTATGAGCCGGTGGCGGAGATCCTGTTCGGCGGCGTGAATATTGATAATTTCTTCCTGGAATACGATAACGAGCGCTCCGGCGGCTTTGAGCCGCTGCGCTTTATCAAGCCGGGCAATCAGCAGGTGGTACTGGGCCTGATCACCACCAAAACCGGCGAGCTGGAAGAGGCGGCCACGGTGGAGCAGCGGATCAAAGAGGCGACGCAGTACGTCAGCCTCGACCAGATCTGCCTCAGCCCGCAGTGCGGCTTTGCCTCGACCGAAGAGGGCAACAGCCTGACGGAAGCGCAGCAGTGGGCCAAACTGCGTCTGGTGGTGGATATCGCTAACCGCGTCTGGTAAGGCGTTAACCCCTGTCATTTTGTGTATAAGGCGCGTTTTTACGCGCCTTTTGTGCATCATGTGAGGTAAAAATGCAGAAATTAACGCCGGGTCGGATAAAAAAGATACAAATCATGTAACGCGATATTCACGTTAACTAATGATATACGCTGCCTGTTGTTATTTTTACGCTATATACTACTGCTTTTTAGATCCCGTATTGCCTTTCTCCGCTATAAACGTTTTACTTACCTCCGTTTTTTCATCATCCCCCTGCATATAGAAAATAAACAGCTCTGATTCGCTGCCCGTTTGGCTCATACACGGTGGTTTCCACTGCATTAGCTTGATTTTGCAACGTTTACCGGGCGACACAGGGGATAAACCTGACATCACGATTCAATACCAGTACAGGCAGCACCGTTCCTTATGACGCATCGTTTAACTCCAAAAGATATTCTGGCGCTGGGCTTTATGACTTTTGCCCTGTTCGTAGGTGCCGGAAACATTATTTTCCCGCCGATGGTGGGTATCCAGTCCGGCGAATTCGTCTGGACCGCCGCAATCGGCTTCCTGATTACCGCCGTGGGCCTACCGGTGATCACCGTGATCGCACTGGCGCGCGTCGGTGGCGGCATTGATGCCCTCAGCTCGCCAATCGGTAAAGCGGCCGGCGTAGTGCTGGCAACGGTCTGTTACCTCGCCGTGGGCCCGCTGTTCGCCACCCCGCGTACCGCCACCGTTTCCTTCGAAGTGGGTATTGCCCCGCTGACCGGCGATGGCGCTCTGCCGCTGCTGGTGTACAGCCTGATCTACTTTGCGCTGGTGATCGGTATCTCTCTGTATCCGGGCAAACTGCTGGATACCGTCGGCCACGTGCTGGCACCGCTGAAAATCGTTGCGCTGACCATCCTGGGCGTCGCGGCTCTGCTGTGGCCCGCCGGCGGTCTTGCTCCGGCAACCCACGACTATCAGCGTGCGGCATTCTCCAGCGGCTTTGTTAACGGCTATCTGACCATGGATACGCTGGGCGCGCTGGTGTTCGGTATCGTAATCGTCAACGCCGCGCGCTCACGCGGTATCGACAGCGCGAAGCTGCTGACCCGCTATACGGTGATTGCCGGTTTGATCGCTGGTGTTGGCCTGACGCTGGTTTACCTCAGCCTGTTCAAACTGGGTTCAGACAGCGCATCGATTGTCGATCAGCAGGCGAACGGTGCCGCTATTCTGCATGCCTATGTGCAGCACACCTTCGGTGGTATGGGCAGTTTCTTCCTGGCCGCGCTGATTTTTGTGGCCTGTATGGTCACCGCGGTTGGCCTGACCTGTGCGTGCGCGGAGTTCTTTGAAGGCCTGTTGCCTTTAACTTACCGCCAGCTGGTGTTTATCCTTGGCCTGTTCTCCATGGTGGTGTCCAACCTGGGCCTGAGCCATCTGATCCAGTTCTCTATTCCGGTGCTGACGGCGATTTATCCGCCGTGTATTGTGCTGGTTCTGTTGAGTTTCACCCTGAAGTGGTGGCACAAAAGTAGCCGAATCATCGCTTTACCGATGTTAGTGAGCCTGATTTTCGGTATTATTGACGCCATCAAAACCACGGAATTTAAGGCCTTGCTGCCTGGGTTTGCCCAAAATCTGCCGCTGGCGGATCAGGGACTGGCATGGTTGCCACCTTCACTGGTGATGCTGGTATTGGTAGCCGTATACGATCGCGTGTCAGGCCACCAGTCGGTTACTGCGCATCAGCAATAAGCGTTGTAAAACTTCCCCTTACCTCATCAGGTAAGGGGTCGACAGGTGTATAGATGACAAGTTCGACACTTAAAAAGGGACTGAGCACCCGCCATATTCGTTTTATGGCCCTGGGTTCGGCAATCGGAACCGGGCTGTTTTACGGTTCGGCAGATGCTATCAAGATGGCCGGTCCCAGCGTTATTCTGGCCTATCTGATCGGCGGTGCGGTGGCGTATATCATTATGCGTGCACTGGGCGAAATGTCGGTCAACAATCCTCAGGCCAGCTCCTTCTCGCGCTATGCGCAGGACTACCTCGGCCCGCTGGCAGGTTATATCACCGGCTGGACCTACTGCTTTGAAATCCTCATCGTAGCGATTGCTGACGTTACCGCGTTCGGTATCTATATGGGCTTCTGGTTCCCGGATGTGCCGCACTGGATCTGGGTGTTGAGCGTGGTGATGATTATCGGGGCTATTAACCTCGCCACGGTGAAAGTGTTTGGTGAGGTGGAGTTCTGGCTGTCGCTGTTCAAAGTGGCCACCATCATCATCATGATTGTCGCCGGTATTGGTATTATTGTCTGGGGCCTCGGCAACGGCGGGCAACCAACCGGCATCAGTAATCTGTGGACCAATGGCGGATTCTTCCCCAACGGCTGGATCGGCATGATGCTGTCGCTGCAGGTGGTGATGTTTGCCTATGGCGGGATTGAGATTATTGGTATCACCGCCGGTGAGGCGAAAGATCCACAGACCTCAATTCCACGGGCAATTAATGCGGTACCGCTACGTATTCTGGTGTTCTACGTTGGTACGCTATTCGTCATTATGTCCATCTACCCGTGGAACCAGGTGGGAACCAACGGCAGTCCGTTCGTGCTGACTTTCCAGCATATGGGCATTGCGGCAGCGGCAGCCATCCTCAACTTTGTGGTGGTCACTGCGTCACTGTCGGCGATTAACAGCGACGTCTTCGGCGTCGGGCGTATGATGCACGGCATGGCAGAGCAGGGACATGCACCAAAGGTCTTCTCAAACGTGTCCCGCCGGGGCGTGCCGTGGGTCACGGTGATGGCCATGATGGCCGCCATGCTGGTGGCGGTGTATCTGAACTATCTGATGCCGGAGAAAGTATTCCTGGTGATTGCTTCGCTGGCGACGTTCGCGACCGTTTGGGTGTGGATTATGATCCTGTTCTCCCAGATTGGCTTCCGCCGCACGCTGAGCGCCGAGCAGAAGAAGGAACTGGCATTTGCCTTGCCGGGCGGGCCATTTACCGCAACGGTGGGTATTCTCTTCCTGGTCTTTATTATTGGCCTGATCGGCTACTTCCCGGATACCCGCGTATCGCTGTACGTCGGTATTGCGTGGATTCTGCTGCTGTTGGTGAGCTGGCAGTGGGTGAAGCGACGCAAATAGGTTACATAGAGTCGTGTAGCTGTCAGTGAAGTTAAAAAAAAACCGCGATCCGTGAGGATGGCGGTTTTTTTGTATCAGGCAGAACAGCGGCGAACCAGATCAACCGGTACGGACTGCTCGAGTGAAGGGCGGGAAAAGTTCTCAATGCGCTTGAGCAGGGAGTCAACGGAAAACAGCGCTAACCGATCGGTATCCTGGCGTACGGTCGTCAAGCTGTAGGCGGCATAACTCGCCTGCGGGATATCATCAAACCCGACCACTTTGACATCGGTGTTTTGTGCTGACTGGCGAAGGTAGTCCATCGCTCCCATCGCCAGCATATCGCTGGCACAGAAAATTCCCTCGAGATCGGGCTGTGCTCTTAAGACAGTTTCCGCTGCATCCCAACCGCACTGATAGCTGTCCCGATCGCAGAAATGGGCCACGGGCGGTGTTGCTGGGAGAGCGGCACGAAAGGCTCGCCAGCGCTCAGCGGTATTAAAGCTGTGCCGGTTCTCTCCAATAAAAGCCAGCTGTCGCAGATTTTGTTCAACAAACAGCTCTGCAACCTGGGTTGCGCCCTGAGTATTATCACTGCAAATGCGATCGATGCCCGGCAGACAGGCATAGCGGTTAACCAGCACGACCGGGATTTTCTTTGCCAGATACTCGCGGGCCAGAGCAAGGGGGGGCGTACCCGAGGTCATGATCACTCCGGTGATATGGTAGCTAAGTAGCTTGTACAGTGCGGGTTCGAGCTGATGCGGCCCGCTTATATTCAACAGCAGTGGCATAAAACCGTGCAGCGTCAGATGATGAATCAACGAGACCAGCAGCCTGCTGTTAAAGGGATTGTCGAAACTGGTGGAAATCAGGCCAACGAAGTTGCTGCTGCCGGTTATCATCGTTCTGGCAATAATGTTGACCTGATAACCCAGTTCATTTGCCGAGGCCAGAACGCGCTGGCGGGTTTGCTCCGAGACGGAGGCCCCGGGTGTAAACGTACGTGATACCGCTGAACGTGAAACCCCTGCATGACGGGCAACATCGGCTGCCGTAATCCAGTTTTTATTATCTGACGCCATTGCAACTCCCTGTCTATTGTCGCAAGCATGAAATCTTAGCCCTGCCGCCGTAATCCGGTTACTGGCGGTTGGTGGTTGCGGGGCGGGTCCAGATATAATGGATAAAAACCGTTTTCATCAGCCTGGCAAAAGGTGCCTTCAACAACTTAGTAACAATAATTGCAGGGTCGGGGGAAATTAAGGCAAAAAAAAACTCGCCGAAGCGAGTTTTTTTGCAGAGCTGAAATTACAGTTTAGCGGCGTTTTCAGACAGGTATTTCGCCACGCCTTCTGGCGAAGCGCCCATACCTTCTTTGCCTTTTTCCCACTGAGCCGGGCACACTTCGCCATGCTCTTCGTGGAACTGCAGCGCGTCAACCATACGCAGCATTTCATCAACGTTACGACCCAGTGGCAGATCGTTAACAACCTGGTGGCGAACCACACCGGCTTTGTCGATCAGGAAAGAGCCGCGCAGGGCAACGCCCGCGTCCGGATGCTCAATACCGTAGGCTTTCTGGATTTCACGTTTGATGTCGGCAACCATTGCGTACTGCACTTCGCCGATGCCGCCTTTATCAACCGGAGTTTTACGCCACGCGTTGTGGACGAACTCTGAGTCGAAGGAAACACCCACAACTTCAACGCCGCGCTTCTGGAATTCAGCATAACGCTTGTCGAAAGCGATCAGCTCAGAAGGGCAGACGAAGGTGAAGTCCATTGGCCAAAAGAACACAACGGTGGCTTTACCAGCGGTGTGTTTTTTAAAGTTGAAGTTCTCTACGATCTCACCGTTGCCCAGTACGGCTGCGGCGGTAAAATCTGGGGCTGGACGAGTTACCAGGACCATGTTCACTCCTGTAAAAGTAAGTTGGATGAAGGTGACAAGATGCGGGAAGTATAAAGTGTGCATCCTGCCGCGAGCCAGCGTAATACGCCGATTATTCAGATAGGTTACGCCTATCAAAAGAAAGGTTAATACTAAAACAGTATCATACAATAACCTTTTTATTGAAAAGGGCAACCGCTAAGTCAGTCTGGGGCTACTTCACAGAATTTGCCGGGCCGCCCGATCCATCATCTGCGGATACAACTGCCAAAAAAAGTCTTCAAGTTGTTGATAATTTTCTTCAAAATCGTAATAACTCTCGCTCAGTGCCGCCAGGCGTGGGCGGCGGCTGGCCATTCCTCGTAGCACATTTTGTAAATAGGGCGCGGCGGCATAACGCTCCATCCAGCGGTCTCGCCATAAGTAATGATTAAGAGTCTGAAAACCTTCCGGCGTACCCGGCAATTGTGGCTCGATCACACTTTTAACATGAGACAAAAAAGCTGGCAGGGAAATTTCCGGCACCAGTTTAGCCCAGTGATGTGACAGGAAATGATCCCAGATAACGTCCAGAGTAATAGGCGCAACGCGCTTCGTTTCCGGACGAAACAACTGCCGCGCAGCACGGACTTCCGGCAGCGAATCGGTCAGCGCATCGATACGTCGGTGCAGGGCAATTCCTTCGGCAATATCGGCAGAAAACTGCTGCTGCGGATTGCCGCGAATGTAGTCGGCCATCAAATTGCCCAGCAGCGAACTGTTGGCAAGCGTGGCAAGATGGAGGTGAGCGAGATAGTTCATGCGCCTACTATATCTTATTTTTATCCACGGCTTTGCAACGACGGCATGAAAGATCAAGGGCAGGTTTAGAAGTTGCCGTTTTTCAGCTAGAATATGCGCCCTGATTTCCCTGAATGTGAATGACCATGCGCGTTGCCGATTTTTCTTTTGAGTTACCAGAATCTTTGATTGCCCACTATCCGCAGGCCCAGCGCAGCGGGTGCCGTCTGCTGTCGTTAAACGGTGAGGATGGCGCGCTGACGCACGGGGTGTTCACCGACTTACTGGACAAACTTAATCCCGGTGACCTGCTGGTGTTTAACAATACGCGGGTGATCCCGGCACGTATTTTTGGCCGCAAGGCCAGCGGCGGGAAAATCGAAGTGCTGATTGAGCGCATGCTGGATGACAAGCGTGTGCTGGCCCATGTGCGCTCGTCCAAATCTCCAAAACCGGGCAGCGCACTGCTGCTGGGCGAAGATGAAAGCGTTCAAGCAACGATGACCGCACGCCATGACACGCTGTTTGAAATTGAATTTAACGACCCGCGTGCGGTGCTGGATATTCTGAATGATATCGGCCATATGCCGCTGCCGCCGTATATCGATCGTCCGGATGAAGAAGTAGACCGCGAGCTTTATCAGACGGTGTACAGCCAGAAACCTGGCGCCGTTGCGGCTCCTACCGCCGGTCTGCATTTTGACGAACCTCTGCTGGCCGCGCTGCGCGAGAAAGGTGTGGAAACGGCATTTGTTACCCTGCACGTTGGTGCGGGAACCTTCCAGCCGGTGCGGGTGGACAGCATTGAAGACCACATTATGCACGCCGAATATGCGGAAGTGCCGCAGGATGTGGTGGATGCGGTGCTGGCCTGTAAGGCGCGCGGCAATCGGGTGATCGCCGTGGGCACCACCTCGGTTCGTTCGCTGGAGAGCGCCGCGCAGGCCGCTGGCGATGCGCTGATTGCGCCGTTCTTTGGCGATACCAAAATCTTTATCTATCCGGGCTATCACTATCAGGTCATTGACGCGCTGGTGACTAACTTCCACCTGCCGGAGTCCACGCTGATTATGCTGGTGTCTGCCTTTGCTGGTTATAAAAATACCATGTATGCCTATCAGCAGGCGGTAGCACAGGAATATCGTTTCTTCAGCTATGGTGACGCGATGTTTATTACCCGTAATTCGCAGGCCTGCCACGAGATCCCGGGGCAGGGCTGATTTTTCCAAAGGACGGCATCGGCTGTCCCTTTGATCACCATTAACATCGAACTGTTTCTTCGGTGGAGGCAATGTGAAGTTTGAATTAGATACTACCGACGGCCGCGCCCGTCGTGGTCGCCTGGTTTTTGACCGTGGCGTGGTAGAAACCCCGGCCTTTATGCCCGTGGGCACGTACGGCACGGTGAAAGGCATGACCCCGGAAGAAGTCGAAGCGACGGGGGCGCAGATTATTCTGGGCAACACCTTCCATTTATGGCTGCGTCCTGGCCAGGAAATCATGAAGCTGCACGGCGATCTGCATGATTTTATGCAGTGGAAAGGACCGATCCTGACAGACTCCGGTGGTTTCCAGGTCTTCAGCCTGGGTGATATTCGTAAGATCACCGAGAAGGGCGTACATTTCCGTAACCCGATCAACGGTGATGCGATCTTCCTCGATCCTGAAAAATCGATGGAAATTCAGTACGATCTCGGCTCTGATATCGTGATGATTTTCGATGAGTGTACGCCATACCCGGCCGACTGGGATTATGCCAAGCGTTCTATGGAAATGTCCCTGCGCTGGGCGCAGCGTAGCCGCGATCGCTTTGATTCGCTTGGGAATAAAAACGCGCTGTTCGGCATCATTCAGGGTAGTGTTTACGAAGATTTACGCGATGTCTCGGTTAAAGGACTGGTGGAGATCGGCTTTGATGGGTACGCTGTGGGCGGCCTGGCGGTCGGCGAGCCAAAAGAGGACATGCACCGTATTCTGGAGCACGTTTGTCCGCAGCTTCCTGAAGATAAACCGCGCTACTTAATGGGTGTGGGTAAGCCACAGGATCTGGTTGAAGGCGTCCGTCGTGGTATTGATATGTTCGACTGCGTGATGCCAACCCGCAATGCGCGTAACGGACATCTGTTCGTCACCGACGGTGTGGTGAAAATCCGTAACGCGAAGTATAAAGATGACACGTCTCCGCTGGATGCCGAGTGTGATTGCTACACCTGTCGCAATTACAGCCGTGCCTATTTGTACCATCTCGATCGCTGTAATGAGATTTTAGGAGCGCGACTGAATACCATTCATAATCTGCGTTATTACCAGCGCCTGATGGCGGGTTTACGCAAGGCTATTGAAGAAGGTAAATTAGAGCACTTCGTGACTGAATTTTACCAACGGACGGGGACGGCGGTTCCGCCATTAACGTCTGATAATTAAACAATGAGGGAATTTTAATGAGCTTGTTCATTTCTGATGCCGTGGCAGCTGCAGCACCATCACAGGGAAGTCCTTACTCTCTGGTGATTATGCTGGTTGTATTTGGTCTGATTTTCTATTTCATGATCCTGCGCCCTCAGCAGAAACGTGCGAAAGAGCACAAAAAACTGATGGACTCAATCTCTAAGGGTGATGAAGTGCTGACCACCGGTGGCCTGGTAGGCCGCGTTACGAAAGTAGCGGAAACTGGTTATGTCGCTATCGCGCTGAACGAAACCACTGAAGTTGTGGTCAAACGTGACTTCGTAGCTGCCGTTCTGCCGAAAGGTTCGATGAAGGCGCTGTAATTTTTGATGTCCCTAAGGGAACTGCCGTGTTAAACCGTTATCCTTTATGGAAGTACATCATGCTGATCGTCGTATTACTCGTCGGTCTGCTGTATGCACTGCCTAACCTTTATGGTGAGGATCCGGCTGTTCAGATCACTGGTGCGCGCGGAAGCGCCGCCAGTGAGCAAACGCTGGTTCAGATCCAAAACGCATTAAAAGAAGATGATATCCAGAGCAAATCTATTGCCCTGGAAAACGGCGCTATTATGGCGCGTTTCGCTAATACCGACGTGCAGCTGCGCGCTCGTGAAGCGATTATGAAGGTTCTTGGCGAGAATTACGTTGTGGCGCTTAACCTTGCGCCGGCTACACCCACCTGGCTGTCAATGCTGAACGCAGAGCCGATGAAACTCGGTCTTGACCTGCGCGGCGGCGTGCATTTCCTGATGGAAGTTGATATGGATACTGCTCTGGGTAAACTCCAGGAGCAAAATATCGATAGCCTGCGTAGCGATCTGCGTGAAAAAAATATTCCTTACGTTAACGTTCGTAAAACTGACAACTACGGCATGGAGATTCGTTTCCGCGATGCGGATGCGCGTAATCAGGCTGTTAGCTATCTGACGAGCCGTCACCGTGACATGGTCATCAGTAGCAGCGGCAGCAATGCGCTGACTGCGGTAATGAGCGACGAACGTCTGCGTGAAGCGCGTGAATATGCGGTACAGCAGAACATCAACATCCTGCGAAACCGTGTTAACCAGCTGGGCGTAGCCGAGCCGCTGGTGCAGCGCCAGGGTGCGGACCGCATTGTGGTTGAACTGCCGGGTATTCAGGACACCGCGCGTGCGAAAGAAATCCTCGGTGCAACGGCAACGCTGGAGTTCCGCCTGGTTAACACCAGCGTGGATGCAACAGCGGCAGCAAACGGCCGTGTTCCTGGTGACTCTGAAGTGAAAGATACGCGTGATGGCCAGCCGGTTGTGCTGTACAAACGCGTGATCCTCACCGGTGACCATATTACTGACTCTACCTCAAGCATGGATGAGTACAATCAGCCACAGGTTAATATCTCCCTGGACAGCGCTGGCGGTAACATCATGTCTAATTTCACCAAAGACAACGTCGGCAAAGCGATGGCAACCCTGTTTGTTGAATATAAAGACAGCGGGAAGAAAGACGCCAACGGCCGTGCGATTCTGGTGAAACAGGAAGAAGTGATTAACGTGGCGAATATCCAGTCTCGTTTGGGTAACAGCTTCCGTATTACCGGCATCAGCAATCCGAACGAAGCCCGTCAGCTGTCGCTGCTGCTGCGTGCCGGTGCGTTGATTGCGCCAATCCAGATTGTTGAAGAGCGTACTATTGGCCCGACTATGGGTCAGCAGAACATCACTCAGGGTCTGGAAGCCTGCCTGTGGGGCCTGATCGCTTCGATCATCTTTATGGTCGTGTGGTACAAAAAATTCGGCCTGGTGGCGACCAGCGCGCTGTTAGCTAACCTGGTGCTGATTGTCGGCATTATGTCGCTGCTGCCGGGCGCAACGCTGACGATGCCGGGTATTGCCGGTATCGTACTGACGCTGGCGGTTGCGGTCGATGCTAACGTACTGATAAACGAGCGTATCAAAGAAGAGCTGCGTAACGGGCGTTCCGTTCAGCAGGCGATTCATGAAGGCTACAAAGGTGCGTTCTCCAGTATCGTTGATGCCAACGTAACTACGCTGATTAAAGTTATCATTCTGTACGCAGTGGGTACCGGCTCGATTAAAGGGTTTGCTATCACCACGGCGATTGGTGTGGCAACGTCCATGTTTACCGCGATTATCGGCACCCGTGCCATCGTTAATCTGATGTACGGCGGCAAACGCATCAACAAGTTGTCTATCTGAGGAGTGCGTTGTGTCACAGGAACATAGTGTTGAACAAATGAATCACGGGCGTAAAGTCGTCGACTTTATGCGCTGGGATACGCTGGCGTTCATCATCTCTGGTCTGCTGCTGATTATCTCGGTAGCGATTATCGGTGTACGTGGGTTTAACTGGGGGCTTGATTTCACCGGTGGTACGGTGATTGAAATCAACCTGGAAAATCCGACCGATCTGGACGTGATGCGCGAAAGCCTGGTGAAGGCCGGGTTCGCAGAACCGCAGGTGCAGAACTTTGGCAGCAGCCGTGATGTGATGGTGCGTATGTCACCGAACGAAGGCAATGCGGGCCAGGAGCTGGGCAGCAAGGTGCTGGCGGTGATTAATGACACCACTAAGCAGCATGCTACCGTTAAGCGTATCGAGTTCGTCGGGCCGACGGTGGGTAGCGATCTGGCGACGGCAGGCGGCATGGCGCTGCTCTCTGCGCTGATTGCCATTCTGATCTATATCGGTTTCCGCTTCGAGTGGCGACTGGCGCTGGGTACTGTGCTGGCGCTGGCGCACGACGTGGTGATCACCATGGGGCTGCTCTCTCTGTTCCATGTTGAGATCGATCTGACTATCGTTGCCTCGCTAATGTCGGTTATCGGCTACTCGCTGAACGATAAGATCGTGGTCTCGGATCGTATTCGTGAGAACTTCCGCAAAATCCGTCGCGGATCGTCTTACGATATCACCAACGTCTCTCTGACGCAGACGCTGAGCCGTACCATTATCACCTCGGCAACGACGCTGGCGATGGTTCTGATCCTGTTCATTTTTGGTGGCGAGTTGCTGAAAGGCTTCTCTCTGACCATGCTGATCGGTATCACCATCGGTACTATCTCGTCGATTTATGTCTCTTCAGCGCTGGCGCTGAAACTGGGCATGAAGCGTGAACATATGATCCAGCAGAAAGTGGAAAAAGAGGGCGCAGACCAGCCTTCGATTCTGCCTTAATGACTGAAGTGTCATAAAGCGAAGGGCCACATTATGTGGCCCTTTTTTTATGGCATGCTGACCGCTGCCGCTGGCGGAGTCACCACCACATCATGCACGCGCACGTACCCCAGTTGCTCCGGTGACAGATTGCTCAGCCGCAGCGGCACGCTGACCTGGCTGCGTGGCAATAGTGTGCTGGCGACCTCAATTTTTTGCGACATACTGCTGATACTCAACGGCTGACCGGTGGCGCTATCCAGCTCGCCCCATTCCACTTCTGCACTGAACGACGGCAGCGTTGCGTCGCCGGTTGCACGAATATCCAGCGTGGCACGCGTGCCGTTAGCTTCGCTCTGAACGTGGCTTAAGGACAGCTTCAGATCGCCCGCCTGGCTTTTCAGGATCACCCCGGTATTCGCCAGCGGCAGCAGCCAGGCCCCTTGAGCAGTACCGCTATTAAGATGCCCCTGCTGTTCCAGCGCGCTCGCCTGGCGGGTGAGCTGGCGCATTTCCTTACTCAGCTTGCCGACTTCATTATGCAGCTGGTTGATTTTCGGCTGCGACGGTGCGCTGGAACAGCCGGCCAGCGCCAGCAGCGACGCAATTAATGACAGTTTCAGATAAGCCGTTGTCATTATTCATTTCCTTCTGATGAACATTTGCTTTTATCTTAGAGCAAAGCGGTCTGAATAGCCTGCCCCGAAAAGCTGTCTTTTGCGGCCCGCGCCGCATAAAGTCATGCAGTTTTGCGCCGCGTGGCTTTGGCAGGCGGCTTCGTTCGCGTTACACTAACCGTCAATTTCAAGGAATATCAGGACGCATCATGCATTGCCCATTCTGTTCCGCCGTGGATACCAAAGTGATCGACTCCCGCCTGGTGGGGGAGGGAACTTCGGTGCGTCGTCGTCGCCAGTGCCTGGTGTGTCATGAGCGCTTTACGACTTTCGAAGTTGCCGAACTGGTGATGCCGCGTGTGGTTAAGAGCAACGACGTGCGCGAACCGTTTAATGAAGACAAACTGCGTAGCGGTCTGATGAAAGCGCTGGAGAAACGCCCGGTCAATTCTGATGCGGTCGAAACCGCGCTCAGCCATATCAAAAGCCAGCTGCGTGCGACCGGCGAGCGTGAAGTGGCCAGTAAGATGATTGGTAATCTGGTGATGGACGAGCTGAAAAAGCTGGATAAAGTGGCTTATATCCGTTTCGCCTCGGTCTATCGCAGCTTTGAAGATATTCGGGAATTTGGCGAAGAGATCGCCCGCTTACAGGACTGATGCGATGCGTGATGAATTCTATATGGCGCGTGCGCTTGAGCTGGCGCGCCTTGGTTGCTTTACCACTACGCCTAATCCAAACGTTGGCTGCGTTATTGTTCGTGACGGTGAAATTGTGGGTGAGGGCTATCACCGTCGAGCCGGTGAGCCGCATGCCGAAGTGCATGCGCTGCGAATGGCGGGCGATAAAGCCCGCGGTGCCACCGCCTATGTCACCCTTGAACCCTGTAGTCACCATGGACGCACGCCCCCCTGCTGTGACGCGCTGACGGCGGCAGGCGTGAGTCGGGTGGTTGCAGCGATGCAAGATCCCAATCCGCAAGTGGCCGGGCGAGGGCTGTATCGTTTGCAGCAGGCTGGCATTGACGTCAGCCACGGCCTGATGATGCAGGAAGCAGAAGCGCTGAACCGGGGATTCCTCAAGCGGATGCGCACCGGATTCCCGTGGGTGCAGCTAAAGCTGGGTGCCTCGCTGGATGGCCGCACGGCAATGGCCAGCGGTGAAAGTCAGTGGATTACCTCGCCTGAGGCAAGGCGTGACGTGCAGAGGCTGCGGGCGCAAAGCTCTGCCATTCTCAGCACCAGCGCAACCGTACTGGCCGATAATCCGTCGCTGACGGTGCGTTATGATGAGCTGGATGCCAGCATCCGTTCACGCTATGCCGCAGAAGATTTGCGCCAGCCGGTGAGAATTATCGTAGACAGCCAGAATCGCGTCACGCCACAGCATCGACTTATTGCACAATCCGGGGAAACCTGGCTGGCGCGTAACGAAATCGATGCGCAATCGTGGCCGGACAATGTGACCCAGTTTAGCGTGCCGCGCCACCATAACCGGATCGATCTGGTTTCGATGTTTATGCTGCTGGGTAAAAAACAAATCAACAGCGTGTGGGTGGAAGCCGGGGCACAGTTTGCCGGCGCGTTGTTGCAGGCGGGCGTAGTCGACGAGCTGATTGTTTATCTGGCACCGAAACTGCTGGGCGATGCAGGGCGTGGTCTGTGCCATCTGCCTGGGCTGGAGCGTCTGGCCGATGCGCCGGAATTTTCCTTCAGCGATGTTCGCCAGGTGGGGCCTGATGTGCGCCTGACGCTCACGCCGAAATACCGCTGAGTTAACGGCTCGCCCCCAGCGAAGATTTTTGCCTGCATTCCGTTTGCGCAAAAGCAAGCAGACGGATTAAGAGTGTGATAGAATCCGCCCCCCTGCGGGGCCAAACAGAACCCTGAAAGGAAGATTATGAACGTTATTGAAGCTGCTGTTGCTACCCCTGATGCGCGTGTTGCTCTGGTTATTGCGCGTTTCAACAACTTTATCAACGACAGCCTGCTGAGCGGCGCGATTGATGCCCTGAAACGTATTGGCCAGGTGAAAGATGAAAACATCACCGTGGTCTGGGTTCCGGGTGCCTATGAGCTGCCAATGACCGCTCGCGCGCTGGCAAAAGCCGGCAAGCACGATGCCGTTGTGGCGCTGGGTACCGTTATCCGTGGCGGCACCGCTCACTTCGAATATGTGGCAGGCGAGGCCAGTTCTGGTCTTGCCAGCGTTGCCATGAACAGCGATATCCCGGTTGCCTTTGGCGTGCTGACGACTGAAAACATCGAGCAGGCCATCGAGCGCGCCGGAACCAAGGCGGGTAATAAAGGTGCTGAAGCAGCCCTGACCGCACTGGAAATGATTAACGTATTAAAAGCCATCAAAGCCTGATTTAAGGGGAATTTCGTGAAACCTGCTGCTCGTCGCCGCGCCCGTGAATGTGCTGTTCAGGCACTTTACTCGTGGCAGATCTCCAAAAACGACATCGCTGATGTCGAATACCAGTTTCTGGCGGAACAGGACGTTAAAGACGTCGATATCAATTATTTCCGTGAGCTGGTCGGCGGCGTTGCAACTAACAGTGCATACCTCGACGGCCTGATGAAACCCTATCTGTCACGTCAGCTGGAAGAGCTGGGACAGGTAGAAAAGGCGATCCTGCGTATTTCTCTGTTTGAACTGAGCAAGCGTTCAGATGTTCCCTACAAAGTGGCCATCAATGAAGGGATCGAGCTGGCGAAAGTGTTCGGTGCTGAAGACAGCCATAAGTTTGTCAACGGCGTGCTGGATAAAGCCGCTCCGCAGATCCGTCCAAACCGCAAATAATCTCTCAAGAGGCCGCTAACCCGGCCTCTTCTTTTTACTCCCGGAATGCACTATGGCTTGTGGCGAATTTGAACTGATAGCACGCTACTTTGATCGTGTAACAAGCTCCCGTCGCGATGTCGAAAAAGGTATTGGCGACGACTGCGCCTTGCTGAGCGTACCTGAAAAACAGTCTCTGGCGATCAGTACCGATACGCTGGTGGCGGGTGTCCATTTTCTTGCCGATATCCATCCAGCCGACCTCGGCTACAAAGCGCTGGCGGTAAATCTTAGCGACCTTGCTGCGATGGGCGCCGACCCTGCGTGGCTGACTCTGGCGCTGACGCTGCCGAACGTGGATGAAAGCTGGCTGGAAAGCTTCAGCGACAGCCTGTTTGAGCTTCTCGATTATTACGATATGCAGCTGATCGGCGGTGATACCACGCGCGGTCCGCTTAGCATGACGCTCGGTATCCATGGCCTGGTGCCGCAGGGCCGGGCGCTTCGCCGTTCCGGTGCGCGCATCGGTGACTGGATTTACGTCACCGGCACCTTGGGTGACAGCGCCGCCGGTCTGGCCCTGTTGCTGGGCCAGGAGCAGTTGAGCAATCCCGCTGCCCATGAAGCACTCATTAAGCGCCATCTGCGACCTATCCCGAGAATCCTGCAGGGCCAGGCATTGCGCGATCTGGCGACGTCGGCGATCGACATCTCCGACGGGCTTATCTCCGATCTCGGCCATGTGCTGAAAGCCAGCGACTGCGGTGCGCGGATTAATCTGGATGCCTTGCCGCTGTCAGCATCGCTGAAGCAAAACTTCAGCCCCGAGCAGTGTCTGCACTGGGCGCTGAGTGGTGGCGAAGATTACGAACTGTGTTTCACGGTGCCGGAAATCAATCGCGGTGCGCTCGATGTGGCGCTCGGCTATCTTGGCGTACCGTTTGCCTGTATTGGCCAGATGGGCCCGCAGTCAGAGGGGCTGGTTCTGTTGCAGGATGACAGGGTCGTGGAGTTTAACCATAAAGGATTTGACCATTTTGGCTCGTGAAAAAGATGTGGCGAAAAGCCGCCTGAAGATGAGTAACCCGTGGCACCTGCTGGCCACCGGTTTCGGCAGCGGGCTCAGCCCGTGGATGCCCGGCACCATGGGGTCGATTGCAGCGATCCCCTTCTGGTATCTGCTGAATCTGCTGCCGCAGGATCTCTACGTGCTGGTGCTGCTGTTAGGGATCAGTATCGGCGTCTATCTCTGTCATCGCACCGCGAAGGATATGGGCATTCATGACCATGGCAGCATCGTCTGGGATGAGTTTATCGGGATGTGGATTACCCTGATGGCGATTCCGGTCAACAGCTGGCAGTGGGTGCTGGCGGGATTCCTGGTGTTCCGTCTGTTTGATATCTGGAAGCCGTGGCCGATCCGCTGGTTTGACCGCAACGTTCACGGTGGAATGGGGATCATGGTGGATGACATTGTGGCGGGGATTGTTTCTGCCGCGATCCTCTACCTGGCCGGTCACTACTGGCTGATGTAACTCCCGCAGTCGGGGTCAATGCCATTCTGACAGGATAGCCCGCTTGATACAGGACGAAAAAGTTATCGTCCTGTATCAAGAATCCAGCTATTTGTTAGCTCAACACGCCAACACGCCAACACGCCAACACGCCAACACGCCAACACGCCAACACGTATAGCTGGCTTTACTCGCTTACTCGAACCCAACAACCGGATGCGGCTGATAGACGCTTTCCAACTCGATAATCTCTTCCTGCGTGAGTTCGACCTCCGTTGCCTTGACCAGGTCGGCCAGCTGTTCGCTGCGTGATGCACCAATAATCGGTGCGGTCACCGCCGGTTTACTGAGCAGCCAGGCCAGCGCTATCTGCGCCCGGCTGACCCCTTTGTCCCTGGCAATTGCCTCAACGCGGGCGGCAATCGCGGCGTCGTTATCCTCATTGGCCGTATACAGCGTCTGACCGTATTGATCCGATACTGTCCGCGCGGTGGCTTCCCCCCACGGGCGGGTCAGGCGACCTCGCGCCAGCGGGCTCCACGGCAGCACGGCGATGTTCTCTGCAAGGCACAGCGGATGCATTTCACGCTCCTCTTCACGCTGGATCAGATTGTACTGGTCCTGCATGCTGACAAAACGCGTCCAGCCGTAGCGATCGGCGGTGTACAGCGCTTTGGCAAATTGCCAGGCATACATCGAAGAGGCACCGATATAGCGGGCTTTACCGGCTTTCACCACGTCGTGCAGCGCCTCCAGCGTTTCTTCCAGCGGCGTGTTGTAGTCCCAGCGATGGATTTGCAGCAGATCGACGTATTCCATACCCAGCCGGTTCAGGCTGTCATCAATTGACTGCAAAATATTTTTCCGCGACAGTCCGCCGGAGAGGTTGCTCATCGGGAAGAACACTTTGGTCGCAACCACGACCTCATCGCGGCGGGCATAGTCGCGCAGGGCCCGGCCGACGATCTCTTCGCTGCTGCCGTCGGAGTAACTGTTGGCGGTATCAAAGAAGTTAATGCCGGCTTCCAGCGCCTGTTTGATTAACGGGCGGCTGCTCTCTTCCGGTAGCGTCCAGGCATGCTTGCCACGGTCGGGTTCACCATAGGTCATGCAGCCCAGACTCAGGCGTGATACGGTCAGATCGGTATTCGCTAACTGAATGGTTTTCATGAAGACTCCTGCTATTTATCGTCGCGTAAGCATAGCAGGTGAGGAGCTCCCCCGAAGGGCGGGGGAGCACAGGATGTTTACTGCTGCAGCCATCCGGCAATTTGCTGCTGAATCCCTGAGGCATCCAGCTGGAAGTCGGTGCGGATCTCTTCCTGAGTGCCCTGCGGAATAAACACGTCCGGCAGGCCAAGGTTAAGCACCGGAACCGGTTTGCGCTTCGCCATCAGCAGTTCATTCACACCGCTGCCAGCGCCGCCTTTAATCGCGCCTTCTTCCAGCGTAATCAGCGCATCGTGACTCGCAGCCAGCTCCAGAATCAGCGCCTCATCCAGCGGTTTAACAAAGCGCATATCCACCAGCGTGGCATTCAGAGCTTCTGCAGCAGCGGCCGCTTCCGGTAACAGAGTACCGAAGTTGAGGATCGCCAGCTTCTCGCCCTGGCGCTTAACGACACCTTTGCCCAGCGGCAGCGAAGCCAGTGGCTCGATAGTGGCACCGGTTCCGGTGCCGCGCGGGTAGCGTACCGCGCTCGGGCCGTCCTGATAGTGATAGCCGGTATAGAGCATCTGGCGGCACTCGTTCTCATCGCTCGGCGTCATGATCACCAGGTTCGGGATGCAGCGCATGAAAGCGATATCGAAAGCGCCCTGATGCGTCTGGCCGTCTGCACCCACAATGCCACCGCGGTCGATAGCAAACAGCACCGGGAGTTTCTGAATAGCCACATCATGAATCAGCTGATCGTAAGCGCGCTGAAGGAACGTCGAGTAGATCGCCACGATCGGCTTGAAGCCGCCAATAGCGAGACCGGCGGCGAAGGTCACCGCGTGCTGTTCGGCAATGGCAACGTCGAAATACTGTTTCGGGTATTCGCGTGAGAACGTCACCATGCCCGAGCCTTCACGCATCGCCGGCGTCACCGCCATCAGTTTTTCATCCTGAGCTGCGGTTTCACACAGCCACTGGCCGAAGATTTTTGAATAGGAGGGCAATCCTTCGGCGCTTTTTGGCAACAGACCGCTTGCCGGGTCGAACTTCGGCACCGCGTGCCAGGTAATCGGGTCCTGCTCGGCCGGGGCGTAGCCTTTGCCCTTTTTGGTCATAATGTGCAGGAACTGCGGTCCTTTCAGCGCGCGCATATTGCGCAAGGTCTGCACCAGCGCCAGCACGTCGTGGCCGTCTACCGGGCCGATGTAGTTAAAGCCCAGCTCTTCGAACAGCGTGCCGGGAACCACCATGCCTTTCAGGTGTTCTTCGGTGCGCTTGACCAGTTCTTTAATCGGCGGCAGGCCGGTTAGTACTTTTTTACCGCCTTCACGCAGACGTGCGTAGGTTTTGCCGGAGAGCAGCTGTGCCAGGCGGTTATTCAGCGCGCCCACGTTTTCAGAAATCGACATTTCGTTGTCGTTGAGGATCACCAGCAGGTCGGCTTTGATATCACCGGCATGGTTCATCGCTTCAAACGCCATACCGGCCGTGATCGCACCGTCGCCAATAATGCAGGCGGTACGGCGATCCTTGCCTTCTTTACCGGCGGCAACGGCCATGCCCAGCCCGGCGCTGATAGAGGTTGAGGAGTGACCGACGTTCAGCACGTCGTATTCACTTTCATCACGCCACGGGAACGGATGCAGTCCGTTTTTTTGGCGGATTGTCCCGATGCGATCGCGGCGCCCGGTAAGGATTTTATGCGGATAGGCCTGATGGCCAACGTCCCATACGAGATGATCGAATGGCGTGTTGTAGACGTAGTGCAACGCAACGGTCAGCTCTACAACGCCCAGCCCCGAAGCAAAGTGGCCGCTGGAGCGGCTCACGCTGTCGAGCAGATACTGGCGCAGCTCATCACAGAGTTTTGGCAGGCTCTCTTTCGGTAGCAAACGTAATTCTTGCACCGTTTCTGCCAGCGCCAGCGTCGGGTATTTTCCAGGTTCAAAACTCATCAGTGACTCATTATGGCTATTTATCGCGTTCAATTATGAAGCCGGCCAGCGCCCGCAACGGGGTGGTATTATAGGATTGTGCGGCCAGCGTTTCTAATGCGCTGAGAGACTCCTGATAGAGATCCCATGCTTTTGTCCGTGCTCCCTCCAGCCCCAGCAGCGCCGGGTAAGTGCTTTTGCCCAGTTGCTGATCGGCTCCTTGCTGTTTGCCGAGCACGGCGGTATCACCTATCACATCCAGAATATCGTCCTGAACCTGGAATGCCAGCCCAATAGCACTGGCGTAACGATCGAGTGCAGGCAAGGCGTTACGGCCTCTTTCCCCTGCGGCCAGCGCGCCAAGGCGCACGGCAGAACGGATCAGCGCGCCGGTTTTATGGCGGTGAATCTGTTCGAGTGCGGTTAAATCAACCTGCTTGCCTTCTGCCGCTAAATCCAGTGCCTGGCCGCCGCACATTCCCGCAACACCGCTGGCCTGCGCCAGTTCGGAAAGCATGGCAATACGGAATTCAGCCTCAACGCCGGGCATCGGGGCATCGGCCAGAATCGAGAAGGCCAGCGTTTGCAGGGCATCGCCTGCCAGAATGGCTGTGTCTTCACCGAATTTAATATGGCAGGTTGGCTGCCCACGGCGCAGGCTGTCGTCATCCATGGCAGGTAAATCGTCGTGAATCAGGGAATAGGCATGAATGCATTCAACGGCCGCCGCAGGCGCATCCAGAGCGCTGTCATCGGCGTGCAGCATCTGACCGGTGGCATAAACCAGAAAAGGACGCAGCCTTTTCCCTCCTAATAATGCGCCATATTCTATGGCATTTACTAGCGGAGTGCTCTGAAAAGGTAGCTCGGCAACATAACGCTGCAATGCGGCATTCACGCGCTGATAATGCGCATGCTGTAATGCGATGAAATCCATCAGTCGTTTTCCGGAGTAAAAGGCGTCAGATCGGCGTTTTTATCGTCATTCAAAAGGATCTGCACCCGCTGTTCGGCCTGCTGTAGCGTTTGCTGCCCGGTACGCGCCAGCTGCACGCCGCGCTCGAACTCGCTCAGCGCCTCTTCCAGCGGAAGGTTGCCGCTTTCAAGGCGGGTGACGATCTGTTCCAGCTGCTGCAGTGAGCTTTCAAAACTGGCAGGCTGTTCGGATTTTTTCGGCATGTTTGATCCTGGCTTGTTATCTCTGTCAGCGGATAATGACTTATGGTATCCGACTCGAAATGATTCGCAAAATATACCCGTCATCTTTCCACTGACAATGACGTGATATGTGCACTGGTACAGAACAATCTTACGGGTGAGCGGCAGACCGGCAGCAGATGAATAAGCACCCATCGGGCAAATGATGATATACTGCTGCGCCTGAATGCAAAGGCCATGAGCCATTTTGCAAGACCCTGATTTTACCAGCTAAGTGCCTTTCGTTTCAGCACTTAATTGCCTAGCGAACCCATGCCACCATGAAGTTTATCATTAAGTTATTCCCAGAAATCACCATTAAAAGCCAGTCCGTGCGCCTGCGTTTTATCAAAATCCTTACCGGAAACATTCGCAACGTACTTAAACACTACGATGAAAACCTTGCCGTGGTGCGCCACTGGGACCATATCGAAGTACGCGCGCGCGATGAGAGCCAGCGGCCAACGATTATCGGTGAGCTGACGCGTATTCCAGGTATCCACCATATTCTGGAAGTTGAAGACCGTCCTTACACCGATGTACACAACATCTTCGAACAGACGCTTGAACTGACCCGCGAGCGTATCGAAGGGAAATCCTTCTGTGTACGCGTCAAGCGTCGCGGCAAGCATGAGTTCAGCTCACAGGACGTTGAGCGCTACGTTGGCGGCGGCCTGAACCAGCATGTGGCTTCCGCCCGCGTGCAGTTGAATCACCCGGACGTGACGGTCAACCTGGAAATTGAGGGTGACCGCCTGCTGCTGGTAACCGGCCGTTTTGAAGGTATCGGTGGCTTCCCGATCGGAACGCAGGAGGATGTGCTGTCGCTGATCTCCGGTGGGTTTGACTCCGGCGTTTCCAGCTACATGCTGATGCGCCGCGGCTGCCGCGTTCACTACTGCTTCTTCAATCTGGGCGGTGCCGCTCATGAGATTGGCGTACGGCAGGTGGCCCACTATCTGTGGAAGCGCTACGGCAGTTCGCATCGCGTTCGCTTTGTTGCTATTAACTTTGAGCCGGTGGTCGGTGAGATCCTGGAAAAAGTGGATGATGGCCAGATGGGCGTGGTGCTGAAGCGCATGATGGTGCGTGCGGCGTCGAAAGTGGCCGAACGCTACGGCGTGCAGGCGCTGGTCACCGGTGAAGCGCTGGGGCAGGTTTCCAGCCAGACTCTCACCAACCTGCGCTTAATTGATAACGCCAGCGATACCCTGATCCTGCGTCCGCTGATTTCACACGATAAAGAGCACATCATTAATCTGGCGCGTGAAATCGGGACGGAAGACTTTGCCCGCACCATGCCGGAGTACTGTGGTGTGATCTCGAAAAGCCCGACGGTGAAAGCCGTGAAGGCGAAAATTGAAGCGGAAGAGCAGAACTTCGATTTCACCATCCTCGACCGTATGGTGGAAGAAGCGACTAACGTCGATATCCGCCAGATCGCTGAGAAAACTCAGGAAGAAGTGGTGGAAGTGGAAACCGTGGCGTCATTTAGTGCGAATGACGCGGTGCTGGATATTCGCTCCAACGACGAACAGGATGCCCGTCCGCTTGAGGTTGACGGCGTTGAAGTGAAATCCTTGCCGTTTTACAAGCTGGGTACTCAGTTTGGCGATCTCGACCAGTCGAAAACCTGGCTGCTGTACTGCGAGCGCGGCGTGATGAGCCGTTTGCAGGCGCTGTATCTGCACGAGCAGGGCTTTACCAACGTTAAGATTTATCGCCCTTAACATACGGAATGGCAGCACACTCGCTGTTGCCATTCCCCATCACTCCAGCTGCGGATAGCCAGATTTCTAAGAAGAAGCCCGGATATCCGCGCTGAAATAAATTACGCTCGTTAGCGTTGTTAACGCTTGATGAATGTACTGTTCCAGTCGTATCGTCAGTCACTCAGCGAGTCGTCATCAACTGGCGCTGATTATTCTTTATAGTCGTAAATTCCCGCCGCCAGTACCATCTGCTCGCCAACCTCACGCGCTTTGTCTTTACCCACCAGTAAATCAATCAGCTTGAGGGCGAAATCAATGGTGGTACCCGGCGCCTGGCTGGTCAGCAGATTCACGCGACGATCCCAGACTACGCGGCGATCCATCCACTTACCTTCGGGAATGGTATCTTTCAGCCCCGGGAAACCGGTCATATTCCCCACCGGGAACAGGTCGTGTGGGATCAGTACGGTGCCCGGGGTGGCGCACATAGCGGCCACGATGCGGCCGGAAAGGTGAAACTGCCGCACGGTCTCGACCAGCAGCGGGCTGTCGCGAAAACACTCGGCACCCTTCAAGCCGCCCGGCAGGACGATGGCATCGAACTCGTCGTCGGCCACCTGCACCAGCGGGGCATCCGCCAGCAGTCGCACTCCGCGTGAACAGACAATTTCACGATCGCCATTTTCGGCCACGCTCGCGGTGACGACGCGAATGCCCGCGCGCACCAGTAGATCGATGGTGGTAACGGCTTCGGTTTCTTCACTCCCAGGTGCCAGGCAAACCAGCACCGATGCGTTCGCGGTCATAATCTTGTTCCTTACGCTTAATAAATTCAAAAAGACGGTTGTTCTCCGGCGTTACCAGGCCCTGAGCGCGGGCACGACGGATCACGTAGCCGTTGATATAGTCAATTTCCGTACGGCGCTGGGCACGGATATCCTGCAGCATGGAAGAGGTATTGCCTGCCGTGCTGCGGATCACATCCATCACGTAGTCGATCAGCCATTCGCGCGAGATATGCTGGCCTTCTCGTTCCATGACGGCGGCCACTTCATTGCTGAGCGCGTCAATTTCCTCACGGTGCTCCACCAGCTCGCCGTTGGTGCAGTCGTAAAATACGGTGAGTGGGTTAATCACGCAGTTCACCGCCAGCTTCTGCCAGGCCGCTGAGGCGACATTGTTGTGCCAGGCGACATCAGGTAGTGCGGCATGCAGCGTTTCCGCGAGCTCGCTCATTGCTTCAGCAGCAGGAGAAATGGGTCCGACATGCGTGATCCCGGAGGCTACGTGGACGATCACTGTGCCATCGTGCCTGGCCGCATGCGTCGTAACGCCGCGCAGCAATGGCTGACGCAGCGTTTTCAGTTCATCAAGTGTGCCCATGCCGTTGTGCAGCAGCAGCACCGGACAGTTTTCCGGCAGGATAAACTGCAGGTTCTTCACGGCCTCAGATACCTGCCAGGCTTTGAGCGTGACCAGCAGCAGATCGCTTTTCGCGAGAAAGGTCGGATCGTTAGCGATCAGCGTTTTATTGATCGGGGAGCCGTGTAAATCAATCACGTTTACCGAGCAGTAGGGTTGTGGAACCCTTAACCAGCCCTGAACTTCATGCCCCTGTTGTTCAAGAGCAGCAAGCCAGATCTGCCCTAAAGCTCCGCATCCAAGTACGGTAATTTTCATTGTTCCTCCCCGCGGCGGGGTGAGTTAAACAGTTTACCCGCGCATCTGTTGATTATTATAGCTTTCAGCGTCCGCAGTTTTATTTACCCGTGGCAAGCAGGTATTATGCCTGTCACTTTAGTCTCAGGAGAATAGATCATGCCATCTTTCGATATCGTTTCCGAAATTGACATGCAGGAAGTGCGCAATGCCGTTGAAAACGCCAACCGCGAAATCGCCACCCGCTTTGATTTCCGTAACGTGCAGGCCAGCTTCGAGCTGAACGAAAAAAACGAATCCATCAAGGTTGCCAGCGAGTCAGATTTCCAGGTGAAACAGCTGCTGGATATCCTGCGTGAAAAACTGCTGAAGCGCGGCATTGAAAATGCGGCGCTGGACGTGCCCGAAGAGATTGAGCACAGCGGTAAAAACTGGAGCGTCGATGCCAAAATGAAAAAAGGCATTGAGAGCGACGTAGCGAAGAAGCTGGTTAAGCTGATCAAAGACAGCAAGCTGAAGGTGCAGACCCAGATTCAGGGCGATGAAGTGCGCGTTACCGGTAAGTCACGCGATGACCTGCAGGGCGCAATGGCGCTGGTGCGTAAAGGCGAACTGGGCCAGCCATTCCAGTTCAAAAACTTCCGCGACTAATCCTCACATCGCCTCTCCGTTTGGCGTTTCGGACCGTGATGTAAGGCCCGAGTGCTGAGGTGCAGGTGATATGAGGTTGACTGGCTGGCCCCTGTTCAGGGGCCAGCTGGCACATATTCATTTCGACGCGAATGGGCCTTGTAGTGGCGTATGAGTCTGAAGCGTTACACCGACCACGGCAGGGCGTTGCATTTGCTGTATTTAGAAACGGTTTACGCCGCTGAGGCAATCAGCTTTTCCAGCGTAGCGCGGCTGGTAACCTTGCTGTCGATTTTGACGTAGGCACTCTGCTCTTCCGGCACGATAAACACGGCCGTTACGCCAGGCTCGGTTTTCAGCTTCTGCTCCAGAGCATTTTTATCTAGAGTACAGGCTTCCAGCGTTATCCGCAGGCTGCTGACGTAAGGCGGTTCCTGCATGGTGATGCTGACCAGCAGCCAGACTGCGGCGATGACGGCACCCACCACAAACACGCTCTGCGCATCGAAGTGACCGAACACCCATCCCCCCATGCTGCCGCCAATCGCCACACCGATAAACTGGCTGGTTGAATAAAGCCCCATAGCGGTTCCTTTGAAGCCGGGAGGGGACTCTTTGCTGACCAGCGAGGGCAGAATGGCTTCCATCAGATTAAAGCCGACAAAGAACAGCTGCACGCCGATAACCAGCGTCCAGAAATGTCCACCAGCCAGCCAGAGGACGACTTCCGCCACCAGCATCAGCGCCACGCAGAAGATAAACACGCGCTTCATACGGCGCTTCACTTCGGCGTAAATAATAAAGGGCACCACGCTGACGAAGGCGATAAGCATGGTCACCAGGTACACTTTCCAGTGTTCGGCGGCCGGTAAGCCCGCGCGTTCAAACTGGCCCGGCAGCGCGACAAAGCTCGACATCAGCAAAATGTGCAGGCAGAGAATGCCGAAATTCAGTTTCACCAGGCGGCTGTTTGCCAGCACATCGCGGAAGCTGCCTTTCACCATGCCCGACTCGCGGTTGAGCACGTGGCTGGAGGCGGAAGGCACCACCAACAGGGTGATAACAATGCCTGAGGTTGCCAGCACGGCGATCATCCAGAACAACGCATGCAGGCCAAACGCATTGGTCACGATCGGCCCCAGCACCATGGCGATAGCGAAGGTAATACCAAAGCTTATGCCGATAAACGCCATCGCCTTGGTGCGGTTCTGTTCGCGTGTTAAATCGGAGAGCAGTGCCATAACCGCTGCGGCTATCGCACCGGAGCCCTGTAGCGCTCGGCCAAGGATTACCCCCCAAATCGAGGTGGTTAATGCGGCAATCACGCTACCAAGAACAAAAATAATCAGTCCGCCGACGATAAGCGGTTTGCGGCCGATACGATCGGAAAGCAGACCAAAGGGGATCTGGAATACGGCCTGGGCTAAACCGTAAATGCCGATGGCTAGCCCGATCAATGCTTCGCTGGCTCCCTGTAAAGCCATGCCATAAGTGGTGAGGACCGGTAACACCATAAACATGCCCAGCATACGCAGGGAAAAAACCGTCCCCAGGCCCCAGGTAGCACGAAGCTCGACCGGGGTCATTTTATTATCGTTCATTACTACCTCATACATTTAGTGCGCATAGTTTATGTGCGAGGGGAGGGCGGGTACAACATTACTTGCGAAGAAGTCGTAACAAAAAGAAAGGGCGCGAAATCGCGCCCTTTATCGTGATGCAGCTTTGCTTACCGGACGTAAGTCAGCAGATCTTTAGAAGCGGGGGTCATAAAATCGACAGACATCATCACGCTCAGCGCGGTGATAGCCACGATTGAAAACACGAACAGTTTACGCGCCCAAACTCGGTCGTTTGAGGTTTTGTAACCTGACAGTGCCATCCCCAGCCACCAGACGCTAACCGCTGCGGCCACCACCAGATATTTATATCCGGCATAACCACCCAGCGTCAGCATCAGCGTGGCAATCATAAACGCCAGGATATACAGCGTAATATGATTTTTCGCGACCGAAATGCCTTTCACCACCGGCAGAACCGGAATGTTGGCTGCCTGGTAATCTTTAAAGCGGAAGATAGCAATCGCATAGGAATGCGGCATCTGCCACAGGCTAAAGATAGCCAGCAGGATCAACGCACCGGCGTCAAACTGATTGGAAACCGCACAGTAGCCGATCACCGGAGGTGCTGCGCCAGAGAGGCTGCCAATCAGGGTGCCGTAGACGGAGTTGCGCTTCATGTACAGGCTGTAAACGCCGACATAAACCACGAAACCCATCACCGCCAGCCACATGGCCAGCGGATTTGCTCCGAAATACAGCATCGCAAAGCCAGCAATACCTAAAACGGTCGCATAAACCAGGCTCAGTTTCGGAGAGATGAGGCCTTTGACCATCACCCGATTCTTAGTTCTCTCCATCTTTTTGTCGATGTCGCGGTCAATGTAGTTGTTATAAACACAACCCGATGCCACCACCAGCGAAACGCCGACAAGGGTGAAGAGAAACAGGGAGTAATCGATGCTGCCTTTAGAAGCCAGCAGGAATCCCCCGATAACAGAAATTAAATTCCCGAAAATAATCCCTGGTTTTGTTACTTGCAGGTATCGCTTAATCATCACAGTAGCTCTGTTAGTGGGTCATCATGTTGTAGTTGAGGTTCCACATGATCCAGAGAGAGCCGACAACAACAATCAGGATGATGATCGCCGCGAAGACGATAGCAACCATATTCCAGCCGCCCTCGGACTTGCTGTCCAGGTGCAGGAAGTACACCAGGTGAACCAGCAGCTGAACAACCGCACACACCAGAACCACAGTCAGCGTAACCGCTTTAGAAGCACCGCCGTCCATAACCATCCAGAACGGGATACCGGTCAGAATGATCGACAGGATAAAGCCGATCATATATGACTTCACGCTACCGTGTGACGCGCCGCCATGTTCGTTTACAGAATGACTCATTACATGGCCCCCATCAGATAAACAATGGTGAATACGCAGATCCAAACCACATCCAGGAAGTGCCAGAACAGGCTCAGACACATAATACGCGCGCGGTTAGTATCGTTCAGGCCACGCTTGGAAACCTGGAACATCAGCACCAGCATCCAGATCAGGCCAGAGGTCACGTGCAGACCGTGGGTACCAACCAGCGTGAAGAACGCGGAGAGGAAGCCACTACGATCCGGACCGAAGCCCTCTTTGATCAGGTGATGGAATTCATAGATTTCCATCCCGATGAAGCCCAGACCGAACAGGAAGGTCATGAACAACCAACCGAGTACGGCACCTTTCTGGCCTTTGTTCATGTTGATAACTGCAAAACCGTAGGTAATGGAGCTCAACAGAAGCAGGGCGGTTTCAACCAGTACGAACGGCAGCTCAAAGATATCTTTGCCTGCCGGGCCACCGGCGGTGTTGTTAACCATCACACCATACGTCGCAAACAGGGTTGCGAAGATGATGCAGTCACTCATCAGGTAGATCCAGAAGCCAAAGATCTTATTGGCTCCCGCATCGTGATGCCCATGGTCCCCATGGGCGTCGTCGTGGTGATGTTTAGTCAGAGTTTCAGTTGACATTTTTCAGACCTGCTTTGCTAATTTCGTCAAAGTGCTGATTCTCGATTTTTTCGATCTCGGCAACAGGAACGTAGTAATCCACGTCTTCGTCAAAGCTCTTCACAATCCAGGAAACAATCATGCCCAGGAAAGACAGGCCCAACAGCCACCAGATGTGCCAGATTGCTGCAAAACCGAAGATGGTAGCGAACAGAGCAATGATGATACCGGCGCCGCTGTTTTTCGGCATATGAATTTCTTCATAGTGCGTCGGCTGTTTATACGCTTCACCTTTTTCCTTCATTTCCCAGAACGCATCGCGCTCGTGAACGTGAGGAACAACAGCAAAGTTATAGAACGGCGGTGGTGAAGAGGTTGCCCACTCCAGAGTACGTGCACCCCATGGGTCACCGGTCAGGTCACGGTTCTGTTCACGGTCGCGAACGGAAACGTAGAACTGAGTCAGCTGGCAGATAACACCACAGGCAATCAGTGCAGCACCGAATGCAGCCACAACCAGCAGCGGGTGGAACTGAGGATCGATGTCCTGGCTGATACGACGGGTCATACCCATGAAGCCCAGTGCGTACAGTGGCATAAAGGCAACAAAGAAGCCGATAATCCAGAACCAGAACGCACGGATACCCCATTTTTCATTCAGCGTGAAGCCGAATGCTTTAGGGAACCAGTAGGTCACACCTGCGAAGCAACCGAATACTACACCACCGATAATAACGTTATGGAAGTGAGCAATCAGGAACAGACTGTTGTGCAGAACGAAGTCAGCACCCGGCACGGCCAGCAGAACCCCGGTCATACCACCTACAGAGAAGGTGACCAGGAAGCCAACGGTCCACAGCATCGCAGAGTGCATCTGAATGCGACCCTGATACATGGTGAACAGCCAGTTGAAGATTTTAACACCGGTCGGGATGGCGATGATCATCGTCATAATACCGAAGAAGGCGTTAACGTTCGCACCCGCACCCATGGTGAAGAAGTGGTGCAGCCAAACGATGAAGGACAGGATGGTAATAACTACCGTTGCCCACACCAGAGAGGTATAACCAAACAGACGCTTTTTAGAGAAGGTTGCAACGATTTCGGAGAACACACCAAATACTGGCAGAACCAGGATGTATACTTCCGGATGACCCCAAACCCAAATCAGGTTGACGTACATCATCATGTTGCCGCCCATATCATTGGTAAAGAAGTGGAAACCAAGATAGCGGTCAAGCGTCAGCAGCGCTAAGGTCACGGTCAGAACCGGGAACGCAGCGATGATCAATACGTTAGTACACAGTGAAGCCCAGGTGAACACCGGCATTTTGAACATAGTCATGCCAGGCGCACGCATTTTCAGGATAGTAACGAAGAAGTTAATACCTGTTAATGTCGTACCAATACCGGATAACTGCAGACTCCATATCCAGTAGTCAACCCCGACCCCCGGACTGTACTCCGCACCGGAAAGTGGTGGATAAGCCAGCCAGCCGGTCTGAGCAAATTCGCCCACGCCCAGTGACAGGTTAACCAGAACCACACCGACAACGGTGAACCAGAAGCTCAGGTTGTTCAGGAACGGGAAGGCCACGTCGCGTGCGCCGATCTGTAGAGGAACAGCAATGTTCATCAGACCAACAACAAACGGCATCGCTACGAAGAAGATCATGATCACGCCGTGGGCGGTGAAGATCTGGTCGTAGTGGTGCGGTGGCAGGAATCCTGCTTCACCGGCAGAGGCAAGCACCTGCTGGCTACGCATCATGACCGCATCGGCAAAGCCACGCAGCAGCATGACGAAGGCCAGGATGATGTACATGATACCGAGTTTTTTGTGGTCGACAGAGGTCAGCCACTCGCTCCAAAGATACTTCCACTTACCGAAGTAAGTGATTGCAGCCACAAGCGCCAGGCCACCAAGAATGATGGCTGCTACCGTAACAACGATAATCGGCTCGTGGAGGGGCACTGCATCCAGTGTTAATTTACCTAACATTGTATTATTCCTCGGCTCCCGCGTGAGCGGAATGGCTCATATCCATACCTTCATGCGATGACATGTCCATACTTCCGCCGTGGTTCATCTGGAACTGATTGATAACATCTAAGAACAGACCAGGTTTCACACTTGAGAAGAATTCAACAGGGTGATTTTCGCTAGGCGCTGCCAGCTTATTAAAATCATCCATAGTCGCGAGTGTAGAGGTTGACTCTTTCGCTTTTGCTACCCACTGCTCGAAGGTTGCTTCGTCAGGAGTGGCAATCGCTTTAAACTTCATACCAGAGAAACCACGACCACTGAAGTTCGAGGAGATACCGTTAAAGGTGCCAGGTTCGTTCGCAATCAGGTGAAGCTTCGTCTGCATTCCGGCCATTGAGTAGATCTGGCTACCAAGAGTAGGAATAAAGAAGGAGTTCATCACTGAGTTAGACGTGATCTTGAAGTTAACTGGGCGATTAGCGGGGAACGCAATCTGGTTGACGGTTGCAATACCCTGTTCCGGGTAAATGAACAGCCATTTCCAGTCAAGCGAAACAACCTCAATCTCAACAGGCTTCTGATCGGAAACCAGCGGCTTGCTTGGCTCCAGCGCGTGGGTAGATTTCCACGTCAGAATACCAAGGAAAACAATGATTAAGATTGGCACAGTCCAGACAACGGCTTCAACTTTGTTAGAGTGTGACCAGTTTGGGCTGTATTTCGCATTGGTGTTTGATGCCCGATATTTCCAGGCGAACACCACGGCCATTAAGACTGCCGGGATAACGACGATCAACATCAGGCCGAAAGCCGTCAGTATCAGCGAACGTTGCTCCATTGCAATCTGTCCTTTGGGATTTAACAGTGCACTATCACAACCACTTAACAAAATGGTGCCTGCGATTAATGACAAAATCCCCAAACTTTTATTGTATTTACTGAGTCTCATTTAACGACCTCAATGACAAGGGCTCTATTGTCGTTTAAGTGTGGCGGCATTTTACGGGAAGGTTTCAGTACTGTAAACCTGCAACAGGTTGTGTCAGCGAGGTGTTGACACCTTTTGCCAAGGCTGTCACATATGTTGCTGGCGGTGACAAAATATTAATGGCAGCAATGGGTTGGAGGCAATATAACAAAATTCTATGAAAAAAAGTCGGGTCAAAATCCAGACGCTATAACCAGATGGTTATTGATCCAATTATTTAACAAGTCCTTATCAATTGTGTGATAATAAACGGCATAAAACTAATTACGCACCGGGTTTTAATACTCTTCATTTAAAAATATTTTGCGTGTAAAACTTTTCTAATCCCGCTCAAAAAGCCAAAAAATTTTATTTTTATTCAACTGGCAGTTGTAGCCAAAATCTGCCAGGTAAAAATAATCCAGGCAGGTGTTACAATTGCCTGGATTGTTGTTATTAAATTGTTATGGAAATAATTTCCTTAACAAATCAAATTTATCAGCTTAAACGACGATTTAATCGGCACTGAAAGACAATTTTCGGCCTGCCAAAAAATCGAGTAACGTTCCTGCCCCAATGCCTGCCAACATCAGTGAAACAGCTGTTTTTAACAGTCCGGAAACAATAACATCAGGCACGGTTAAATCCGATGCATTTAGTGCCAGGGCGATCAGCCAGAGAATCAACAGTAGCGATCCGAGCACCAAACTGCGCAGGGCCCAGCGGTATGCAGTGGGAAATGCAGTGCGCGGTGGAAAGTCTGGATGTTTCTGCGCATATTCAAGCGTTGATCGGCAGCCCGCCAACAGCAGCAGCCCGGGCAGCGCAGCAACGACCGAGAAAGCATAAAAGGTCGGCCAGCCCCAGCCATCAACAAACCAGCCAGCAACCGGCCCAACATACACTCGCCCAACGGCAGACAGGGCAGAGAGCAGAGCGAACTGGGTTGCTGAAAACGAGCGGTTGCACAGCGTCATCAGCAGTGCGACAAATGCCGCCGTGCCCATTCCACCGCAAAGGTTTTCCACGGTTACCGCCGCCGCCATGCTGTAAAGGTGTTTATCCGTCACCGACAGAATCCAGTAACCCAGATTGGAAACGGCCTGCAAGATGCCGAACAGCATCAACGCGCGGAACAGGCTCAGACGCTGCATCAGTACTCCGCCGACCAGCGCACCAACAATGGTCGCTATCAATCCCAGCGTTTTATTGACCAGGCCGACATCGCCCGCGTCAAAGCCCACGCCGCGGATCAGAAAAATGGTGGTCAGGCTGGCGGCAAAGGCATCGCCCAGCTTGTAGAGCACAATCAGTGACAGAATCAGCCACGCATTGTTGCGATTAAAGAAATCGCGCAGCGGAGCAACGACCGCCTGTTCCAGAGAACGCGGGACTTCGGAGGTTAGTGCGGGTTCTTTAGCCAGTAGCGTTGCGATAACACCCGGGACCATCATCAGCGCCATCAGCCACCAGATGGCCTGCCAGCCGAGGTAGCGGTCGGCCAGCCATAGCGCCAGGCCGCCGGAAACCAGCATCGCCAGTCGGTAACCCAGCACGCTGATGGCGGCACCGTTACCGCGTTCGGCCGCGCTCAGTACATCGGTTTTCCACGCATCAAAAACAATATCCTGCGAGGCGGAACAGAAAGCGATCAGCACCGCCAGCGCTGCCAGCAATGTCAGATCGCGTGAAGGCTGTAAAAAGCCCATCATGGCAATGCCGACGATAAGCAGCAATTGGGTAATCAGTAGCCAGCCGCGTCGACGGCCAAGAAATGGCGGCGTATAGCGATCCATCAGCGGTGACCAGAGAAACTTAAACACGTAAGCCTGGCCGACCAGTGAGAAGAAACCGATAGTTTTGATATCGACATTTTCAACCGCCATCCACGCCTGCAGAGTGCCGGAGGTTAATGCCAGGGGAAGGCCGGATGCGAAACCAAGTAATAAAAGGAGGGCGGAGTTGCGCCGGGTGAAAATCTGTAAATAGTGATTGGGCATACGGACCTTAAAGTCAGGCCCGCTATCCCGGCGGGCCTGCAATGATTAACGAGAGTTTTGCTTGATGAACTCGCTGACCGACGTGTCCTGAGCCATATCGGCAATCACGTCACCCAGTGTTGCGTTAACCGCATTGGTAATTTTTTCGTTGCTGGCGTTGAAAGCACCTTCCACGCTGTAGACCTGGCGATAGTTTTTCACCTGTTTATTGCCGTTTTTAGCGGTAGCAATAATCGAAATATCGGCCTTGGTGGTAATGCTGTAGCGGACGTTGCCCTGAGTCACGTCGGCATAAAGATTGTTCACCACGATTTGCAGGTCGACTGCACCGCTTGGACCAACCATATAGCCACGGGCGGTCATCTGTTTCTCCAGGCTTTCCTGCAGCAGGAAGCGCAGATCGCGTGAAGGAGTCAGTGTGATCAGCTGACCGTCACGGTTCACTTTTGCCAGTGCCTGGTCGGTGCGCTGATCGGCTCCGTTGATACTGATGGTTACGCCCATCAGGCCTGGATCCTGCTGGGGCAGCTTGATTTTAGGTGAAATATCAAGCGTGTTGCTGCTTGTCGCACAGCCAGCCAGCATAAACATGGCCAGCAGGGGGAACAGTAATTTTTTTAACATGCTTATTTTCTCGATAACGTGAGTTGTATTGCTGAAAAAACTCCGGCCATCATAACATCGCCTGTAGTCAGGGGAAGCCCCGATAGCGCGTAAATTCATCGCGTTGTCGTATTTTCGGACGACTGAACGCTTGAGGCTTGGACTGCAATCAGGCCTGAGTGTTTCACGTTCGATAAGTAAAAATGTTGGCTGATTTGAAAATTTCGTTAAAGTGCATCGGGTTTGCATAAAAAACGACTAACATTTAAAGAGATGGGGCGCAGTTCTCTGCTGGAGAGGAGTTCGGTTATGATCCGTGAACAAATAGAAGAAAAGTTACGTACGGCATTTTCACCGGTGCACCTTGAGGTCCATGACGAAAGCTATCGTCACAACGTCCCTGCGGGGGCGGAAAGTCACTTCAAGGTGGTGATCGTCAGTGACAGTTTTATCGACCAGCGTTTCCTGGTACGGCACCGTGCGATTTACGGGGTGCTGGCTGATGAACTGGCAGGAAGCGTCCATGCACTGGCGTTGCACAGCTACACGGTCAAAGAGTGGGAAAGCCTGCAGGATACCGTGCCCGCCTCGCCTAACTGTCGGGGTGCCGGAACGCTGGCATAACGGTTTATCACCTTTCAATACCAAACGGCCTCTGGGCCGTTTTTTCGTTCATAGCGGCTAAAAAACCGCAGCACTCATCAAATTCTTGCGGTTTCATCGCAAAAATGTAAAAAGTAGCGTGCGTCGGGGGAGTGTGCAGCCTCGACTCGCTTAGACGTTGCCGCTATAATGCGGCGTCTATTTTTTCACAGAATGTCTTCGGGACGCTTCTGTTAACAGGGAATGCGGTTCTGGCATCAGAAGCCGTCCCGGTTCTTAGATTCATTCAGTTATCGGTGTTTCCACCGTAGCAGGGTGCATCTGAAGTTGACCGAGCACGTGATTTTTTGAGGTAATAAGATGCAAGCTTCAGTAGAAACAACTCAGGGCCTGGGCCGTCGCGTAACGATTACCGTTCCTAAAGACGTGATCGAAACTGCAGTTAAAAACGAACTGGTTAGCGTAGCTAAGAAAGTACGTATCGACGGTTTCCGTAAAGGTAAAGTGCCGATGACCGTCGTTGCACAGCGTTACGGTGCTTCCGTTCGTCAGGACGTGCTGGGCGATTTGATGCAGCGCAACTTTGTTGATGCGATCATCAAAGAAAAAATCAATCCGGCTGGTGCACCAAACTACGTACCGGGCGAATACAAAATCGGTGAAGACTTCACTTTCTCTGCTGAGTTTGAAGTGTATCCGGAAGTTGAGCTGCAGGGGCTGGAAGCAATCGAAGTTGAAAAACCGGTTGTAGAAGTCACTGACGAAGACGTTGATGCCATGCTGGATACCCTGCGTAAGCAGCAGGCGACCTGGAAAGAAACCGACGCGGCTGCTGGCGCGGAAGATCGCGCAACCATCGATTTCACCGGTTCTGTGGACGGCGAAGAGTTCGAAGGCGGCAAAGCATCTGATTTCGTACTGGCAATGGGCCAGGGTCGTATGATCCCAGGTTTCGAAGAAGGCGTTGTTGGCCATAAAGCCGGTGAAACCTTCACTATCGACGTTAACTTCCCGGAAGATTACCACGCTGAAAACCTGAAAGGTAAAGCAGCGAAGTTTGAAATCGTGCTGAAGAAAGTTGAAGAGCGTGAGCTGCCAGAATTCACCGAAGAGTTCATCAAGCGTTTCGGCGTGGCTGATGGTTCTCTGGCTGGTCTGCGTACCGAAGTACGTAAGAACATGCAGCGTGAACTGAAAGGCGCCGTGCGTAACCGCGTGAAGTCTCAGGCTATCGACGGCCTGGTTGCGGCTAACGACATCGACGTTCCTGCCGCCCTGATCGACGGCGAAATCGACGTGCTGAAGCGTCAGGCTGCACAGCGCTTTGGCGGTAACGAGAAGCAGGCTCTGGAACTGCCTCGTGAACTGTTCGAAGAGCAGGCAAAACGCCGCGTAGTGGTTGGTCTGCTGCTGGGTGAAGTGATTCGTACCCACGAGCTGAAAGCTGACGAAGACCGCGTTAAAGCGCTGATCGAAGAAATGGCTTCTGCTTACGAAGATCCATCAGAAGTTATTGAGTTCTACAGCAAAAACACCGAGCTGATGAACAATATGCGTAACGTTGCGCTGGAAGAGCAGGCTGTTGAAGCCGTGCTGGAAAAAGCGAAAGTGACTGAGAAAGCCACTAACTTCCAGGAACTGATGAACCAGACCGCTCAGGCCTGATTTAACTTTACTGGTTGTTCAACGAAAGCCCGCAGCCATTGGCTGCGGGCTTTTGCTATTTAATGAACTGGAATCGACTGCTTTTGCTGACAATTTGTCTATTTATTCCGCAAATTGTCGCCTGAGCCAATATTCCTGGTTAGCAGTTGATAAAAACGTTGTTATGCTTGAAATAGCGGGGCAATATCCCCAGATTGTTATCACTGGCATACGAGTTCATCAGAGTATGCAACGATGCTATCAGGCCTGTTGAGCGCCCGGGTAGCTTCGGCGGAAAGGACCGGAATCATAGTGTTCCCGATCGCTCTCAAGTAGAATCGCTGCGGAGTGTGGCCAAATGAAATGTATCAGGAGACGATAATGTCATACAGTGGCGAACGTGAATTAACTGCACCTCAGATGGCTTTAGTGCCAATGGTTGTTGAACAGACCTCTCGTGGAGAGCGCTCTTACGACATCTACTCGCGCCTGCTCAAAGAACGCATCATTTTCCTGACCGGTCAGGTTGAAGACCATATGGCTAATCTGATCGTGGCCCAGATGCTGTTCCTGGAAGCAGAGAATCCGGAAAAAGACATTCACCTGTACATTAACTCTCCTGGTGGCGTTATCACTGCCGGGATGTCGATTTATGACACCATGCAGTTTATCAAACCTGACGTCAGCACAATCTGTATGGGACAGGCCTGCTCAATGGGCGCATTCTTGCTGACCGCTGGCGCAAAAGGCAAACGTTACTGCCTGCCAAACTCACGCGTGATGATTCACCAGCCGCTGGGCGGTTTCCAGGGGCAGGCTTCTGACATCGATATTCATGCGCGTGAAATTATCAAAACGAAACAGATGATGAATGAACTGATGGCGAAGCACACCGGCCAGAGCGTGGAAACGATTGAACGTGACACTAACCGCGATCGTTTCCTGTCGGCGGCTGAAGCCGTAGAGTATGGATTAGTTGATTCCGTACTGGCTCAGCGCAACTGATCTGTTTTGCCATGTATCCGTCGCCTCGCAGGCCAGACTTCGTGCTGGCCTGCGGTCGCTGACCCGGTGGGGCAGTGAGTGCGACAATGAGGGGGAGTGAATGACCGATAAACGCAAAGACGGTTCGGGAAAACTGCTGTACTGCTCTTTTTGCGGCAAAAGCCAGCATGAAGTACGCAAGCTGATTGCCGGCCCGTCAGTGTATATCTGCGATGAGTGCGTTGATTTGTGTAACGACATCATTCGCGAAGAGATTAAAGAGGTTGCGCCGCACCGCGAGCGTAACTCGCTGCCCACGCCGCACGAGATCCGCCATCACCTGGACGACTACGTTATCGGTCAGGAGCGGGCGAAGAAGGTGCTGTCGGTGGCGGTTTATAACCACTACAAGCGCCTGCGCAACGGCGACACCAGCAACGGCATCGAGCTGGGTAAAAGTAACATTCTGCTGATCGGCCCGACCGGCAGTGGTAAAACCCTGCTGGCCGAAACGCTGGCGCGCCTGCTGGATGTGCCGTTCACCATGGCGGATGCCACCACGCTGACCGAAGCCGGTTACGTAGGTGAGGATGTGGAAAACATCATCCAGAAGCTGCTGCAGAAATGTGATTACGACGTGCAGAAAGCGCAGCGCGGGATCGTCTACATCGATGAAATCGACAAGATTTCCCGCAAATCGGACAACCCGTCGATTACCCGTGACGTGTCCGGTGAAGGCGTGCAGCAGGCACTGCTGAAGCTGATTGAAGGCACGGTTGCCGCCGTACCGCCGCAGGGTGGCCGTAAGCATCCGCAGCAGGAATTCCTGCAGGTTGATACTTCGAAGATCCTGTTTATCTGCGGCGGCGCGTTTGCCGGCCTGGATAAGGTGATTTCCCAGCGCGTGGATACCGGCTCGGGGATTGGTTTTGGTGCCACGGTAAAAGGTAAAGCGGAAAAAGCGACCGAAGGCCAGCTGCTGGCGCAGGTGGAGCCGGAAGATCTGATTAAGTTCGGTCTTATCCCGGAATTCATCGGTCGTCTGCCGGTGGTGGCAACGCTGACCGAGCTGAGCGAAGATGCGCTGATCCAGATCCTGTGCGAGCCGAAAAATGCGCTGACCAAGCAGTATCAGGCGCTGTTTAACCTCGAAGGTGTGGATCTGGAGTTCCGTGATGAGGCGCTGACGGCGATTGCCAAAAAGGCCCTGTCGCGTAAAACCGGCGCGCGCGGCCTGCGCTCTATCGTTGAAGGCGTGCTGCTGGATACCATGTACGATCTGCCTTCAATGGAAGACGTGGAGAAGGTGGTGGTTGACGCTTCGGTGATCGAAAACAACGGCGAACCTAAACTGATTTACGGTAAACCTGAAGCACAGCAGGCGTCTGGCGAGTAGTATTAACGCTCGCCCGATGGCATAAAAAAATGGCCCGCAGAGAAAACTGTGGGCCATTTTCAATTCAACTCTTCAACCGCGAAATCAGACCTTTAGCTCATCCCACTGGCTGATTACGTGCGTGGCAATACCGTAGTCGATAGCCTGTTCCGGGCTCATCCAGTAGTTGCTGTCGGTGTCTTTTTCAACTTTCTCCAGCGGCTGCCCGGTCGCTTTGCTGATCAGCTTGTTAATGCGCTCACGCGCACGCAGCAGTTCTTTCGCTTCAATTTCAATATCTGAAACTTTACCGCGCACGCCGCCTAGCGGCTGATGGATCATAAAGCGGGTATTTGGCAGCGAGTAGCGGTTATCTTTGTCGGCTGCCAGGAAGATGGTGATCCCGGCGCTGGCTACCCAGCCGGTACCGATCACCACAACTTTAGGCTTCACGAATTTAATCATGTCATGGATGGTGTCGCCTGCTTCCACGTGGCCACCCTGGCTGTTGATAAACAGCTTGATTGGCTCGTCGCCCATCTCCTGCAGGATCAGCAACTGAGCCGTCACTTTCTCGGCCAGTTCCTGATTAATCTCGCCGGAAATGATAATAGAGCGTGACTGCAGCAGCTTGTTCACTGCCAGCGCTGAATTCTTCTCTTCCTGGCCTTTTTCTTCTTTCTTTGGCTCTTGAGGCATGCTTTACACTCCATCGGGATCTGATAAGTCACGAGAGTTTAGCATAATCAAACAGGTAGCTAAATCAACAGTCATTGGGATGAATATTCAGATTTCAAAACAGAGGGATAGTGAATATCAATAACCAAAAATAGCATGCCGGATGTTTTTATGAACAATCCTGGACCAATTCACAATTCCACTGTGGGGCTTGCGCCGTTGCGGAGTTTTACTCCCATTTTAAAGGGGAAATGGGCTATATTAATTGCTGGTACGCGTAAATTTAGACAGCCCACTTCAGGTCTGTTTAGCAAGACATGAGGTTACTGATGACAGACAAACGCAAAGACGGTTCAGGAAAACTGCTGTACTGCTCTTTTTGCGGCAAAAGCCAGCATGAAGTACGCAAGCTGATTGCCGGCCCGTCAGTGTATATCTGCGATGAGTGCGTTGATCTGTGCAACGACATCATTCGCGAAGAGATTAAAGAGGTTGCGCCGCACCGCGAGCGTAACTCGCTGCCCACGCCGCACGAGATCCGCCATCACCTGGACGACTACGTTATCGGTCAGGAGCGGGCGAAGAAGGTGCTGTCGGTGGCGGTTTATAACCACTACAAGCGCCTGCGCAACGGCGACACCAGCAACGGCATTGAGCTGGGCAAAAGTAACATTCTGCTGATCGGCCCGACCGGCAGCGGTAAAACCCTGCTGGCTGAAACGCTGGCGCGCCTGCTGGATGTGCCGTTCACCATGGCGGATGCCACCACGCTGACCGAAGCCGGTTACGTAGGTGAGGATGTGGAAAACATCATCCAGAAGCTGCTGCAGAAATGTGATTACGACGTGCAGAAAGCGCAGCGCGGGATCGTCTACATCGATGAAATCGACAAGATTTCCCGCAAATCGGACAACCCGTCGATTACCCGTGACGTGTCCGGTGAAGGCGTGCAGCAGGCACTGCTGAAGCTGATTGAAGGCACGGTTGCCGCCGTACCGCCGCAGGGTGGCCGTAAGCATCCGCAGCAGGAATTCCTGCAGGTTGATACTTCGAAGATCCTGTTTATCTGCGGCGGCGCGTTTGCCGGCCTGGATAAGGTGATTTCCCAGCGCGTGGATACCGGCTCGGGGATTGGTTTTGGTGCCACGGTAAAAGGTAAAGCGGAAAAAGCGACCGAAGGACAGCTGCTGGCGCAGGTGGAGCCGGAAGATCTGATTAAGTTCGGTCTTATCCCGGAATTCATCGGTCGTCTGCCGGTGGTGGCAACGCTGACCGAGCTGAGCGAAGATGCGCTGATCCAGATCCTGTGCGAGCCGAAAAATGCGCTGACCAAGCAGTATCAGGCGCTGTTTAACCTCGAAGGTGTGGATCTGGAGTTCCGTGATGAGGCGCTGACGGCGATTGCCAAAAAGGCCCTGTCGCGTAAAACCGGCGCGCGCGGCCTGCGCTCTATCGTTGAAGGCGTGCTGCTGGATACCATGTACGATCTGCCTTCAATGGAAGACGTGGAGAAGGTGGTGGTTGACGCTTCGGTGATCGAAAACAACGGCGAACCTAAACTGATTTACGGTAAACCGGAAGCACAGCAGGCGTCTGGCGAATAAATAACCAAATCTTTCCAGTCAGTTAACCGAAAAGGGGGAAAATCTTCCCCCTTTAACATTTCTGGTAACCCCAACGTTGAATCTATTCCATTCATCCCCATATACTCAAATACCTGTGGGTAAACCGCTTCTGTTAAGGATGATGCGGTTCCCCTTACCTGGCGGAAATTAAACTAAGAGAGAGCTCTATGAATCCTGAGCGTTCTGAACGCATTGAAATCCCTGTGTTGCCGTTGCGTGACGTAGTGGTTTATCCGCACATGGTCATTCCGTTGTTTGTTGGTCGTGAAAAATCGATTCGCTGCCTTGAAGCCGCCATGGATCATGACAAAAAGATCATGCTGGTCGCTCAGAAAGAAGCTTCAACGGATGAACCAGGCATTAACGATCTCTTCTCTGTCGGGACCGTCGCCTCCATTTTACAGATGCTGAAACTCCCGGACGGCACGGTGAAAGTGCTGGTAGAGGGTTTACAGCGTGCTCATATCACGACTTTATCCGACAACGGCGACCATTTTGCCGCGCAGGCAGAATACCTTGAGTCTCCGGAGATTGAAGAGCGCGAACAGGAAGTGCTGGTACGCACGGCGATCAATCAGTTTGAAGGTTACATCAAGCTGAATAAAAAGATCCCGCCGGAAGTACTGACTTCGCTGAACAGTATTGATGATGCTGCGCGCCTGGCCGATACCGTCGCGGCGCACATGCCGCTGAAGCTGGCTGACAAACAGTCCGTGCTGGAAATGTCCGACGTGAACGAGCGTCTGGAATATCTGATGGCGATGATGGAGTCGGAAATCGACCTGCTGCAGGTTGAGAAACGCATCCGTAACCGCGTGAAAAAACAGATGGAAAAAAGCCAGCGTGAGTACTATCTGAATGAGCAGATGAAGGCCATTCAGAAAGAGCTGGGCGAGATGGACGATGCGCCTGACGAAAATGAAGCGCTGAAGCGTAAAATTGACGCGGCCAAAATGCCGAAAGAGGCAAAAGACAAAACCGAAGCTGAATTGCAGAAGCTGAAGATGATGTCGCCGATGTCGGCTGAAGCCACCGTCGTTCGTGGCTACATCGACTGGATGGTTCAGGTTCCGTGGAATGCGCGCAGCAAAGTGAAGAAAGACCTGCGCAAAGCGCAGGAAACGCTGGATACCGATCATTTCGGCCTTGAGCGAGTGAAAGACCGCATCCTTGAGTATTTAGCCGTACAGAGCCGCGTCAGCAAAATCAAAGGCCCGATTCTGTGCCTGGTTGGGCCTCCGGGCGTGGGTAAAACCTCGCTGGGGCAGTCAATCGCCAAAGCCACCGGGCGTAAATACGTACGTATGGCTCTGGGCGGCGTGCGTGACGAAGCGGAAATTCGCGGTCACCGTCGTACCTATATCGGTTCGATGCCGGGCAAACTGATCCAGAAAATGGCCAAAGTGGGGGTCAAAAACCCGCTGTTCCTGCTGGATGAGATCGACAAGATGTCCTCGGACATGCGTGGCGATCCGGCCTCTGCGCTGCTGGAAGTGCTCGATCCCGAGCAGAACATTGCCTTTAACGATCACTATCTGGAAGTCGACTACGATCTCTCCGATGTGATGTTTGTGGCAACGTCTAACTCGATGAACATTCCGGCTCCGCTGCTGGACCGTATGGAAGTGATCCGTCTTTCTGGCTACACCGAAGACGAAAAACTGAACATCGCCAAACAGCACCTGCTGCCGAAGCAGATCGAGCGTAACGCGCTGAAGAAAAATGAAATTTCAGTCGATGATAGTGCGATTGTTGGCATCATCCGCTACTACACGCGTGAAGCGGGTGTGCGTAGCCTTGAGCGCGAACTGTCCAAGCTGTGCCGGAAAGCGGTGAAATCGCTGCTGATGGATAAGTCGCTGAAGCGTATTGATATCAATGGCGACAACCTGAAAGATTTCCTTGGCGTACAGCGCTTTGACTACGGCCGTGCCGACAGTGAAAACCGTGTCGGTCAGGTGACCGGTCTGGCGTGGACGGAAGTGGGTGGCGATCTGCTGACCATTGAAACCGCCTGCGTACCGGGTAAAGGCAAGCTGACCTACACCGGTTCTCTCGGTGAAGTGATGCAGGAGTCCATCCAGGCTGCGCTGACCGTGGTGCGTGCGCGTGCGGACAAGCTGGGCATCAACGGTGACTTCTACGAGAAGCGTGACATCCACGTTCACGTTCCTGAAGGGGCTACGCCGAAAGATGGTCCAAGTGCAGGTATTGCCATGTGCACCGCGCTGGTCTCCTGCCTGACGGGTAATCCGGTGCGTGCTGATGTGGCCATGACCGGTGAGATCACGCTGCGTGGCCAGGTGCTGCCGATCGGTGGTCTGAAAGAGAAACTGCTGGCAGCGCATCGCGGCGGGATCAAAACGGTACTTATTCCGGACGAAAACAAGCGCGACCTGGAAGAGATTCCAGACAACGTGATTGCCGATCTTAAGATCTATCCGGTGAAGCGGATCGAAGAAGTTCTTGAGCTGGCCCTGCAAAATGCCCCTTCAGGCATGCAGGTTGTCACCGAAAAATAGTAATTTAAGATAAATCGCCGTAAAACGAGGGCTGGCAGGTGAATTGTTACTTGCCAGCCTTTTTTTGTCCGGCTAATTTAGGATGCTGTTAAGCCAGTCATAGCAACGATTGCCGATGGTAATGGCTCAACAAGTTAGGTTCGCGGTCATAATAAACGACTGCACATACGTTGCTGGCAGGGTGCCAGTCACGGTGTGAAAAATAAAAGAGGGGATGATTAGGTGAACAAGTCACAGTTGATCGACAAAATTGCTGCAAATGCAGATATTTCCAAAGCTGCAGCCGGACGTGTACTGGATGCGTTTATTGCCTCTGTTACTGATTCTCTGCAGTCTGGTGACGAAGTGGCGCTGGTAGGATTCGGCACCTTCTCCGTGCGTGAGCGTTCAGAGCGTACTGGTCGTAACCCACAGACGGGTAAAGAAATTACTATCCCTGCGGGCAAAGTACCGGGCTTCCGTGCCGGTAAAGCGCTGAAAGACGCCGTTAACTAAGCAATATGCTGCCGTTGAAACAGATTTCTTCGGCGGAGTGAGGATCGCCAGGGCGTTCTCATGTAACATACAGGCACATCATCAGACTGATGTGCCTTTTTTTTATGATTCAGTGACATTCGCATAATGCGGTTGTCTACAGGATGTAACTCCCTGGAGTCACTGGAGTTGCAGCAATGCATGGCGTTGCACGTCCTCGGGAACGCGGGACGATAGCGCAAGGTTTTACATTCACACTACAGCGGAGTGTTGTCACACCATGATGGACAATTTACGCGCGGCCTCGAACCATGTCGTGCTCAAAATTATACTGGGTTTGATCATCCTGTCCTTTGTTCTTACCGGCGTGGGCGGATACCTGACGGGCGGCAGTGGTGATTATGCGGCCAAGGTAAATGGTCAGGAAATCAGCCGTGCTCAACTTGAGCGAGCTTTCAGCAACGAGCGTGCACGTCAGCAGCAGATGCTGGGCGAACAATTCTCCGCACTGGCAGGTAACGAAGGTTACATGCAGCAAATGCGTCAGCAGGCGCTTTCGCAGTTGACCGATGAAATTCTGCTGGACCAGTATGCAAAAAATATTGGCCTGGCAATTAGCGACGATCAGATTAAGCAGGCGATCTTCACCCAGCCCGCGTTCCAGACCGACGGCAAGTTTGATAACGCCAAGTATCTGGGCCTGATTGGCAATATGGGCTTTACGGCCGATCAGTATGCGGAAGCGCTGCGTAAGCAGCTGACCACTCAGCAGCTGATTAAGTCCGTGACCGGTACCGACTTTGTTCTGGGCAGCGAAAGTGATGCGCTGGCCGCGTTAATTTCCCAGCAGCGTCTGGTGCGCGAAGTGACGATTAACGTTGGTGAACTGGCGGCAAAACAGACCGTCACCCCTGACGAAATCAATAACTACTACCAGCAGAATAAAAACAGCTTCATGTCTCCTGAGCAGTTCCGCGTAAGCTACATCAAGCTGGATGCGGCAAGCATGCAGGAGCCGGTCAGCGAGAGTGAAATCCAGGGCTGGTATGATGAACATCAGCAGGATTACACCCAGCCGCAGCGCAATCGCTACAGCATCATTCAGACCAAAACCGAAGCGGAAGCGCAGTCGATTCTGGATGCACTGAAGAACGGCGGTGATTTTGCCGCGTTGGCAAAAGAAAAATCAGCTGACCCGATTTCAGCACGCCAGGGCGGCGATATGGGCTGGCTGGAGCCGGATACGACCCCTGATGAGTTGAAAAACTCAGGCCTGAAAGACAAAGGGCAGCTGTCAGGGATCATCAAATCATCAGTTGGCTTTATTATCGCTCGCCTGGATGATATCCAGCCTCAGCAGATTAAAGCCCTGGCCGACGTTCGTGATGAAATTGCGGCAAAAGTGAAGCAGGAAAAAGCCGTCGATGCTTACTATAAGCTACAGCAGAAAGTCAGCGATGCGGCAAGCAACGACACTGAGTCACTGGCGGGAGCTGAAGAGGCGGCCGGCGTTAAAGCGGTGGAAACGGGCTGGTTCAGCCATGATAATCTGCCTGCTGAGCTGAACTTTAAACCGGTTCAGGAAGCGATCTTCAACGGCGGCCTTGTCGGGGATAATGGTGCGCCGGGTCGAAACTCAGACGTCATTACTGTTGATGGCGATCGTGCTTTTGTCCTGCGTATCAGCGAGCACAAGCCGGAAGCCGTTAAGCCGTTGCCAGAGGTGACCGCGCAGATCACCGATACCCTGAAGCAGCAGAAAGCGCAGGCGGCAGCGAAGTCGCAGGCGGATAAACTGTTGGCGGATCTGAAAGCCGGCAAAGGTGATGAGGCGCTGAAAGCGGCGGGTCTGAGCTTTGGTCAAACCCAGACGCTGACGCGTACCGGGCAGGACCCTCTGACGCAGTCAGCCTTTGCGCTGCCGCTGCCTGCAGCGGGTAAAGCATCTTACGGTGTGGGTGAAGATATGCAGGGCAACGTAGTGCTGTTGTCGCTGGATAAGGTACAGACGGGTGAAATGCCGGCTGCACAGAAAACCGCGCTGGTTCAGGGCGTAACGCAGAATAACGCACAGATTGCCTTTGAAGCGCTGATGACTAACCTGCGTAAAGAAGCCAAAATCAAGTACGGTGCTGCTGCACAGGCGCAGTAAGCCTCGCAAAATCACTGCAACTGATTGCAACTCGAAAGGCCGCTTATGCGGCCTTTTCCATTTCTGAAATCTGCCGTTTGCCGCCTGAAAAGCGCTGACGTAGGTTAGTCATGCTGTCAAACACATGGAGGAAAACAGCATGTTTAAATCAACGCTTCAGGCTCTTTCACTGGCATTCGGCATGGCGCTTATGACACCCGCGCTGGCAACCGGCAGCGTGGAGGCACCAAAAGACGTGAAGGCCGAAACCAGAACGGGAGTGAAAACGCCGGTGCCGCAGGGGGCTGGCAAGAGCGATGAGGATGCGGGTAGTCAGGTGAGCATTAACAGTGCCACCGCGCAGGAGCTGGCGGCCACGCTGAACGGCGTGGGTCTTAAAAAAGCGGAATCTATCGTCAGCTATCGTGACAAGTATGGCCCCTTTAGCCAGGTCGATCAGCTGACCGAGGTTCCGGGGATCGGCAAGGCGCTGGTCGAACGTAATTTGACACGAATTAAACTGTGATCCGTTTCGCGAGTCGGGCACGTTGTCTGCAACGCCGATGCTCCGGCTGCTAATCTCTAAGAGGTCATACCAGTTGGTGTGGCCTTTTTTACTCGGAGATCGGAAGCAATGCAGACCACCATCAAAGTTCGTGGCTATCATCTTGATGTTTATCAACACGTCAATAACGCACGCTATCTGGAGTTTCTTGAAGAAGCCCGCTGGGCCTGGCTTGAGGAAACCGAATCCTTTCACTGGATGACGACCAATCATCTGGCGTTTATTGTGGTGAATATCAATATTAACTATCGTCGGCCCGCGGTGCTTGGCGATGCCCTGCTGGTCAGCAGCAAGGTGCAGCAGTTGAACGGCAAAAGCGGCGTGATTGCTCAAACGGTAACGCTACAGCCCGGCGGCGAGGTGGTGGCCGATGCACTGTTAACCTTCGTCTGTATTGACCTGCGCACTCAGAAAGCGCAGCCGATGGAAGGGGAGCTGCGTCAGAGGCTGGAGGCGATGCTGGAGCCGGGTGAATAAAGCGCGATGCTTTTTTTCTCATTCAGCCAAACGGGAAACGGCTTAATGCCACCAACGCTCGTTTTTTCGGATCGTCACGAATGACCGGGAGGGTGCCCGGTCATCATCGCTCCGTGGCTTAAACCAGGCCGGTTTTCGTTTTCATCGCCTGCATCACAGTATCAGCATTGTGCTGATATTCCTGCAAACCGTTAGCGCGCAGATGGCAGGCCGCGCACTCGCCGCAGCCATCGCCCTGGATGCCGTTGTAGCACGTCAGTGTCTGTTCGCGAACCAGTTTAAGCTGCTGCCAGTAGTCGGCCAGCGCCCAGGTTTCCGCCTTGTTCAGCCACATCAGGGGTGTTTCAAAGCGGATATCGCGCGCCATGCCCAGTGATACGGCATGGTTAAGGGCTTTTACAAACTCATCGCGGCAGTCAGGATAGCCCGAGAAATCGGTTTCACACACGCCGGTAATCACCGCTTCGGCTTCCACCTGATAGGCATAAATAGCCGCCAGCGTGAGGAAGAGAATATTGCGCCCCGGTACAAAGGTACTCGGCAGACCGCTACTGGCGGGGTCCCAGTCAGGGACCGGGATGTTATCGCGGGTCAGGCTGCTGACCGCCAGTTCGTTAAGCAGGGTGACATCCAGAACCTTGTGCGCACGAGCACCCAGCGACAGCGACAGCCGCTGAGCAACGTCAATTTCAGCCCGATGCCGCTGGCCATAATCAAAGGTCACGCAGTGGACTTCGTCGTACTGCTTAAGGGCCTGGATCAGGCAGGTTGTTGAATCCTGACCACCGCTGAATACTACGACTGCACGTTTCATACTTACTCTTCCTGATAATGTTCTGCCCGCTATGGTACTGCCTGAATCGATAGAAAGGTAGTTTCACTCAGTCAATGGCTACCGGTGGCGGGAGCCATGCGCGGGAAAAATCAAACCAGCCCCACGCATTAAGCCGTATCCCCTCGACGTCCGGCGGTGCACTAACCTGATAGCGATAGTTAAACAGCGGCGTAATGGCAGCCTGGTGCATCAGTTTTTTAAACACGTCGTGCATTGCATCGTGTCGTCCGGCCCCGTCAGCGTGCTGTTGAAGTTCGTCCAGTGATTTCAACAGCTTCTGCCATTCCGCTTTGCCGATAATCACCGGCCACAGCGGGTCCAGCCTTAGCCAGCTTTCAAGGGTGAATACTGGTGCTTCACCGATCAGGCGATCGCCCATCACCAGGTCGGCCTCCGCCAGCGACGGATAATCCTGCCAGTTTTTCGCCGGGTGAAAGTGCAGGCTGAGGCGGCAGCCCTGTGCTGCCAGCAGTTGCTGAAGCCGGATAGCCATTGCGTGCAGTTCTACCGGCAGATGGTAATGCAGGCTTAACGTCGCAGGGAGTGCCGTTTGCCGATCGGGTTTCCACTGCGGAATATGCCAGCCCGGAAGCATCTCATTACTGGGGGAAATCAACCCTTCTTCCAGCGGTAGCTGTTCGACCAGTCCTGACAGGTGTACCAGTGCCATAATGTGCTGTGCCTGCGCGGCGTTAAGCCCGGCACGTTGTCCAATAGCCAGGTAACAGAACCCCAGGCTGATACGCTGGCTCACGGGCTGTAACTGCGCGAGGTCCTGCTGTGCCCCTATCGCTATCTGCACCGGATGGCGGCAGCTGGTTCCAAGTTCGCGGTCAAAAAGCTGCGGAGCGATCCAGTATTCAACCGCCTGCATGAGAGGATGGACGCCGTGATACCAGCCGTGGCTTTCCAGCCTGACCAGCATTGTCGAGTTGGCGACCAGCCGCCACGGGCCTGTACCGATATCCGGATTGTCGGGATGAGGTAACAGGCAGCATACGCTGGCCAGCCGGTGAGCAAGCCAGTAGTCTGCCTGATGCAGATCGATGCGCAGGCAGAGCGCATGGGCTTGAGATACGCGTTTCACGCTGGCGAGCATTCGCTCTCCGGTCGGGCTGGCGAGAATATTTTGCAGCGTCTGCTGCAGCTGCTGTGCGGTTACCGCTTCGCCGTGGTGCCAGCGTAGCTGGGGTCGCAGGAAGAAAAACCAGCTCAGGCCATCGTCACTAATCTGCCAGTGGTGAGCGAGGTCGGGGATAGCGTCATCACCGGCCAGTCGGCTCAGCCCAGAGAACACCTGCTGGGCCAGATGCTGCTCTGCACGCCCGGCCAGCACCAGGGGCCGCAGCGGGTCCAGCTTGCGGTAATAGGGTATACGCAGCGTCGGCTGATTATTCTGCCATTGGCCGCCAAGAAACGGCTGGAGTAGCTGGCTGAGCTGCTCGGTGGCGAGCGGCACCAGCTGCAGGGCATGCTGCGGCTGCCCTCTGTCCAGCTGTTGCAGCATCATTTCGCTACGCAGTGCTTCAGGCGAGCGTAAAAAGGTCACGGTTCCACGCTTGCCGCGCCCCGAGCGCGCCTCCCAGCCCAGCCATCCCGCCTCTTGCCACTGATTAAGCAGGGTGCGAACGTGGCGTTCGCTACAAAAACAGCAGTTGGCTATTTCGCCCACGCTGGACGATAGCGGCTGGCCTTCGCTGCGCTGCCAAAGCCGCTGATATTGATTTAACCGGTTAATTTCACGCATCAGCCTAAACCCGGAACAGTTTTGTGAAAGTATTCACTATTTGTTCCGCAAATACCAGGTGATACTTGCTGACAGATTAACCACCGTTGCCGGAGTGATTATGGTTCGCCTTGCTGCATTTGATATGGATGGAACGCTGCTGTTACCGACTCATCAGTTTGGGGAGCAAACTTTATCGACCCTGAGATTGCTGCAGGCGCACCCGGTACAGCTTGCTTTTGCTACCGGCCGGCACTTCCTGGAAATGCAGCCGCTGATGCAGCAGCACAATCTGCCTGCCTGGTTAATCAGCGGCAACGGAACCCGTGTTCACGATGCCGAGGGTGGGCTGCTGTTTGGCTCAGATCTGCCACCGTCGGTTGCCCGTCAGGTGATCCACAGCCACTGGCAGACTAAAGCAAGTCTGCACGTTTTCAACGATGACGGCTGGTTTACCCAATTTGATGAGCCTGAAATTTTAGATGCGCATCAGCTGAGCGGCTTTAGCTACCATATTGCCGATCCACGTACGCTGGCGGAGCATCAGGTCACTAAAATTTGTTTTCTCGGCGAGCATGATGATCTGTGCCAGCTGCTGATTCAGCTGCGTGAGGTGCTGGGAGACAGCGCTCATCTCTGCTTCTCGGCCAGCCACTGCCTGGAGGTGTTACCACTGGGTTGTAATAAGGGATCGGCGCTGACTCAGCTTACAAAGCATCTGGAGATAGAAATGGCAACCTGCATGGCCTTTGGCGATGCGATGAACGATCTGGAAATGCTGAATCAGGTTGGGTATGGCTTTGTCATGCAAAATGCCATGGCGCAGCTGAAAGCGCAGCTACCGCATTTACCGGTTATTGGAAATTGCGCGACGCAGGGAGTGTCGCATTACCTCAACCACTGGCTTAACACACCACATCTCGACTATTCCCCCGAATACTGAGACCCGTTTTCCAGTGTGCCGGACAAGATGTCCGGCTTTTTTATTTGTATTCAGCGTTGTATTGCTGCGGGCACAACCACTTTGCGTTTCTGTGCCGCGCCGCGATACAGCGTCAGTAAAATCCCCAACAGGAACGGCAGCAGCAGCAGTAAGGATTCGCGACTGATACTGCTGCCGTTAAGCCCGTTTTCCAGTGCGATGGCGATCAGCGGAAAGACCAGAAATACCAGCGAGGCCTGGAAAGGTCGCGCGACCTGTTGCAGCGCGAAGTAGCACAGTATCCCGCCGACACCCGCGACTAATCCCAGATAAGCAATAGCCATCAGCGCCTCAGGGGCAAACGCGTGAAAATCCGGTGATTCGCTAAGGCCGGTCAGCGTTAACAGCACTCCGGCACCCAGGCAGGGAAGAGCGTTGTAGCTCAGAACGGAAATCCCGGCGCAGCGTTTTTTACACTGAACATACATCAGTGCGTGGATCAGCACCGCCGCTACCAGCGCCAGAATACCCTTCATCTGGCTGACCCCATTGGCCTGGGTTTCATGCCACAGAATGGTACTGAGTGCACCAAGACTGATTGCCAATCCCAGCAGCTGCTGAAGTGATGTTTTTTCCCGCAGAAACAGCAGCGATGCTGCCAGCACCGCCGCAGGCATGGTGGCGAAAATAATCGCCGCCAGGCTGGAAGAGGTGTAACGCTCACCGTAGATCATCAGCGTAAAGGGAATGGCAAAGTAGAACAGCATAACGCAGAGCTGGAAACCGCGCTGACCTGCGGGGAACAGCAGCGGAGCGCGGCGATAGCGTGCCAGCAGCAAAAGTAGCGGGGCAGCACACAAAAAACGCAGCCCGGTAGCAAAAACAGGGGGAACCGTGGCAACGGCAATTTTCATCGCCATCCATGTCGTCCCCCATGTCAGGGCTACTGCGCCAAAAAGCCCGGCAATAAGCAGGTTACGGTAAATATTCTTGTTCATCGTCATCATCCCTGAAATGGTCTGGAGTGGATTCAGATTAACTAAACCATCGGGGAAAAGGTTGCTATAATCATGCTGCTCACCAGACCAATGAGAGAAAATTTTGCTACAAAATCCGCTTGATAAAAAAGACCGCATGCTGCTTAACCTGTTACAGCAGGACTGCATGCTCTCACTGCAGGCCCTGGCCGATGCGGTCAGCCTGACCACCACGCCCTGTTGGAAGCGCTTGAAAAGGCTTGAGGATGAGGGCTATATTCGCGGCCGGGTGGCGCTACTTGACGGTGAAAAGCTGGGCCTGGGGCTGACGGCGTTTGTGCTGATAAAAACCCAGCAGCACAGCAGCAGCTGGTTTCAGCAGTTTGTAACGTTAGTGCAGGGAATGCCTGAAGTGATGGGTTTTTATCGTATGGCAGGAGAATATGATTACCTGTTGAAGGTGCAGGTAGCCGATATGAAAAGCTACGATGGTTTTTACAAACGGCTGGTCAACGGTATTCCAGGCCTGATCGATGTCACTTCGAGTTTTGCCATGGAAGAGATAAAATACACCACCGCTTTGCCGGTTGCCCCCTGAACGGCAGCCGTCTTCTTTTCGGTCGATAATCAGGATATTTTGTGCGACTTTTCAGCCAGCTAAGTTGGTATTTCCTTCGTGAATGGCGGCGCTACGTGGGCGCCGTTCTGTTGCTCATCGTCATTGCGCTGCTGCAGCTGCTGCCGCCTCATATCGTTGGCACCATTGTTGACGGCGTTAGCCAGCAGCAGATGAGCCATCAGCGGCTGCTGGTGTGGGTGGGAGTCATGTTGCTTACTGCCGTGGTGGTCTACCTGCTGCGTTACGTCTGGCGCGTGCTGCTGTTTGGTGCCTCCTATCAGCTGGCGGTGGAGCTGCGTGAAGATTTCTATCGTCAGCTCAGTCGTCAGCATCCTGAATTCTATTTACGCCATCGCACCGGTGATCTGATTGCCCGCGCCACTAACGATGTTGACCGCGTGGTCTTTGCTGCCGGTGAGGGCGTGTTGACCCTGGTGGATTCACTGGTAATGGGCTGCGCCGTGCTGATTGTGATGAGCACGCAGATCAGCTGGGAGCTGACGCTGCTGGCGCTGCTGCCGATGCCGGTAATGGCACTGGTGATTAAACGCTACGGCGATCAGCTGCATAACCGCTTTAAGCTGGCGCAGGCAGCCTTCTCCTCGTTAAACGATCAGACCCAGGAAAGCCTGACCAGCATTCGGATGATCAAAGCTTTTGGCCTGGAAGATCGCCAGTCGGCGCAGTTTGCCGACATTGCCCGTGATACCGGAGAAAAAAATCTGCGCGTTGCCCGGGTTGATGCCCGCTTTGATCCGACAATTTACGTGGCGATTGGCCTGTCGAATCTGCTGGCGATCGGCGGCGGTAGCTGGATGGTCTGGCACGGCGAGATAAGCCTCGGCCAACTGACCAGCTTTGTGATGTACCTCGGCCTGATGATCTGGCCAATGCTGGCGCTGGCGTGGATGTTTAACATTGTTGAACGCGGTAGCGCCGCATGGAGCCGCATCAAGGCGCTGCTGTCAGAGGCACCGACAGTCACCGATGGAACAACAGTTCTGCCGGAAGGGCGCGCGGAGTTGCGGGTAGCGATCGACGAGTTCCGCTATCCGGCCGCCGCTCAGCCCGCGTTGTCGGAAATTCATCTTAGTCTGGCTCCGGGACAGATGCTGGGGCTGTGTGGCCCGACCGGTTCCGGTAAAAGCACGGTGCTCGGCCTGATCCAGCGTCATTTTGATATCGATCGCGGGGATATCCGCTACCACGGTATTCCACTGACGGAACTGCAGCTGGACAGCTGGCGCAGTCGCCTGGCGGTGGTCAGTCAGACGCCGTTCCTGTTCTCGGACACTATTGCCAACAACATTGCACTCGGCAATCCGGGAGCGACTCAGGATGAAATCGAGCGGGCGGCAATGCTGGCTTCGGTTCACGATGACATTATACGCCTGCCAGCAGGCTATGAGACTGAAGTCGGGGAGCGCGGGGTAATGCTGTCCGGCGGGCAAAAGCAGCGTATTTCTATTGCCCGTGCGCTGCTGCTCAATGCCGAAATTTTGGTACTGGATGACGCGCTGTCGGCTGTCGATGGTCGTACCGAACATCAGATCCTGCACAATCTGCGCAGCTGGGGTGAAGGGCGCACCATCATCATCAGTGCACACCGACTCTCTGCCCTGACCGAAGCCAGTGAGATTCTGGTATTACAGCATGGCAAAATCGCCCAGCGCGGCAGCCATGAACAGCTGGCCGCTGCCAGCGGATGGTATCGTGATATGTATCGCTATCAGCAGCTGGAAGCCGCGCTGGACGAAGATGAATCAGAGCAGGGGGTGCCGCATGGCGAATGAAAACCGGCGGCTGTGGCCAACGCTTAAACGGCTGCTTTCCTATGGATCGCCGTGGCGGAAATCGCTGAGTCTGGCGGTGCTGATGCTGTGGGTGGCCGCAGCGGCGGAAGTGCTGGGACCGGTGCTGATTAGTTACTTTATTGACAATATGGTGGCGAAACACCATATGCCGCTGGGCCTGGCTGCAGGTCTGGTAACCAGCTTCCTGCTGCTGCAGCTACTGGCTGCGGCGTTGCATTACTGGCAGTCACTGCTGTTTAACCAGGCTGCGGTTGGCGTGGTGCAGCGCCTGCGTACCGACGTAATGGATGCCGCGCTGCGTCAGCCGCTCAGCGCGTTTGATACCCAGCCGGTCGGGCAAATCATATCCCGTGTCACCAACGATACCGAAGTCGTACGCGATTTGTACGTTACCGTGGCGGCGACCGTTTTGCGTAGCGCGGCGCTGGTGGGGGCAATGCTGGTGGCGATGTTCAGCCTCGACTGGCGCATGGCGCTGATTGCAATCGCAATTTTCCCGGCTGTGCTGATCGTTATGCTGATTTATCAACGCTACAGCACGCCAATTGTTCGCCGGGTGCGCAGCTATCTGGCAGACATCAACAACGGTTTTAATGAAGCGATCAACGGCATGAGCGTTATCCAGCAGTTCCGCCAGCAGGCGCGGTTTGGTGAGCGTATGGGGGCCGCCAGCCGCTCGCATTATCTGGCGAGGATGCAGACGCTGCGGCTGGATGGATTTCTGCTGCGGCCATTGCTCAGCCTGTTTTCCGCGATGATCCTGTGTGGCCTGATGCTGCTGTTTGGCTTTTCGTCGGTGGGGGCAATTGAGGTCGGGGTACTTTACGCCTTTATTAATTACCTTGGTCGCCTTAATGAACCGCTTATCGAGCTGACGACTCAACAGTCGATGCTGCAGCAGGCAGTGGTGGCCGGTGAGCGCATCTTCGAACTGATGGATGCGCCGCGTCAGCCCTATGGCGACGATCCGCAGCCGCTGTCCAGCGGCAGCATTGCTATTCGCGACCTGACTTTTTCCTATCGTACCGGTAAGCCGGTGCTGACCGATATCAACCTGGAAGTCGCCCCGCGTGATTTCGTTGCGCTGGTTGGCCATACGGGGAGCGGTAAAAGCACGCTGGCTAATTTACTGATGGGCTATTATCCGCTCAGTAAAGGTGAAATCCTGCTGGATGGCCGCCCGCTGGAGTCACTCAGTCATGCGTCGCTGCGGCAGAGTGTGGCGATGGTACAACAGGACCCGGTCGTGCTGGCGGATACCTTCTTTGCTAACGTTACTCTGGGGCGGGATATCAGCGAACAGGCGGTCTGGCAGGCGCTGGAAACCGTGCAGCTGGCTTCGCTGGCGCGAAGTATGAGCGACGGGATTTACACCCGACTGGGCGAGCAGGGAAACAACCTTTCCGTTGGGCAAAAACAGCTGCTGGCGATGGCGCGGGTGCTGGTGGCAACGCCGAAGATCCTGATCCTGGATGAAGCCACCGCCAATATTGACTCGGGTACAGAGCAGGCGATTCAAAAGGCACTGCGTGCTATACGCCAGCAAACCACGCTGGTCGTCATTGCCCATCGGCTTTCCACTATCACCGAGGCGGATACGATCCTTGTACTGCACCGTGGGCAGGCAGTGGAACGCGGTAATCATCAACAGCTGCTGGCAGCCCAGGGACGCTACTGGCAAATGTACCAGCTACAGCTGGCGGGTGAAGAGCTGGCTGCCGCAGAGAGCGAATCTTAACTGGTCAGGCGCTGCACCATATTCAGGCGAAAAAATAACCATTGCCCTGACTTAATGCACCGAATCCACGCAAAACGCACCGTTAAGGTGCGTTTTTTCTATACTCCTCTTACAGGCTTTCTGTTCGCGGTATCCCATCCCAGGCTGCGCTCCAGATCCGCACTGACTAATCACCTGAAAACTGCCTGTTTTTCATTTCTGGCACAGCCTTTGCTTTAGTAAATCCGTGTTCGTGAAACAACCGTATTCAATACTGGAGGGGATCGTATGAAGCTGGTTACCGTGGTAATCAAACCGTTCAAACTGGAAGACGTGCGTGAAGCGCTGTCATCTATCGGCATTCAGGGTCTGACCGTGACAGAAGTTAAAGGTTTTGGCAGACAAAAAGGGCATGCAGAACTTTATCGCGGAGCTGAGTACAGCGTTAACTTCCTGCCAAAAGTAAAAATTGATATTGCGATTGCAGATGACCAGATTGATGAAGTGGTTGATGTGATTAGCAAAGCTGCCTACACCGGCAAAATTGGTGACGGGAAAATCTTTGTTGCAGAACTGCAGCGGGTGATCCGTATTCGCACCGGCGAAACTGACGAAGCAGCACTGTAATTCGGGGCTAAGAATTGTGATGGGATGGGATAAAATGAAGAAACTCGCTAAGTTTGGCCTTGCCAGCATTGCTTTGTTACCGTCGCTTGCCATGGCTGCCGCACCGGCGGTAGCGGATAAAGCCGACAACGCATTTATGATGATCTGCACCGCGCTGGTGCTGTTTATGACAATTCCGGGCATTGCGCTGTTTTACGGCGGTCTGATTCGCGGTAAAAACGTGCTGTCCATGCTGACCCAGGTGGCAATGACCTTCGCCATGGTCTGCGTTGTGTGGATGGTTTACGGATATTCTCTGGCCTTCAGCGAAGGCAACGCGTTCTTCGGTAGCTTTGGCTGGGCGATGCTGAAAGGTATTGCACCGACCACGCTGATGGGGTCCTTCTACCAGTACATTCACGTCGCGTTCCAGGCTTCCTTTGCCTGTATCACCGTGGGGCTGATTGTGGGTGCTATTGCTGAGCGTATCCGCTTTGCAGCCGTGCTGATTTTCGTACTGATCTGGCTGACCTTTGCTTACCTGCCAATTGCACACATGGTCTGGGCGGGCGGTTTCCTGGCTCAGGATGGCGCACTGGACTTCGCGGGCGGCACCGTTGTACACATCAACGCTGCGGTAGCGGGTCTGGTCGGTGCTTACCTGCTGGGCAAACGTGCGGGCTTTGGTAAAGAAGCCTTTAAACCGCACAACCTGCCAATGGTGTTCACCGGTACTGCAATCCTGTACTTCGGCTGGTTTGGCTTCAACGCCGGTTCTGCAGGTACTGCGAACGAAATCGCCGGTCTGGCATTCCTTAACACCGTTGTAGCAACGGCGGGTGCAATGCTGACCTGGACCTTCGGTGAGTGGGCACTGCGCGGTAAACCTTCGCTGCTGGGCGTCAGCTCCGGTGCGATTGCGGGTCTGGTAGCGATTACCCCAGCCTGTGGTTACGTTGGCGTTGGTGGTGCTCTGATTATCGGTCTGGTTGGTGGTCTGGCTGGCCTGTGGGGTGTGACCACCCTGAAGAAATGGCTGCGTGTTGATGACCCATGTGATGTGTTCGGTGTTCACGGCGTCTGCGGTATTGTTGGCTGTATCCTGACCGGTGTGTTCGCATCTTCTTCACTGGGCGGCGTGGGTTATGCAGAAGGCGTGACCATGGGGCATCAGGTTTGGGTGCAGTTGGAAAGTGTTGCGCTGACCGTTGTCTGGACCGCTGTTGTCGCGTTTATCGGTTTCAAAGTGGCAGATATGATTGTTGGCCTGCGTGTTCCTGAAGACCAGGAGCGTGAAGGTCTGGACGTCAACAGCCACGGCGAGAATGCTTACAACCAGTAATCTGGTCGGGTAAGCAATAAAAGGAAAGTAGTGCGCTAAAAATAAAAAATCTTGCGGGCCATTATGGCCCGCTTTTTTTGTGGTACATCCCAGTAACACCGCAAACCCTCAGTTCGCAAGTCCAGCAGCACGTCCGTGTTGCGCCGATCCCTGTTGTCATTATCTATCGTCTGAGGTTGCTTTACTCGCGCTGGCGGATAACGCCTTCCTGTACCGTTGAAGCAACCAGCGTCCCCTGCTGGGTGTAGAACTCGCCGCGAACAAAACCACGGGCGCTGGAAGCCGAAGTGCTCTCCACGCTGTACAGCAGCCACTCATTGAGGTCAAACGGACGGTGGAACCACATGGAGTGGTCGATGGTCGCGACCTGCATACCCGGCTCAAGGAAGCCTTTACCGTGCGGCTGTAGCGATACCGGCAGGAAATTGAAATCGGACACATAGCCGAGCAGATACTGATGAATACGCTTATCTTCCGGCATCGTGCCGTTTGCGCGTATCCACAGGTGACGATAGGGTTCGTCCACATGTCCTCTTAGCGGGTTATGAAATTTCACCGGGCGGATTTCAAACGGTTTTTCCGACAGGAATTTGTCGCGATAGGGGGCAGGGATATGTGGAGCAAGTTTGTGCGCAATTTCGTGCTCGGATGGCAAATCATCAGGTCCGGGGACCTCCGGCATCGTTTTCTGATGCTCAAAGCCGCTTTCCGGGCCCTGGAATGAGGCGGTCATGTAAAAAATCGGTTTGCCATTTTGAACCGCCTTCACCCGGCGGGCGCTAAAGCTGTTGCCGTCCCGCAGGTTTTCCACATCGTAAATAATCGCCTTCTGACTGTCGCCAGGGCGCAGAAAGTAACTGTGAAAAGAGTGGATGATACGCTCGCTGGGAACAGTCTGTTTGGCAGCATAAAGCGCCTGGCCGACAACCTGGCCACCAAAGACCTGACGCAGACCAAGATCTTCACTTTGCCCGCGGAATAAGCCCTCTTCAAGGCTTTCCAGATCGAGCAGATTTAACAAATTTTGCAGCGCCTGGCTCATAAACGGCATCCTCTTAAAAATTTCAGTGCTCAGTTTGCGAGATCCGACCAGTTAGCGTCAACGCCTGTTTATGGGATCTGCGCAGTTCGTGCGGAAAGAATGAAAATCGCTGGTAACAGGAAAAATCCAGCAACATGTGCCAGAATTAAAGCCTTACGGGCAGTAAAGCTCTGCCCCTGAACGGCATTATCGCGCCGTAGGGATCAAAAAGGAGAAGACATCCATGAAACTCTGGTTTGTATTGAGCAGTGCCGCTCTCGCGGTGGCAATCTCTGGCTGTGCGGACAAGAGCAAAGATGTGCCGACACCAACTTTGGGTTCGCAGGTACAGGGCCAGCAGGCAGTTATCCAGCAGCCAAACGTTAGCGGTACGGTATGGATACGTCAGAGAATCGCACTGCCACCTGATGCGGTTCTGACGGTCACACTGTCAGATGCATCACTGGCCGATGCGCCGTCGAAAGTCCTGTCACAGCGCGTTACGCGCACCGAGGGCAAGCAGGCACCATTCCAGTTCGTGCTGCCGTTTAATCCGGCCGATGTGCAGCCAGGAGCACGCATTTTGCTTAGCGCGGCGGTAACCCTGAATGGCAAAATGCTGTTTATTACCGATACGGTGAAGCAGGTGGTCACTACGGGCGGCACGCGACAGGATCTGACGCTGGTGCCGGTTCCATCAGTACCGCTTCAGGCACAAGACGGAGCGGCCACCTCGGTGCCGTCGACCTCACCGACACAGGTTACGCCTTCCTCGGCGGTTCCTGCGCCAACCTCATACTGATTCAGGTATTCTCAAGCGCCCCTGCGGGGGCGTTACTAAGGCTTCCAGCGATAGCGCTTTAAATCGACTTTACCCTCTGGCGAGACCTCAATGCCTTCGGCTTCCAGTGCCAACCGCTGTCGGCTCAAATCATCACCCGTAAGCGAAATTTCCCCCATGCGGTTAATCACCCGATGCCAGGGGAGTTTGCTACCTTCCGGCAGACGTTTCAGTACGCCGCCAACCTGACGTGCAGCTCTGGGTGAACCAGCCAGATGGGCGATCTCTCCGTAAGTGGTGACGGAACCGTAAGGGATAGCTGCAAGGATCTGAAAGATACGTTGGCGAAAGTTATCGTGTTCTGCGTCCAAATTCACTCCCTGACCATAGCTGTAAACAGGAACCAGCCGCGAAGGCGTTCAGAAAGGGATCAGTATAAGGGACAGACGCTGAAATTTGAGCTGATTAATCAGCGTGATTTGACAAGTAATGAGGGAATATTACCCGTATTGTGCAAGAAACAAACGGTCATCGGAGGCTGGCTTGCAATTGCCCTGGGGTTCATTGATAATGCGCCTGCGCTTCGGTTATCCGAGGCCGTCAATGGGGGCCCTGTTGGTTCTCCCGCAATGCTAACTTGTGAATTCGGTCAGGTCCGGAAGGAAGCAGCCGTAACAAGTGACGCGTGTGCCGGGATGTAGCTGGCAGGGCCCCCACCCATTTCTGCTTTCGTAACTCTCTCCCTGGCTTTCGCCTCACCCTAATCACGTTGAGACTCTCCTGAGATCAAAGCGGCATATCCGCATATCACTGCAAAATTCCTTATGTTTAACATGCTTGCCGGGTTTGCTTGCTGCGCGTGATCAGCCACTGCGCGGGATGCGGATCATTACTCTACAATATGAGATAGCGATCTGCAGAATGAGCATTACTTATATGGGGAATATACGGACACCGATCGAAGGCTACACTGTTGAGTTAAAAGCGCGCGTATCAACGCCAGTCGCTGTTGAACAACCCATCAGTTTAATTTAATCCTTAGCTCAACGTCACCGTGTTTGCCGGAAACGCTTATCCTGGTTCCTGTAGGAGGCAATGCAAGGCAGCTAACGACAACAGCAGGGCACAATAGGGAGAATTATTGTCTGCGGGGTATGCACGATAAAGCGATTGAACTCTACAGACTATGTAAGAGTGCAACCCTCATAGATTATTTGTAAAATGCTGGGATTAATTATAGTTCAGCTTGATGTCATACTCCTGGCAGACATCCTTTCTGCACATCAGCGGTTGATTTTAATGAATTCTGAGACAATCTTTACGGTGTTCTGCTGGTTGGACGCCGCCCGTTACGCCCTGGCCAGCTCTGCACACACTACTCTATTAAAATCAAAACCATTTAAATGTCAGCGTACAAATTTCCACACGGAAACGGGGACTTTGTCATAAAGTTTATTCATGGTTAGTTCAGCAAGGCGATGATCGGCCGCTGAATAAAATATAGCCAATTCGTCATCAGATAATTCGTACTTGTTCTTTTCAATCACGCGCTCGAGGGTGTCAATAGAACGACAGCGTCTGAGGCGCATCAGATAATCAGTTTTAGTTAAAAGTTTGTCAGTCATCATTAAACCGTAAGGAGTAGTGGGTTACTAAAATGAATGGCTGGCCTGGATTTGGCCGTGCGCACACTCTTCTGCAAAAATGTTGAACAGGCGTTTTGCTGATTTTTGCCAACGCTGAAGGTCCTGTGCATTAATGCCGTAGTTGCTGAATAACATAAAAGTATCATCGAGATAATCGTCAATCTGTCCAATCAGATCGGTATCATCAACGTGCTTGATTTTGTAATTCATAGTAAAAGCAGCAATGTGTTCAATCAGATCATTAAGCTGCAGGTTGATGGCAGAAGTAGGATCGTTAACCCAGCCGTGGTGGCTGTCGCCTAACGTTGCCATACTTTCATCATACAGGTTTTCACACAAGAATTTCAGCTGTGCAATATCATGCCTTCTCGGTGAGTATTCGTCCATCTTTTTCCCCTCCATCGCTTGAAAAACATGCTTATTAACAGCACTTTTATACTCGGTTGGCCAGGAAGTGATAATTACTCTTCAAATGAAACATCTATTTAAAATATAACTTAGTTTCATTTTTTTGTTAACTAATTGACTGATTATTACAATTCTTCCGACATAGAGTCCGGTTCGTTATCTATGAAATCAAACTGCAATGCACCATCTGAAAGCACAAAGTTGACTGAGCTATAAGTGGTTTCGTCTGAATCAATATCAAGACAGGCATTGAAGACGTTCCAAAGGAAACTATAGTTCATTTTATAACGCGATTGTCCCAAGTCTTCCAGAGAAATAACATTCAGACTATTCGGAACATAACGAGCATTAGGGGAATACCAGATCAAATTTCCGACCAGGTCATCCTCTATTTTAGGAATGTTCTGTTTAATTTCCTCTATTAATTTTAGTGGAGTAATGACATTTTGACGATTTTTTAATGGTAAAGTTCTGTGCATTTTTCACCCTGAAGTTAATTGTTGCTAATAAAGATGACGCATTTTTACAGCTAAAGCCAATCAGTTGTCATTCTGGTTTAGCCTATCATTATGATTTGTCAATTGATTGTTATTTCTTGTTGACCTGTTTTTTTTCGAGTGGCTTCACGCTTGTTGAATTTTCTTTATATAAATCACCGCGAAACACGTTACGGCATAATGTAATACTTAGATACATTTTAATCTTATCAATTCGCCAATTTTAGCAGTAGATTTGCGTTATGTTATAACATATTGAATGATGCTATGCGCTACCCATCCTCTCCTTTTTATCGATTCGGCACCCTGTTCAGTAGCCCTGCCTGGCTAAGAGCGATGCTATCCATCGTAGTGGTCCTGCTGCTTTTGTTGATGACAAAATGGGCGATCGCTTGATGATTACACTGAACAAACTCGTCGTTGGTTATCAACAGCGTGCTGTCACCCCTGAGCTGGTGGGTGAGTTTACCCAGGGAAGTATGACAGCACTGGTCGGCGATAACGGCAGCGGTAAATCGACGTTACTAAAAACGCTGTGTGGCATGATCCCGCCGGTGAGTGGCAGTATCAGCCTGCCAACTCCGCGCCCAACGATTGCGTGGCTACCGCAGCATGCAGAACTTGAAAAAACATTTCCCCTTACCGTGTTCGATCTGGTCGCCATGGGCTTCTGGCGGCAGTGCGGCTGGTTCGGCGGCATTAATCGCCAGCAGAGGAAACAGATTTTTGAGGCCCTGGAACGGGTCCGTATGTTGCCGTTTATCGATGCAGCACCGGGTACGCTTTCTGGCGGGCAACTGCAGCGTGTTCTGTTTGCCCGCCTGTTGATTCAGGATGCCGAACTGTTGCTGTTAGATGAGCCGTTTAGCGGTGTAGACAGCGATACGATCGCTCTGCTTATCGAGCTGCTGGCGGAGCGCCATCGAGCCGGCTGCACGTTGATTGTCGTTCTGCACGATATGGCGACGGTCGCTAATCATTTCCCTCAGGTTCTGCGTTTAAAAGCGAATCACAGCGAATGGTCCTGCCGTAGCTGCGGTGTGACGGGGCTGAACTTTTCCCGCAGTGCGGGGGAGCGGGCATGATACTTATTGAGCCTTTTATCGAATTTGGTTTCATGCGTCGTGCGCTGGTGGCCTGTGTCGCTCTTTCGATTAGTGCAACCCCACTCGGCGTTTTTTTACTGCTTCGACGTATGAGCCTGGTAGGGGATGCGCTATCCCACGCGGTGCTTCCCGGTGCGGCGATTGGCTATTTGATCTCGGGACTGTCTCTGGTAGCAATGGGTATCGGTGGTGCGATTGCCGGGCTGACGGTGGCACTGCTGTCCGGTGCCGTCAGCCGCTACACACCGTTGCGGGAAGATGCCAGTTTTGCCGGTTTCTATCTTGGTTCTCTGGCGCTAGGGGTTACGCTGGTTTCCCTGCGCGGCTCCAGTGTCGATCTGCTGCATGTACTGTTTGGTTCCCTGCTGGCCGTTGATGCGCCATCAATTTTGCTGGTCAGCAGTATCAGCGGTATTACGTTACTGGTGCTGGCATTCATCTATCGTCCCTTAGTGATCGATGCTTTCGATCCTACGTTTCTTGCTGCGCAGAATCGCTGGACCTCGCCGCTGGTCCACGGAATCTTTCTGATACTGGTGGTGATCAATCTGGTTGCGGGCTTCCAGGTGCTGGGAACGTTAATGAGCGTAGGTCTGATGATGCTGCCTGCTGCCAGTGCCCGCTTCTGGAGTCGCCATCTCTCCGGCACTCTCGCCGCTGCGATGCTGCTGGCAATAATTTCCAGTTTCAGCGGTCTTTGCGCCTCATTTTATCTCTCTCTGCCTGCCGGACCCGCCGTGGTTCTGAGCGCGGCAGTGCTGTTCTTTATCTCGATTTTATTTGGACCCTGCGGCGGTATTTTTTCCGTACGCAGAACATTGTCTATGGCGAAGGAGTAAAAATATGAAGAAGTTACCTTTGGTGCTGGCACTGTCAGCCCTGTTGGCCGCTCCGGCGGTGATGGCAAACACGGTACAGGCCGTGGCCAGTTTTAGCGTACTGGCTGATATCGTACAAAACGTCGGCGGTGAGCATGTGGTGGTCAAAAGTCTGGTCGGGCCAAATGGCGATCCGCACAGCTTTGAACCGACACCAAAGGACAGTCAGTCACTGGCTCATGCCGATTTAGTGTTTGTCAGCGGCCTTGGGATGGAGGGGTGGATGGATCGCCTGATTACCTCTTCTGGTTATAAAGGGCAGACCATTGTGGCTTCCAGCGGAGTTAACACGCGAAAAATGGAAGAAGATGGCAAAACAATCACCGATCCTCATGCATGGAACAGCATGCAGAATGGCGTGATCTATGCCACTAATGTGATGAATGCCCTGATTGCCGCCGATCCAACTGATGCCGCCTACTTCCGCCAGCAGGGTAATGCTTATATTGAGCAGCTGAAAAAGCTGGATAGCTGGGCACAGCAGGAGTTCGCGCAGATCCCTCAATCGAAGCGCAAGGTATTAACCAGCCATGATGCGTTTGGCTATTTCGGCCAGCGATATGGCGTCAGCTTCCTGTCTCCTGTCGGTTTTTCGACGGAATCTGAAGCCAGTGCATCAGATGTAGCCAGCCTGATTAACCAGCTTAAGAAAGAGAAGATTAACGCGTGGTTTATTGAGAATCAGACCGATCCTCGCCTGGTAAAACAGATTGCCTCTGCCACCGGTGCAAAACAGGGTGGAGAACTTTATCCAGAAGCCTTAACGGAAAAGGGCGGGGAAGCAGATAGCTACGTGGCCGCGTTTAAACATAACGTTACTGCGATGGTTGCCAGTATGAAGTAAATCAACAAGGCGGATCGTCTGGCGATCCGCCTTATTTATCGATCAGAATGAACGGTGGTAGTTAACCAGCGGCAGTACCGGAACGGTGGCATTGGTTGCAATGTTAATGACACCAATCTGTAACCCTTCAAGTTTTTTGGTGGCGTTGACCAGGCCGAACTGGAAGGACGTACTTTCGGAATAGTTAAAAGCACCAATGTCTGCGTTGGTAGTACCCGAAGAGGCGTTCACTGCGCCAAAGTTGAAACCGTTGACGTTATGAGCCACGTTAACCACCCCGATGTTTCCTCCCTGCACATCGTTCGTCATGTTCACCAGACCAATATTGGCCCCCTGAACGTTATGCGACATGTTAATCGCACTGAAGTTGGCTCCCACGGTATCCTGCGACAGGTTATACAGTGGCGAAATGTTTAAACCGGTAATGTTGCCCGAAACGTTGACCAGGCCGAGGTTAAGCCCCTCAATGTTACCTTCGCTCCAGTTACCGACAGCGCCAATGTTGACGCCGGTGGCGTTGCCAGTGTGGTTGAGGAGGCTGACGTTAACCCCGGTGCTGTCACGCTGGGTCCAGTTAAACGGCGCAACGTTTATCCCCTGCAGGTTGCCCGTGGTGTAGTTTCCCAGTGCTCCAAAGTTAATACCGTTCATTTCGGCAGTTTGCGTTGCAACACCCAGATTAATACCGGTGAACCGTTCTGCTCCACTGTATAAACCCAGGTTGAAACCGGTCATATCACCAACTTTGTTGGCAAGGCCGATGTTCACGCCATTGTCAGTGCCGCCGTGCCAGTTAAACAAACCAATAGCAACACCGTTCATACCGTTTCGAATATGTGAACCGGCAACGGCACCGATCTGTAACCCGTTGAGCTGATCCAGCTCGCCGTATCCAAGGATCGGCAGGTCGAAACCATTAACGGTGCCGGTATTGCTGTACAGGAAGCTGCCGTGAAAACCATTCACTTCGTTATCATCTGGCAGGTTATTGAATGAGGAGAGTTGAATCGGTGTTGAAGCCATACTGGCCGCAGAAAACATAATGCATGACAAGGCTAATGCTAATGTTGAACGTTTCATTTTGATATCCCTATTAAATTATGATGCGTAACATTATTGAATGACAGGGGGTCATATAATGTAGTGCCACTACACTTCAGCAATCGCCAAATATCGGAGTAATCAAAGTGATACTGCGATGGTGGGATGATGATGCTTCGTATAAATTACTGATTTAACGATGATTTCTTTGACAAAAAATGCGCATAAACACACCGTCAACGGACGGTTATTAGCGAGGTGTTCAAGTTAAATAGATGGATTTTCGAGGAAAAAAAATTATTCAATGCCGGTGGGAGTGGGGATTGAAAATAAACAGACACAAAAAAGGCGAACCCTTTGATGATTCGCCTGGCACATTAAGTTCATTTTAACTTAGCGTTTTTTCTTTCTTCCCTGCACCGCTTTAAAGCGAGGGTTGCTTTTACAGATCACAAATACCCGGCCGTGGCGGCGTACGATTTTGCAATCTTTGTGACGCTTTTTGGCTGATGCCAGCGAGCTTAATACCTGCATGGGAAGCCCTTACTTTTTCATTACGTTGAGAATGCCACCAAAGCGCTGGCTGAAACGCGCGGCGCTACCTTCTTTAGCAAAGTCTTTCTGTTTGCCGGTGTAGTACACGTGTGATGCGGAAGAGACATCCAGCGTTACGTAAGGCATAACTTTGCCATCATGTTCGATGGTGCGGTCGGTTTTAATTGTCGATCCCACCACAAAGTAAGCATCGGCCGTGGTGTCATGGAACACCACCTGACGGTAGGCAGGATGAATACCCTGTTTCATCGTTCACTCCATTTGTTATGTTATACTATAACAATAGTATGCGCCCACGTTTTTGAAATTGCAACCGCAAAAAAAAGAGGCCGCACAGGGCGGCCTCTTAGGGATTTCGACAACGGTCGATTATTTATGATGTTCAACCGGATGGCTGTGTTCCAGTTCCTCTTTGTTCTTACTAAAGCGGCGGCGAACCACCACAAAGAACACAGGGACGAAGAAAATAGCCAGAACGGTTGCGGTAACCATGCCGCCCATTACGCCAGTACCTACGGCGTTCTGCGCGCCGGAACCGGCACCGGAACTGATCGCCAGCGGCAGTACGCCGAGGATAAATGCCAGAGAGGTCATCAGAATAGGACGTAAACGCATACGTACCGCTTCCAGAGTCGACTCGACCAGCCCTTTTCCTTCCTTCTCCATCAGGTCCTTAGCGAACTCAACGATCAGGATGGCGTTTTTCGCCGATAGCCCTATGGTGGTCAACAGTCCCACCACAAAGTAAACGTCGTTACTCAGCCCACGCAGTGTGGTGAAGAGCAGAGCCCCGACGACACCCAGTGGCACAACCAGCATCACCGAGAATGGAATCGACCAGCTCTCGTACAGTGCTGCCAGACAGAGGAAGACCACAATCAGCGAGATGGCGTACAGGGCAGGGGCCTGGTTTCCTGACAGACGTTCCTGATAGGACATGCCGGTCCACTCATAGCCGATACCCGTTGGCAGTTTAGCCGCCAGTTCTTCCATCAGGTTCATCGCATCACCGGAGCTTTTGCCCGGTGCCGGCTGGCCCAACAGCTCCATAGAAGGCAGGCCGTTGTAGCGTTCCAGACGCGGTGAGCCGTAGATCCACTGACCGGTGGTAAAGGTACTGAATGGCACCATTTCACCGCTGGTGGAACGAACATACCAGTTGCCGATATCGCTTGGGAGCATACGGTAAGGGGCTTCACCCATCACGTACACTTTCTTCACGCGGCCGCGGTCAATGAAGTCATTAACGTAGGAACCGCCCCAGGTTGCGGCCAGCGTGGTGTTGATATCAGAGAGTGATACCCCCATCGCGCGCGCTTTTTCCTGATCGATAGTCAGCTTGTACTGCGGCGTGTCTTCCAGACCGTTAGGGCGCACACCGACCAGCGTATCCGGGTGCTGTGCAATCATACCCAGCAGCTGGTTACGTGCTTCGGTCAGCTTCTCGTGGCCCAGGCCGGCTTTATCGGTCAGCTGGAAGTCGAAGCCGGTTGCGGTACCCAGTTCTACGATGGCTGGCAGGTTGAATGGGATAACCATGGCATCTTTAATCGATGACAGTGCACCCATCGCCCTGGCAGCAATCGCCGGAACTTTGTTTTCCGAGCTGGCTCGTTCATCCCAGTCTTTCAGACTGATAAAGGCGATACCGGTATTCTGCCCACGTCCTGCAAAGCCAAAGCCGTTTACGGTAAACACCGAGTTCACGTTGTCTTTTTCTTTAGTCAGATAGTAGTCAGTCACCTGATCCAGCACTTTCTGGGTACGTTCCTGAGTCGCACCAGCCGGCAGCTGAGCCATGGTCAGTAATACGCCCTGGTCTTCTTCAGGAAGGAACGAAGTAGGCAGGCGAAGGAACAGGAAGGCCATGCCAACGACGATCAGCAGATAAATCACCAGATAACGACCGGTGCTGCGAACGATATGACCCACGCTATCGGTATAGTGCTGGGTGCTCTTATCGAACAGGCGGTTGAACCAGCCAAAGAAGCCGGTGGTTTTACCGTGATCGCCTTTGGCAATCGGCTTCAGCATGGTGGCGCACAGCGCCGGGGTCAGGATCAGGGCCACAATCACCGACAGCACCATCGCGGAAACGATGGTAATCGAGAACTGACGATAAATAACCCCGGTTGACCCACCAAAGAAGGCCATCGGGATAAATACCGCAGACAGCACCAGGGCGATACCCACCAGGGCACCCTGTATCTGGTCCATCGATTTTCGCGTGGCTTCCTTCGGCGGCAGGCCGTCTTCAACCATCACGCGCTCAACGTTCTCCACCACGACGATGGCGTCATCTACCAACAGGCCTATCGCCAACACCATACCGAACATCGTCAGGGTGTTTATCGAGTAGCCGAAGGCGCTGATAATGGCAAAAGTACCCAGCAAGACTACCGGTACCGCGATGGTTGGAATCAACGTAGCGCGGAAGTTTTGCAGGAACAGATACATCACCAGGAACACCAGCACGATCGCTTCAACTAGCGTTTTGACCACTTCGTTAATTGAAATTTTAACGAACGGTGTGGTGTCGTAAGGGTAAACCACTTTCAGACCGGACGGGAAGAACGGTTCCAGCTTGGACAGTTCAGCTTTCACGGCAGAAGCCGTGTCCAGTGCGTTTGCACCGGTCGCCAGCTTAATCCCCAGACCAGAAGCGGGTTTACCGTTAAAGCGGGCGATAATCTCGTAGTTTTCGCCGCCCAGTTCGATCTGTGCAACATCCTTCAGGCGAACCTGCGAACCATCGGTATTCACCTTCAGCAGAATATTGCCAAACTCTTCAGCCGAGGTCAGGCGCGTCTGTGCAATGATCGAGGCGTTAAGTTGCTGCCCCTTCACCGGTGGTGACCCACCCAACTGCCCCGCTGCAACCTGGGAGTTCTGCGTATTGATTGCGCTGATCACATCCACGGGAGTTAGCTGGAAGTTATTCAGCTTGTGCGGGTCCATCCAGACACGCATGGCGTACTGCGCACCGAACAGCTGCGTATCACCGACGCCAGAAACGCGACTGATCGGATCTTTTACGTTAGACCCGATGTAGTCGGCGATATCGTTTTGCGTCATGGTGCCGTCTTCGTTAATGAAGCCGGCAACCATCAGGAAGCTGCTGGAGGATTTCTGAACGCGGATACCCTGCTGCTGTACTTCCTGTGGCAACAGCGGCATGGCCAGCTGCAGTTTGTTCTGAACCTGAACCTGAGCAATATCGGCGTTGGTGCCGGACTCAAAGGTCAGCGTCAGCTGCAACGTACCCGTTGAGTCACTGCTTGAGCCCATATACATCAGGCCATCAATGCCGTTCATATTTTGTTCGATAACCTGCGTGACGGAGTCCTGCAAGGTTTTCGCATCAGCACCCGGGTAGGTGGCAGAGATCTCGATTGCCGGTGGTGCAACGTTAGGATATTGCTCAATCGGCAGTTTCAGGATCGACAGTGCGCCCGCCAGCATAATAATGATGGCGATAACCCAGGCGAAGATCGGGCGATCGATAAAAAACTTAGCCATGAATCAGTGGCTCCTGTTAAGACTTGCTTTGTTCAGACTGCGCCTGAGGCTGTGCTGCTGCTTTGGAGCTGTCTTCGCTAACTTCCTGTGGCGTTACGGCTGCACCCGGTCTGACGCGCTGCAGTCCGGTCACAATCACCTTGTCACCATCTTTCAGTCCACCAGTAACCAGCCATTTGTCGCCTATGGCCTGGTCGGCGGTCAGATTGCGCACTTCAACCTTGTTGTCTGCACCCACTACCATCGCCGTAGCCTGACCGGTTGGGGTACGGGTTACGCCCTGCTGTGGAACCAGCAGCGCATTTGGGTTGGTGCCTTCATCCAGACGAGCACGAACAAACATGCCCGGCAGCAGACTGTGATCCGGGTTAGGGAACACGGCGCGCAGCGTGATAGAACCGGTGGTTTCATCGACGGTGACATCGGAGAATTCCAATGTACCGCTCTGCGCATATTCGCTACCATTCTGCATTAACAGCTTAACTTCGGCCTTGCCGTTTGCCTGCTGCAGCGTACCGGCATTCAGTTCATTACGCAGACGAATAAAGTCTTCGCTTGACTGAGTGACATCGACATAAATCGGGTCCAGCTGTTGAACGGTAGCCAGGGCAGTTGTCTGGCCACTGGTCACCAGTGCACCTTCGGTAACGGAAGATTTACCAATACGGCCGCTGATAGGCGAAGTGACTTTGGTGTAAGCCAGATTAATACGCGCGCTTTCCACCGAGGCCTGGGCTGCCTGAACGGCTGCTGCGGTCTGGCTCTGCGTGGCAATAGCCTGGTCATAGTCCTGCTGACTGATGTACTTGGTACCCAGCAGAGGTTTGTAGCGTTTAACCGTCAGGCTGGCGATTTGCGCATTAGCCTGCGCCTGAGCAAGATCGCCCTTCGCACTTTCCCACGCGGCTTTATAGGTCGCCGGGTCAATTTGATAGAGGGATTCCCCCGCCTTAATGTCGCTACCTTCAACAAAATTGCGTTTCAGAATAATGCCAGAAACCTGCGGGCGAACTTCTGCGATACGGAAAGATGAGGTACGACCTGGCAGGTCGGTGGTAATTTTTAGTGGGGCACTTTTCAGCGTGACGATACCCACTTCAGGTGCCTGTTGTTGCCCAGCCTGTTGTTGCTCTTTGTTATCGCATCCTGTCAGAACCAGGGTGCCTGAAAGCATCAGAACGGCTGCCAGAGGCGTTAGCCCTCTGTTTTTGTTCATAAATAAACCTCGAATGTCCGGTATCGATTGTTCAATGGATCACAAACCCATAAACCCATTGCTGCGTTTAAATTATGGTCGTGCTATGGTACATACATTCGGAAATGTATGTAAATCTACCATTTTGTAAAAACCCCACTATGGCACGAAATACCAAACAGCAGGCGCAGGAAACGCGCAATCACATTATCAATGCAGCGATCGAACGCTTTTCAGAAGTCGGCGTTTCCAAAACGTCGCTGGCTGATATTGCCGCTGCCGCTGGCGTTACACGGGGGGCAATCTACTGGCATTTTAAAAACAAAACTGATTTGCTAAACGAAATCTGGGCACAGTCCGACTCCGTTATGGCGGATCTGGAAATTGAGTATCAATCAAAATACCCTGCGGATCCACTGTCTGTTATGCGAGCAATGATTCTGTATGTCTTTGACGCGACAACCAGCGATCCGAGAAGACGGGCATTGATGGAAATTATTTATCACAAATGTGAATTTGTCGGTGAAATGGCTACGCTGCAGCTGATGCAGCAAAATCTCTATCTGGAATGCTATGAGAAGATAGAGGATGTTTTAAAACAGTGCATACGGGCAAAGCAGTTACCGGATAATCTGGATACCCCACGGGCGGCGATTATCATCCGGGGCTACATCAGCGGAATTATCGAAAACTGGCTGTTTATGCCGGAAAGCTTTAACCTTGCCGACGATGCGCCGCAGCTGGTCGATACGCTGGTTGAGATGCTGATCTATTGTCCAACGTTGCGCCATTCCTCCCGCTAAGCTTTTTCGGCAAGCTTTCGCTCAAAGTCTCGCTGAACGATAGCCAAGGCGGCCAGAACCGTTTCCGGTTCCAGCTGATTTTCCTCCAGTAGCATAATCAGATCAACGGCCAGCTTGACCTCTTCAGGGGCATTTTCCAGCGACATTATGACTCCTTATCGTCTGCTATGCGGGGATAACAACAGTGTTCAGATGCGCAAAATTTTAATAACCACACCCATCACCAACGCACCTGCCAGCGCCATCAGTTCGGAGCGGACATCCATCAGTGCCAGCGTACCAAAACCAAAATAGCTGCTGATATAACCGCCGATCAGTGCGCCAATCGTGCTCAAAACCAGCGTTGCGGCTCGTCCACCGGGGCGGCCGGGGAAATAGCGCCTGATAAAAATACCGACCAGTAACCCAATGATAATCCAGGAAAGCAGCCCCATTTTACCTCTCCAGCCAGATTGTGCTGTTAGTATAGTTCGCCTTAGCGGCTAGCGATCGCGTTCGCGATTTTCAATACTGCGTTCAATGCGTTTTAGCGCCTGCATACATCGCTGCAGGCGACCTTCCAGTGCGGCAATCTCGCGCTGAAGCTGCTGCTGTTGCGCCAGCGTCTCCTGAATTGCCAGCAGGCTTTCACGATCGGCAATCATCGCACGTAAGCGGCGCTCGAAATCCTGATGCTGGGAGAGTTTCTCATACAGATTTTCCTTTTCCACCACCGGTTCGGCTTCGCGGCTGCGCAGCGTCTGGGTGGCCAGTTCGCGCTGTAGAGCCCCCATCTGCAGCACCACGCGCTCTGCCATCCAGGCAACGCGCTCGGCGCGATTGTCCTGCACGCTTTGCTTTAACTGCGTCATCGTCTGCTGCACTTCCAGCAGATAATCCCCCAGTCGGGTGGAATGGCCGTGAAACAGCTGATGATCGAAACGCGCCTTTGCCGTGCGCTGATTGGCGTGTGGCTCCACGGCGCGAGCCAGCTGTGCCAGCTGAGTATCCAGCTGCTGCAGTAAACCTGCACTTTTCATGTTCTTCTCCGTGGCCACGATCGCGATATGATAACCTGTTTACGACATTTTTTTACGGGTGCACGATGCAACGTTATATTTTATTGATTCTTGGCTGGCTTGCGATGGTGCTGGCGACGCTTGGTGCCGTTTTGCCGCTGCTGCCGACAACGCCGTTCCTGTTACTGGCCGCCTGGTGTTTTGCCCGATCGTCGCCGCGCTTCCATCACTGGTTGCTTTATCGTTCCGTATTTGGCCGCTACCTGCGTCACTGGCAGCAGCATCGTGCCATGCCGCCCGGTGCAAAAAGTAGGGCGATAGTTTTTATCCTGCTGACCTTTGCTTTTTCACTGTGGATGGTAAAAATTCTTTGGATTCGCCTGATGTTACTAACGATCCTGTGCTGTTTATTGGTGTTTATGGCCCGGCTTCCGGTCGTTGAGGAAGAGCAAGAAAATCGCTGATTTTCTTAAACGCGGTTGCAATTGTTCGGCGGTTTGCATAGATTTGGTCGTTTTCGTGCGTGGCTTCCCTCCTTCGTTAGAATTTCACCCGACCGTTTCGCGGCTGGGGGAGATGAAGCTGCGCGAGTCAGATTTGTATTTACCAGGCATAACATTATGACCGCGACTGCGCAGCAGCTAGATTTTCTTAAAAACAGTATCAAAAGCATCCAGGACTATCCAAAACCGGGCATCCTGTTTCGTGATGTCACCAGCCTGCTGGAAGACCCGAAAGCGTACGCGCTGAGCATTGAGCTGTTAGTTGAACGCTACCGTAACGCGGGTATCACCAAAGTTGTGGGTACGGAAGCGCGTGGCTTCCTGTTTGGTGCACCCGTTGCACTGGGTCTGGGGGTGGGCTTTATTCCCGTGCGTAAGCCGGGCAAGCTGCCGCGCCAGACTTTCTCGGAAAGCTATGAGCTGGAATACGGTACCGACCGTTTAGAACTGCACTGTGATGCCATTCAGCCGGGTGATGTTGTCCTCGTCGTGGACGATCTGCTGGCGACCGGTGGCACAATTGAAGCGACCGTTAAACTGATCCAGCGCGCGGGTGGCACGGTGAAGGATGCTGCCTTCATCATCAATCTGTTTGACCTGACCGGTGAAGCACGCCTGAAGGCGCTGGGGCTGAATGTTTACAGCCTGGTGAACTTCCCGGGGCACTGATGCTGTTTCGGTGGGCAGCAGCGTTGCTGCTCACCGTCATCCCTTCTGCAAGATTCCGCTATTCTTGATGGCGTTTCTGACTAAATATCACCCTTTCTTACCCCGTTAATTTGCCGCTGAAGCGCCGGAAAAGGCAAGCCCGGCCGTTTGCGATTCAGGATTCGTCGTAACTGGAGCGGTAAGCTCGCCCGTCTGCGATTTTGTCTCGGGTACTGTCGGTGCCGGGCGTTCCTGATCCTGGCTATCGTTATCTTGGGGCTTGGTCACTTCAGGTGCGCTAAGTTTCGCTTCCGCTTTTTTCTTAGCAAGCGGGGAAACAGGCGTTATCGCCGGGGGTTGATTGATCTGTAACACGGGTAAGTCAGCAAAGGTGATATGCCGCCGATCAACCGCAGCCAGAATTTCATCAGTACAATCCACCTGCTTTTCGCTACTGGCCAGCGCCAACTGAGCCGGGAAAATAGCGCCGATGCTATGTTCTTTACGCCACTTTTCTGCTTCTTCGTAAATGATTTTTTTCAGAGCATCGCTCACACCGCGTTCTTCCACACTAAACTGCCTGACCAGTGTTTCCTCGGCGTTACTGAAGACCCGCTGCTGCTCCTCTTCAGGGGCGTTCTGGTAACTTCTGTGTAAATCTTCCATGCCCTGCTGGAAGCGCCTGTCGATAATACTGAGATGCTCGCGCCCGGCCTTTCCGGGAGCAGACTGAGCAATAATTCTTTCCACATCCAGCAGAGCGATCCGCTCTGGAATGCCCTGATGCTGATGAAAAATATAGCCCACGGCCACAATCAACAGGACGCTCAGTACCGCGCAAAGTATTTTCATTCGGTGTTCTCACTTAATCTGTAAATGACCAGCGGCAGCGCTGGCAGGGGTAAACGGCAGACAACAGTCAAACCCGGTGCAGGATGCTGTACCAGGGAAACGGTGAAATTGATGTTCAGGTGGGGCAGGGCATAGTCAATTTCCTTTTGACGTTATTGGCAGGACCACATCCTTAAGATATTACCCAATCCATTTTCGAGAAGTTGTCTCCCCAATAGCTGGCGCTATATTGCATATTCTATGCGGTTTTTTTTGGCTTTTAGTGTGTTGATAATTAGATTCAGCTTATTTTAAGTAAAAATAAAGGCCACCGGCGAAGGTGACCTTTGATTTACTTTATAACAACGATGGTGAGGAGTTTGCTCAGAACTTTCCCACCAGGAGATAATACCATTCTGTTAAGTAATGAATCTGTCAACGATAAATACGATCGGGTAATATTTTTGTAATTTTCTACAATTTAAATATCGCCGATCACCATGTTTTACCAATATTGAACTGGAACTGCTCCGATTTATCACCGTCATACTTTTTCAGCGGTAGCGCGTAAGAGAAGACCAATGGGCCAAGCGGTGACTGCCACTGGACGGCGAGACCGGATGAGACACGAACCTGCGAAGGATCGCCGTAGTCTTGAATCCCGGCGGCTTCGGTCTGCTCGGTGTTCTGCCACTGGGTATCCCAGACCGTTCCGGCGTCAACGAACAGTGAAGTCCGCAGCGAGCTGGCATAGCGATCGCCGACAAACGGAGTGGGCAGGATCAACTCGGCGCTGACGATAGCCATCGCATCGCCGCCCACCGCGTCGGTCGATTTCTCCACCGGGCACGCGCCGTAGCTGCTTTCACTGCCGTTACAGCGGTAATACACCGCTTTAGGACCGATAGTATTCGACGAGAAGCCGCGGACGGTGCTGGAGCCACCTGCGTAGAAGTTATCATAGAAGGGCACGTCGCTGCCGCCCAGGCCGCCCGCGTAGCCCAGCTTGGTACGGGTCAGCAGCACCCAGCTGTGGCTGTCGCTCAGCGGCAGATAGGCGCTGGCGTTCAGCGTGTTTTTAAAGTAGCTGTTGCTGGAGCCTGGCAGGGTGATTTTGCTGGTAAAGCTGGCGCTGACGCCGGAGGTCGGGAAGAAGCCACGGTCCAGCGAGTTATAGCTCCAGCCGATGCTGGCGAAAACATCGTTGGCGACAAAATCAGAGTTGCTGTCACTGTCCTTGGTGACCACCGCCGGATCGATCCCGCGTGAAGCCAGGTAGCGCCAGGTGGCCAGCTGCGGTTCCATATCGGTCAGGCTGTTATAAACATAGTCCAGCCCCAGGTTCATCATGCTGTGTTCGCTGACCGGCAGGCCAAGGTTGCTGCCGAAGCCGAAGCTTTTCAGGTTATATTCCGCCAGCGAGTTATCTTCGGCGCTGTAATCGTTATAGAAAAACTTGCCACCGAGGCTGACGCCGTCCACGGTGAAATAAGGATCGGTGGCGGAGACTTCAACATAGGTCTGATAGTCGTTTTTGGTGCCGCTAAAGCTGACGCTGTTGCCGGTGCCCAGCCAGTTATCCTGCGTCACGCCAACCTGGAAGCTGATGCCGCTGTCGGTGCCATAGCCGATACCGAAGTTCAGGGTGCCGGTATTGCGCTCCTTCACTTTGTACACCACATCAACCTGGTCGCTGCTGCCGGGAATGCGCTGCGTTTCGGTTTCCACGCTTTCAAAATAGCCCAGCCTGTTAAGCCGCTCTTTACCCTGTTCCACCAGATCGCTGCCCAGCCAGGCGCCTTCCATCTGGCGCATTTCCCGCCGCAGTACCGCATCGCGCGAGGTGTCATTACCGTTAAAGATAATATGACGCACGGTAAAGCGATTACCGGCATCGACGTTAATGTGCAGTTTGACGGTTTTCGTTGCGTCATCGATCTCCGGCTGAGTCTGCACCCGGGGCCATGCGTAGCCGTAGCGGCCCAGCAGTTTTTTGATATCATTCTCAATGCGTGTGACCTGGGCTGCGCTGTAGGTTTCACCCGGCTTGATGCGCGCCAGCTCTTCGATCTGCGCGGAATACCCCGCAAGATTACCGCTGACTTCCGCTGATGACAGGGTATAGCGCTGGCCTTCGGTAAGGTTGACGGTAATGAATAAGCTCTTTTTATTCGGCGTCATGCTGATTTGCGTGGAGTCGACGGAAAAACGGGCGTAGCCGCGATCGAGGTAGAAGCTGCGCAGCGTTTCGATATCGCCCGCCAGTTTTTGCTTTTGATATTTCCGGTCGCCGACCAGATTCCACCAGGGCACTTCATCGCGCAGCTGGAAGTGGGAAAGCAGTTCATCAGTGCTGAAGGCGTGGTTACCGATCAGGTTAATCTGCTGAATTTTGGCGGAAACCCCTTCCGTAAAGACCAGCTTTAAATCGACGCGGTTGCGCGGTAGGGGCGTGACAACTGCCTTAACATTGGCGCTGTATTTACCTACGCTGAAGTAGAAATCCTCCAGCCCTTTTTCAATCGAGGTAATGGTGGTGCGATCCAGCGCTTCCCCCACGCGCACCCCGGATGCCTCCAGGTTTTGCGTCAGCATGTCATCTTTGATCGCTTTATTGCCGGCGAAGGTGATGCTGGCGATCGTCGGCCGCTCTTTTACCTGCACGATTAACGTTGTGCCGTCGCGAAGTACCTGCACATCCTCAAAGTTGCCGCTGGCAAAAAGGGCGCGTACCGTCTCGCTGAGATCCTGCGCGGAAACCGTATCGCCGGTTCGTACCGGCATATTCAGCAAGACGGCACCGGGCGTAACGCGCTGCAGGCCACTAAAGGTAATATTATTTACCTTAAAGTCATCCGCACCATAGGCAGCCAGGCTACTTAATAAAAGCAATCCAGGAAAATTCTTTTTCATCGGGTTTCAGTCAGGAACCTGTATTGAAATAGGGGGAACACAATAAAATGAAATCGTGTCAGTAAGTGGCGGTTGCGTTTGCCATGCCGACTCTGTTGATAACTGACTGTATTTTATTTTTTTGATTCCCTTGCGTTTGGCTATTTTCAAAAAAATTACATCTTGCTGGGGCTTCTTTAACAGAAGGGTGGCGTGGTGTTTTATTTTATTTTTTACAGGCTGGGAAATTAACTCTGTGAGTTTTTTATCATTAAAACGTAAATAAATTGCCTGATTCATTTTGAGTAAAAAAACATCTCTTTCCCGACAGTGACTGCGTAAGATTTTGTGAGCGTGCTCCGTATCGGGAACTATCCGACAGGAACCGCGACGGGCAGGAGAGGATTCTGTTATAGTATCTTCTTTTGATTCAGAACAATGATGAAGTCCGAATGAGCTATCAGGTACTGGCCCGTAAGTGGCGTCCACAAGCGTTTACTGAAGTCGTTGGTCAGGAGCATGTCCTGACCGCGCTGGCTAACGGTCTTTCGCTGGGCCGTATCCATCACGCTTATCTGTTTTCCGGCACCCGCGGCGTTGGGAAGACGACGATTGCCCGTTTGTTGGCTAAAGGGCTGAACTGCGAGACCGGCATCACCGCTACGCCCTGCGGCCAGTGCGATAACTGCCGTGAAATCGAACAGGGGCGCTTTGTTGATCTGATTGAGATCGATGCCGCATCGCGCACTAAAGTCGAAGACACCCGTGACCTGCTGGATAACGTGCAGTACGCTCCGGCGCGCGGGCGCTTTAAAGTCTATCTGATCGACGAAGTTCATATGCTTTCGCGTCACAGCTTCAATGCGCTGTTGAAGACGCTGGAAGAGCCACCTGAACACGTCAAATTCCTGTTAGCTACCACTGATCCGCAGAAGCTGCCGGTGACCATCCTGTCGCGCTGTCTGCAATTCCATCTGAAAGCCTTAGATCAGGATCAGATCCGCGGCCAGCTTGAGCATATCCTGCAGGTTGAGCAGATTTCCGCTGAAACGCGTGCATTGCAGCTTCTGGCGCGCGCCGCCGACGGCAGTATGCGCGATGCCCTCAGCCTGACCGATCAGGCTATCGCCATGGGGCAGGGGGCGGTCACTACGGTGACGGTGAACGATATGCTCGGCACGTTGGACGACGAACAGCCGCTGGCGCTGATCGAAGCGCTGGTCAGTGCGGATGGTGCGCAGGTGATGGCGCTGCTCAACCAGGCGGCCTCGCGCGGCGTGGAGTGGGAAGCGCTGCTGGTTGAAATGCTGACCCTCCTGCACCGCATTGCTATGGTGCAGCTGCTGCCCTCGGCGCTCGGTGAGGATATGGCCACGATTGAACAGCGTCTGCGCGAGCTGGCACGAGTGCTGCCGCCAGCAGACGTACAGCTTTATTACCAGACGCTGCTGGTGGGGCGCAAGGAGCTGCCGCTGGCGCCGGATCGCCGCATGGGCGTTGAAATGACGCTGCTGCGTGCGCTGGCCTTTCATCCTAAAGCGGTGATTGCTGAACCCGTTGCTCGCCCGGCTATTATCGCCCAGGCCGTACCCCAGACTTCACCTCAGGCTCCGCTGGTGCCGCCATCTCAGCCGGCAGTCGCGCATACTATTCCAGATGCGCCGCCGCCTCAGGGATTGCCTGACACTACCAGCCAGCTGCTGCAGGCGCGTACTCAACTGATGCGCCAGCAGGGAGCAACCAAACCAAAAAAGAGTGAGCCGGCAGCGCAGGGTGCGCGGCCGGCCAGCTCTGCACTGGAGCGTCTGGCAGCCGCAACCGAACGTGGGCAGAAGCGCCCGCGACAGGATGCTGCACCCGCCGCACCGGTAAAAGAGGAAGCGTACCGCTGGAAGGCGCAGACGCCGAAGGAAGAGGTGAAAGCGGAGCCGGTAGCCACGCCGAAAGCGTTGCGCAGCGCGCTGGAGCATGAAAAAACGCCGGAGCTGATCGTCAAACTGACGGAGGAATCACTGGAGCGTGATGCCTGGGCGGCCGAAATAGCCACCCTGACCATGCCGCGGCTGGTGCAGCAGCTGGCGCTGAATGCGTGGAAAGAGGTAACGGACGGTGGCGTTTGTCTGCATCTGCGGTCCAGCCAGCGGCATCTGAATTCCCCGTCGGCGCAGAAGGCGCTGAATGATGCCCTCAACAATGCTGCCGGTCATCCCATTGAATTAACCGTGGTGGAAGATGATAATCCGGCGGTGCTGACGCCGCTGGAGTGGCGGCAAAAAATTTATGAAGAGAAGCTGGCGCAGGCGCGCCAGTCGATTATCGCGGATAATAATATTCAGACGCTGCGACGCTTTTTTGACGCAGACGTTGATGAAGAGAGTATCCGCCCTGTGTAACCCGCCGCATCACCGTTTTGTTGGTGTGGCCTGAGCGAAAGAGAGAAAACTTATGTTTGGTAAAGCCGGATTGGGTAACCTGATGAAGCAGGCCCAGCAAATGCAGGACAAAATGGCGCAGGTTCAGGAAGAGATCGCCAAAATGGAAGTGACCGGTGAATCCGGTGCCGGCCTGGTGAAAGTAACCATCAACGGCGCGCACAACTGCCGTCGTGTGGAAGTGGACCCAAGCCTGCTGGAAGATGACAAAGACATGCTGGAAGATCTGGTTGCTGCGGCATTTAACGATGCGGCTCGCCGCGTTGCTGAAGCGCAGAAAGAGAAAATGGCCGCCGTGTCATCCGGTATGCAGCTGCCACCTGGCTTCAAGATGCCGTTCTGATGCAGACCAGCCCGCTCCTTGAAGCACTAATGGAGTCGCTGCGTTGCCTGCCGGGCGTTGGGCCTAAATCGGCCCAGCGCATGGCTTTTCAGCTGCTGCAACGCGACCGCAGCGGTGGTATGCGCCTGGCACAGGCTCTGACTCGTGCGATGTCTGAGATTGGCCACTGTGCGGACTGCCGGACCTTTACCGAGCAGGAGATCTGTACCATCTGCGCGAACCCACGTCGCCAGCAGAACGGTCAAATCTGTGTCGTTGAAAGCCCGGCGGATATTCATGCCATTGAACAGACCGGGCAGTTTTCCGGCCGTTACTTTGTGCTGATGGGCCATCTTTCACCGCTGGACGGCATCGGACCAGGAGATATCGGCCTGGATCGTCTGGAGCAGCGGCTGGAAAAAGAAACCATTCAGGAAGTGATCCTCGCGACCAACCCGACGGTAGAAGGTGAGGCAACCGCCAACTACATTGCCAGCCTGTGTGAACAGTATGGCGTGGAAGCCAGCCGCATCGCGCACGGCGTTCCGGTCGGCGGCGAGCTGGAAATGGTCGACGGCACGACGCTGTCCCATTCACTGGCCGGGCGCCACAAGATTAAATTCTGACCATTCAAACGGCACGAGTTTTCGTGCCGCCTTGAAAATCCAGCGCTTCTCCCCCATCTCTACCCTCAACGTTCATCAACCTGTTTTAGTTGAGGTAGCAATGACCATGAAAGGACAAGAGACGCGTGGCTTCCAGTCAGAGGTGAAACAGCTTCTGCACCTGATGATCCACTCACTCTATTCAAACAAAGAAATCTTCCTGCGTGAACTGATCTCCAACGCCTCGGACGCTGCGGATAAACTGCGCTTCCGTGCATTATCCACCCCCGATCTTTACGAGGGTGACGGCGAGCTGCGCGTACGTGTTTCTGTCGACAAGGAAAACCGTACCCTGACGCTGAGCGATAACGGTATCGGTATGCGTCGCGACGAAGTCATTGAAAACCTGGGTACCATTGCCAAATCCGGTACCAAATCCTTCCTTGAGTCCTTAGGCTCCGATCAGGCGAAAGACAGCCAGCTGATCGGCCAGTTCGGCGTGGGCTTCTACTCGGCGTTTATCGTTGCGGATAAAGTTTCCGTGCGCACCCGTGCTGCCGGTGCTGCCGCTGATGAGGGCGTATTCTGGGAATCCGCAGGCGAAGGTGAATACACCATCGCGGATATCACCAAAGAAGATCGCGGCACCGAGATTACGCTGCACCTGCGCGAAGGCGAAGACGAGTTCCTCGATGCATGGCGCGTGCGCAGCATTATCAGCAAATACTCCGACCATATTGCCCTGCCGGTTGAAATTGAATCCCGTAACGAAGAAGACGACACCACCAGCTGGGAAAAAATCAACAAGGCTCAGGCGCTGTGGACCCGCAGCAAGTCTGAAATCAGCGAAGACGAATACAAAGAGTTTTATAAGCACGTTGCCCACGACTTCACCGACCCGCTGACCTGGAGCCACAACCGCGTGGAAGGTAAGCAGGAGTACACCAGCCTGCTCTATATTCCGGCTCAGGCGCCGTGGGATATGTGGAACCGCGATCACAAACACGGTCTGAAGCTGTACGTGCAGCGCGTATTTATCATGGATGACGCAGAGCAGTTTATGCCGAACTATCTGCGCTTCGTGAAGGGGCTGATCGACTCGAACGATCTGCCGCTGAACGTCTCCCGTGAGATCCTGCAGGACAGCCGCATCACTCAGACCCTGCGCAGTGCACTGACTAAGCGTTCTTTGCAGATGCTGGAAAAAGTGGCGAAGGATGACGAAGAGAAATATCAGAAATTCTGGCAGCAGTTCGGCCTGGCACTGAAAGAAGGCCCGGCGGAAGACAGCGCGAACATCGAAACCATCGCCAAACTGCTGCGCTTTGCCTCAACCAGCAGCGAAGGCCCGGCACAGACCGTGTCGCTGGAAGACTACATCAGCCGCATGGTGGAAGGTCAGGAGAAGATTTACTTCATTACCGCCGATAGCTATGCCGCGGCGAAGAGCAGCCCGCATCTGGAGCTGTTCCGCAAAAAAGGTATCGAAGTCCTGCTGCTCTCCGATCGCATCGATGAATGGATGATGAGCTACCTGACCGAGTTCGACGGCAAGCCGTTCCAGTCCGTCAGCAAAGCCGACGATGCGCTGAGCAAGCTGGCCGACGAAGAAACCGAAGAGCAGAAGGAAGCCGAGAAGGCGCTGGAACCGTTCGTTGAGCGTGTGAAAACGCTGCTGGGCGAGCGTGTGAAAGAAGTGCGTCTGACCCATCGTCTGACCGATACCCCGGCCATCGTCACCACCGACGCGAACGAAATGAGCACCCAGATGGCCAAGCTGTTTGCCGCTGCGGGCCAGGACGTGCCGGACGTGAAGTATCTGTTCGAGCTGAACCCGGATCACGCACTGGTTAAACGCGCTGCCGATACCCAGGACGAAGCGCGCTTCGCCGAGTGGATCGAGCTGCTGCTGGATCAGGCGCTGCTGGCCGAGAAGGGATCGCTGGACGATCCAAACCAGTTTATTCGCCGCATGAACCAGCTGCTGTTGGGCTAATCATCGAGCACGTGAACTGAAAGGGGCCGGATTATCCGGCCCTTTTTTGCGTCCATCTGCCGACCTTGTCAACCGCCGCCGGAAGCCTCTTCCAGCAGCCAGCGACGGAACAGGGCAATCTCCTGTTCTTCACGCCGTGTTTCTTTCACCATCATCCACGTTGCGCGATCCACTTCGGCGAAGCCTAAGGGGGCGATCAGTGACCCCTCCTGGATCTCTTTTTTCACCAAAATCTGCGGTGTCATAATAATGCCCATGCCGCTGCGCGCCGCCTGAATAGCCAGCGTCAGATTATCGAAGTGGCGCCCCGCCCAGAAATCGCCCCGTGCTCCGGTTTTTTTTGCCCATTCAGCCCAGGCGTGCAGCTTGGTATCGGCATGCAGCAGCGGAAGGGTGGCGAAATCGGTTTCATAGGTAAAGCGATTAGCGAATTCTGGCGAACAGACCGGACCAATATAATCGACGGTGATTAGCGTGGCAGCGATATCCTCTCCGACAGACTGTTCATGACTGACGATCAGCACATCGCAATACTCGTTACGTACGCGCTCAATATCGACATGAGTTTGAAAAGTCAGGGCGATCTCCGCGTGGCGGCTGGTAAAACGGCTGATCCGCGGGATTAGCCATTGGGCAAGAAAGCTGGGGGCGCAGGAAATCGTCAGGCTGTGCAGGTTACGCGCGCGGATTTTTTCGCAGGTCGCTTCAATTTCGCCAAAGGTTTGTATACAGCAAACCTTAAGCCGCTCGCCGTCCGAGGTCAGCTGAACCCGGCCACCTACCCGCAGAAACAACGGTTTATCTAACCACTCTTCCAGCAGTTTGATTTGATGGCTGACTGCACTATGAGTCACGTGCAGTGATTGTGCAGCGAGGCTAAAGCTTTGATGCAGTGCAGCCTGATGAAAATAGCGCAGAGCGCGTAGCGAAGGAAGTCCGGACATAGCCCTATCCGTTAGAAAATCTCACATCCAGTGTCTGTTTATATCATTTTAAAGTCCAGTCGATTTTACCTACTCTGACCCCGGAGTTATCAGCAGAACAACTGCCTGAGAGAGGATGTTTTTTCTTTTAACTCCATGTACATACAGCGATATTTTTTCTTGTCAGCCGACGATTACGCACAACAGCTATGTGAAGGAAAGGAAAATGACAAATCAGTATTCCGTAAAACCACAGCTCGTCATGTTCACCGGTGGTCGCGATAGTACGCTGGCAGCGTGTTATCTAATGTTACAGGGTATTCCTGTGCACCTCTGGTCAGGAAACAGCGGATGTTCACTGCATCGTGGCATTTTAGCGCATCGCGTTGATGAATTAAGAGGTCGTTTCGGTGATTTGGTCGTCGATCATACCGTCGCTGATATCAGCGGAGCGTTTCGTTCAATTGCTATTGAAAATCTGGAAAGTGATATCCTTAAGCACCGGAAAAATCTGGTTCTTTTAGGTGAAAAGTTGGCTATTCATGCACATCTCGTTGATTTTTGCCATCGAAACGGTATTAACACCATTAACGACGGTATCACCCACTACCAGATGGAATTCCCGGAGCAGCGTCAGGTAGCAAAGGCATTTCTGGTGGAGATGATGGCTCAGTACGACATCAACTATCAGTCACCCATTTATGAATTCGCCCAGTCGGCGGACGACGTGAAATATCGCCTGCTGCAATTGGGGATTTCCACTAAGTCGCTGGAAGGGATCAGTATTTTCGCCGACAGCTTCTCCACGCCTTCAGATGAGGTAATTCTTGCCTATCTGCGAGAAAAAGCCCCGCTGGCGCAGAACATCGTGCGTTTCCTGTCCGGTGAAACCCTGCTGACCCCGGTGCTGAAAGCCAGCGCCGTTGCCTGAATCAAACCGTTAATCGTGGTGTAACCGTTGGGTTACGCCACGCGGAGTTTGCTATGAAAGTTATCGTTAAATGCGCAGCCATCATCATCAACCAGCGCTCACTCCTGCTGACGCGTAAACGCGGTACCGAGATCTTTATTTCTCCAGGCGGTAAGCCGCTTGCCGGTGAAGATCATCTCAGCTGCCTGAAGCGTGAGCTTCAGGAAGAGCTGGGTGTACAGGTCAAAACCTTTCGTCCATTTGGCCTGTTCCACGGCCTGGCCGAATTTGAACAAACGGCGATTGAGAATCATGTCTATCACGTGGAAATCAGCGGCCAGCCGCGTGCGGGGTCCGAGATAGAAGAAATTGCCTGGGTGAACTATCGCCTCCCTCCCTGCGAGATCGCCGTGGGGTCGATATTCCGCGATAACGTGATGCCGCTTCTTTTCCAGCAAGAGTTAATAAATTGATGGATACCTCCTCACTTTCCCTTCAGTTACAGCAGGTCCACGGCGACCAGTTTTATAAGCGAGCGCGTATGCTGAGAGATGAACTCCGTGAAGAACTGACCCGCGTTTACCGCCTGGAAAAGTATGAGCTGTTCCTGGTCCAGTCTGTGCGGGTTGGATTGGTCATTCTTTCCCACCTGCTTCATAAACAGGAAACGACGCTGTGCCTTGCCAGGCATGCCCACTATCAACCGGTCAGCGAGCTGTTTAACTTTCCTAATACCCACTGTACCGGGCCGGGAACCGTGCCGATTATTACTCACGTCAATCCCTACACTGCGGAAGTCAACAGTCTGAAAGGAACGAAGGGCAAAGGGGTTGTTGATGCTTCCCACAGTTTCGCCACCTGCCGTCATGGCGAACTGATTGCTGACAGTTCGGTCTTTGTTGCGCCGCTGCACAAACATGCCTCACTGACTATCGGACTGGCGATTATCGCCCTGCGCCCGGAAGACTTCAGTACCCTGATGCGCAGCGAACTGCTGCTGTTTGAGGAGTCTACCGCCTCTGATAAGCCGCTGATTGAAGCGCTGAACAATCTTCGTAGTCCCGACTGGCAGCCGTTCAATATGTCCAGTGTGGGAGCTATCAGCCTGAAAGACGTGGGCGGAATGGATTTTGATTCGCTTGGTAACGCGGGTGGCCCATTCGGCTGCTTTAACGTTCCCCCGCTCAGTGAAACATTGAAGAAAAAGGTAAAGGCGGCCGGGGCGAGCTATTTCGAACAGACCGGTACGCTGCGGCTTTCCTCCTGGGCTCGTGGAGACGGAAGTCAGCGAATTGATACAACGGCAGAAATACAACAACAGCTACAAGCCCTGTGGGAGGGGAAATGAAAAACGCACTGCCGGTGAATGGCAATCTGATTGGCATTATGGGTGGCATTATTCTCAGTAGCGATTCGGTGTTTATCCGTATGATGGGAATCGAAAATTCGTGGCTGATCGTTGCGCTACGCGGCATCTTTATGTGGGGTATGTGCCTGCTGGTCTGGCTGCTGTGGCGGAAAAGTCGTTCAACGTTAGGCACACCCTGGCTGACCCAGGAAAATGCGCTGTCGACGCTGTTTTTCTGCATTTCCTCGGCCTGCTTCGTCAATGCGCTGAATCGCGGTAGTGTGGCGACCGTGCTGGTGATTATCTCCTCAACGCCGTTTATTTCGGCGCTGATTTCGCGGCTGTTCTTTAAGATGAGCATTGACCGTAGCGTACTGCTGGCATCGCTGGCGGGGATACTCGGCGTAGCGGTGGTCATGTCCGGTCGCGGCGTGGGCCACAGCGGTATTGCCAACCTCTATGCATTAGGTACGGCGTTCTCCATGGCTCTGGCTTTTATTTTCACTTCCCGCGTCAGCGGTGGGACGGCCGGTCTGCCTTCGCTGGGAGCAATCCTGGCTTCGGTGGTGATTGTGCTGTGGTCCGGCAGCGATCTCCTCGAAAGTCTGAAAATGCTGACACCGGCGCAATATGGCTGGTCGATCGCAGAAGGCGCACTGATTATGCCGCTGGCGATGGGATTGATCACATTATCGACGCGTTTTGTTTCTCCGGCCAATGCCGGGCTGTTTTTGCTGCTTGAGACGGCGCTGGCTCCGCTATGGATGTATCTGTTCCTGGATGAAATCCCTACTATTCATGCAGTTATTGGTGGGGCGATTATTATTCTGGCGGTGGTTTCACAAACGGTTTATGCCCGTCGCCGAGTGGATGTGCAACGCTACGCGGATGCAGGATAGCCGCGTGCTTCCTTGTGGTGAGCGGCCCATTAATGTTATGTTCATACACTTGGATAAAGTACACATATAAGCAATTCGCAAGGGGATTTACGCAATGCGTATTATTCTGCTCGGGGCTCCGGGTGCAGGTAAGGGGACTCAGGCTCAGTTTATTATGGAGAAATACGGTATTCCGCAAATCTCCACGGGTGACATGCTGCGTGCCGCGGTTAAAGCGGGAACGGAGTTAGGTCTGAAAGCCAAAGAGATTATGGATGCTGGTAAACTGGTCACCGACGAACTGGTTATCGCGCTGGTCAAAGAGCGTATCGCTCAGGAAGACTGCCGTAACGGTTTCCTGCTGGACGGTTTCCCGCGCACTATCCCTCAGGCTGATGCCATGAAGGAAGCGGGCATTAAAGTCGACAACGTGCTGGAGTTCGACGTACCAGACGAACTGATCGTTGAGCGTATTATTGGTCGTCGCGTTCATGCGCCATCCGGCCGCGTTTACCACGTGACTTTCAATCCGCCGAAGGTGGAAGGGAAAGATGACGTGACCGGCGAAGAGCTGACAACGCGCAAAGATGACCAGGAAGAGACCGTTCGTAAGCGTCTGGTTGAATATCATCAGATGACCGCTCCGCTGATTGCTTACTACAGCAAAGAAGCCGAAGCGGGCAACACTGCGTACAACAAGATCGACGGCACACGTAAAGTGGCCGAAGTCAGCGCTGAGCTGGCAAAAATCCTCGGTTAAGTTTGAAGGGGGCCGGTTAAATCCGGTCCCTTTTACAGCAATTGGTTTTTCCCCCGCAATTTTCCGTTAGAATGAGTCTCGTTTTCATCTCCGCTGATGCCATCAAAAGGAATAACAATGAGGCAAGATAAGCCAGGCGTACTGCTGGTCAATTTAGGCACACCAGATGCTCCGACCACCTCCGCAGTAAAACGCTATCTAAAGCAGTTTCTCAGTGATAAACGCGTGGTCGACACGCCGCGCTGGCTGTGGTGGCCGATTCTGAATATTGGTATTCTGCCGATTCGTTCACCGCGCGTAGCCAAGCTGTATGCTTCCGTCTGGACCGATGAAGGTTCGCCGCTGCTGGTGTTCAGCAAGCGTCAGCGCGATGCGCTGGCGGCGAAACTGGATATACCGGTTGCGCTGGGCATGAGCTACGGCAATCCCAGCCTGAAAAGCGCCGTGGATGATCTGATGGCTCAGGGCGTGAATAAGCTCATCGTCCTGCCGCTCTATCCGCAGTTTTCCTGCTCAACCGTCGCATCGGTGTGGGACGGTCTCAGCAGCGTGTTTGCTGGCTATCGCAGCCTGCCAACGGTGCATTTTATTCGCGACTACGCCGACCATCCTGCCTATATCGCCGCGCTGAAAGCGTCGGTCGAGCGCTCTTTTGCGCAGCACGGTAAACCGGATCTGCTGCTGGCCTCGTTCCACGGTATTCCGCAGCGCTTTGCCAATGAGGGCGACGATTATCCACAACGCTGCCATGACACCTTTGATGCGTTAAAAACCGCACTGGGGCTGAGCGACAGCGAAGCGATGCTGACCTTCCAGTCACGTTTTGGACGTGAACCCTGGCTGACGCCGTACACGGATGAAACCATGCAGGGTCTGCCCGCGAAGGGAGTGAAGCACGTACAGGTGATGAGCCCGGGCTTCGCGTCAGACTGCCTGGAAACGCTGGAAGAGATCAACGAGCAGAACCGCGAATTCTTCCTGCACGCGGGCGGCACCCGGTTTGAGTACATTCCGGCGCTGAACGACGATGAAGCGCATATCGATATGATGCTGGAACTGGTTAATCAGTATCGCTAACTGACGAAGCGATCGGTCGTTTTCCACCGCCGATCGCCTCGTTGCGCAAATATGTTATGATTGCGGCCTGCTTCCCCTTCTGGTCCTGCAATTATGAAATTCCCCGGTAAACGTAAATCCAAACACTATTTCCCCGTCAGCGCGCGCGATCCGCTGTTACAGGTCGCTCAGCCGGAAAACGAGGCCGCTAATAGCTGGATTGTGGGCATCGACCAGATCCTTGTTGATATTGAAGCCAAAGTGGATGATGACTTTGTGCGTCGCTATGGCCTCAGCGTGGGCCATTCGCTGGTGATTGAAGATGATGTGGCGCAGGCGCTTTATGAAGAGCTGATGCGCGATAATCTGATCACCCATCAGTTTGCCGGCGGCACCATCGGCAATACGCTGCACAACTACTCGGTGCTGGCCGACGACCGCTCCGTGCTGCTGGGCGTGATGTGTAATAACATTCAAATCGGCAGCTATGCCTACCGCTACCTGTGTCATACCTCCAGCCGCACCGATCTGAACTACCTGCAGGGCGTTGACGGTGCAATTGGCCGCTGCTTTACGCTGATTGGTGAACACGGCGAACGCACCTTCGCCATTAGCCCGGGAATGATGAATCAGCTGCGCGCTGAAAGCGTGCCGGAAGAGGTGATTGCCGGGGCGTCGGCGCTGGTACTCACCTCCTATCTGGTGCGCTGCAAACCGGGTGAACCGATGCCGGAAGCGACCATGCAGGCTATCCACTATGCCAAAAAGCATAACGTGCCGGTGGTGCTGACGCTGGGTACCAAATATGTGATCGCTGATAATCCGCAGTTCTGGCGCGATTTTATGCGCGACCATGTGTCGATCGTGGCGATGAATGAAGATGAAGCTTTTGAGCTGACTGGAGAAAGCGACCCGCTGAAGGCATCGAATCTTGCCCTCGACTGGGTGGATCTGGTGCTGTGTACCGCCGGGCCGAACGGCCTGTATATGGCCGGATTCACCGAAGAGGAGGGCAAACGCACCACGCGCCATCCGCTGCTGCCTGGTGCAATCCCGGAATTCAACCAGTACGAATTCAGCCGTGCGATGCGTCATCAGGACTGCACAGTACCACTGCGGATTTTCTCCCATATCGCGCCCTATATGGGCGGGCCGGAGAAAATTATGAATACTAACGGGGCCGGTGACGGCGCGCTGGCGGCGCTGCTGCATGATATTACCGCCAATAACTTCCACCGCAGCAACGTTCCCAACTCCAGTAAGCACGCGCGCAGCTATCTGACCTACTCCTCGCTGGCGCAGGTGTGTAAATACGCCAACCGCGTCAGCTATCAGGTGCTGAACCAGCATTCACCGCGCCTGTCGCGCGGCCTGCCGGAGCGGGAAGACAGTCTGGAAGAGTCTTACTGGGAACGATGATACAAGGAGAGGGCAGGCAGGCCGTCTGCCATCTCTGGCATTGAGCCGGTGTGATAAAAAAGGGACGACGCGAAGTCGTCCCTTTTTGCTGACATCAGATCGGGCACTCTGCCGGTGCTTCAACCGGGTTGAGCAGGATAAGATTCAGCATACTGTTGGCAATCTCACGCTCGCCCATCACCACGCGGTCGGCACCGCGCTCCATAATGTAATCCACTTCGTCGTCATAATGGGCACGGGCGATAATCTCAATGTTCGGGCGCTTTTCGCGAGCGGCGGTAACGATCTCCCCGGCCTCATAGCCGTTAGGGATGGTCAGCAGCATCCAGCGCGCGCAGTCGAGCCGCGCCAGGTCCATAATATCGCCCCGGGCGGCATTGCCTAATACGGCTTTAATTCCCTGCTCGCGCAGCGCTTCAACGCGCGGGCGGCTGTTCTCGACGACTACAATTGGAATACCCGCTTCCATCAGGCGGCTGCCAAGCAGGCTGCCAACGCGGCCAAAACCGACCACCACCGCGTGATTACACAGGTCCACCGGGATCTGCTTCTCTTCTTCGATGGCTTCTTCCATGGTCTGCTCTTCGATGGTTTCGGTTTTTTGCAGATAGCGCTCCAGCAGAGCGAAAAGGATCGGATTCAGCATAATCGACAGAATGGCACCGGCAAGCACCAGATTGCGGCCGGTTTCCGGCAGCAGGTTCAGGGAGACGCCCAGTCCGGCCAGGATAAAGGCGAACTCACCGATCTGCGCCAGGCTGACTGAAATGGTCAGCGCCGTACGTTTGGAGTGGCCAAACAGTCGCACCAGGAACAGTGCAGCAAGGGATTTACCGAAGACGATAATCGCCAGCGCGCCCAGCACCGCCAGCGGCTGCTGTATCAGGATCATCGGATCGAACAGCATGCCGACCGACACAAAGAACAGCACCGCAAAGGCGTCGCGCAGCGGCAGCGTATCGTGTGCGGCACGGTGGCTCAGTTCAGACTCGTTAAGCACCATACCGGCAAAGAAAGCACCCAGAGCAAAGGAGACATCAAAGAACTCTACGGCGCCAAAAGCAATACCGAGCGCCAGTGCCAGCACCGCCAGGGTAAACAGCTCGCGCGAGCCGGTTGCGGCGCTGCGGGCGAGTATCCACGGTACGACGCGGCGGCCAACCACCATCATCAGCACCATAAAGGCCACCACTTTACCGATGGTCAGTACCAGATCGAACAGCAGCAGGCCGATGCTGGCATTACCTTCTTCGAACATACCGGCAATAGCAGGCAGCAACACCAGCGCCAGCACCATCACCAGGTCTTCAACAATCAACCAGCCAATCGCAATTTGCCCGCGCTGGCTGTCAATCAACTGACGCTCTTCCAGCGCACGGAGCAGCACCACCGTACTCGCCGTGGAAAGGCACAGCCCGAACACCAATCCGGTGAGCATCGACCAGCCCATTGCCCATGAAAGCCCCATTCCCAGCAGTGTCGCCACGGCTATCTGTGCGATAGCGCCGGGAATGGCGATCGACTTTACCGCCATCAGATCTTTTAAAGAGAAATGCAGACCCACGCCGAACATCAGCAGGATCACGCCAAGTTCAGCCAGTTCGGGAGCAAGATTGGTATCAGCAACAAAGCCTGGGGTGAAAGGACCGGCAAGAACGCCAGCCAGCAGGTAACCAACAAGGGGAGAAATGCGCAGGCGATTAGCCAGCATACCAAGGAGGAAGGCGAGAACCAGGCCTCCTACAATGGTGGTGATAAGCGGTGTGGTGTGGTGCATGCCTGTCTCCTTATGTATGCCTGCTCGTCATACTTCAAGTGGCAGATGCCCTGCTTGTTGCCCTGGTCACTGTGCGATCCGTGCGCCGGGCTGGGGGGCCTCCCGCTGTACTGCAACTCGAATTAATTAGAGTATAAATGTGTCCAGTTGTAAGTTTTCAGTGTATGGCATAATCCGTCGCGGCGCTTGTGTTTATTGAGACTAATGGAAAAAAATATGAACCATACGCTGAAATTTGTCAGTAAGTGCGATTTTAGGCACTTATCAGATTACAGTGCTGGTGTTACCGGAGCGTGAACCGGTGCAAAAATCAAACAATTGCACCGGTAAGGGACTATTTACGCCGGTTATCAGGCAGGAAAGCCGTGAGAATACCGAGAAGCGGCAGATAAGCGCAGATTTGATAGACCAGTTCGATGCTGGTATGGTCGGCCAGCAGACCGAGCAGGGCGGCACCCAGTCCACCCATACCGAAGGCAAAACCAAAAAACAGCCCGGAAACCATACCGATACGCCCCGGCATCAGCTCCTGGGCATAGACCAGAATGGCGGAAAACGCCGAGGCCAGCACGAAGCCGATAATCACCGACAGCACGCCCGTCCACAATAAGTTCATATGCGGCAGCAGCAGCGTAAAGGGGGCAACGCCGAGAATAGAGGCCCAAATCACCCGCTTACGGCCAATTTTATCGCCAATCGGCCCGCCGATCACCGTCCCTGCCGCCACGGCAAACAGGAAAATAAACAGATGCAGCTGCGCGCTCTGTACCGACAGGCCAAATTTCTGCATCAGGTAGAAGGTGTAGTAGCTGCTCAGACTGGTGAGATAAAAATACTTAGAGAAAATCAGCACCAGCAGAATGCTAATCGCGAAGGCCACCTGGCGGCGCGGCAGCGGGCTGATGGCGGCCACGGTGCTTTTCTTCGCCATGCGATTCTGCGTCTGATACCAGCGGCTGATTTGCAACAGGACCACAATTGCCAGCAGCGCCGCCAGCGAGAACCACGCAACGTTGCCGCGGCCATAGGGAGCAATGACCAGTGCGGCCAGCAGCGGGCCCAGCGAGCTGCCAAAATTACCGCCGACCTGGAATAGCGACTGCGCAAGGCCGTGCCGTCCGCCCGATGCCATCCGCGCCACGCGCGAGGATTCCGGGTGAAACACCGAGGAACCCGTGCCCACCAGCGCGGCGGCCAGCAGGACGGTGGTAAAATTCCCGGCCAGCGCCAGCAGGATCAGTCCGGAAAGCGTAAAGCCCATGCCGACGGGCAGTGACCACGGCTGCGGATGCTTATCGGTGTAGTGCCCAATCAGCGGCTGTAACAGCGACGCGGTAAGCTGATAGGTCAGCGTGATCATGCCGATTTGCACAAAGCTTAATGAGAAATCCGCACGCAGCAGCGGGTAGATCGCCAGAATCAGCGACTGGATCATATCATTCAGCAGATGGGCAACGCTGATGGCGCCGAGGATACCAAAAGCGGTGCGCCGAACGGGCGATGAGGGAGAAGAGAGCGGGGATTCACTTGCCATTAAATTAACCTGTCATCTAATTATGTTTTTATGAGCGCAGAGAAGCAAATTCGCTGCAAAGCCCTCTTTTATAACTAACAACCTCCGCGTGAGTAATTACCATTTAGAGCTATTTCAGTGCTGTGGTTGCGGGGCTGTCACAAAAAGTGAATACTTTTGCTGATTATTTTGCCAAAGCCGCATTTGTGCGGGTTGGCTTGCGGTTGATGAAACAAGGAGAAGCGCAGTGCTGGTATTTAATAAACGTATCCTGAGTCTGTTGACCGTTGGGTTGCTTAGCGCACCGCTGATGGCGCAGGCCTGGGTAAAAGACCGTACCTATAAATTCACCGTGCTGCATACCAACGATCATCACGGTCGGTTCTGGAACAATGAACACGGTGAGTACGGGCTGGCGGCGCAGAAAACTATGATGGATAAGATCCGTCTGGACGTGCAGTCGCACGGTGGGGCAGTGCTGATCCTCTCCGGCGGCGATATCAATACCGGCGTACCGGAATCCGACCTACAGGATGCCGAGCCTGATTTCCGCGGGATGAATTTGATTGGCTACGATGCCATGGCGATAGGTAACCACGAGTTTGATAATCCGCTGTCGGTGCTTCGCCAGCAGCAAAAGTGGGCGAAGTTCCCGCTGCTCTCTGCCAATATCTATCAAAAAAGTACCGGCAAGCGCCTGTTCCAGCCGTACGCGCTGTTTAATCGTAAAGGACTGAAGATCGCTGTCATCGGTCTGACCACTGACGACACGGCCAAAATCGGCAATCCGGAAAACTTCACCGATATCGTGTTCCACAAACCGGCAGCTGAAGCGAAAGCGGTGGTGGAAGAGCTGCGTGCCAAAGAAAAACCGGATGTGATTATTGCCGCTACCCATATGGGGCATTATGACAACGGTAATCATGGTTCGAATGCGCCGGGCGATGTGGAAATGGCCCGCGAGCTGCCCGCAGGCTACCTGGATATGATCGTGGGTGGCCATTCACAGGACCCGGTGTGTATGGCGCAGGAAAACGTCAAACAGGCAGACTACGTGCCGGGCACTCCCTGTACGCCGGATCGTCAGAACGGCACCTGGATCGTGCAGGCTCATGAATGGGGCAAATATATTGGTCGCGCCGATTTCACTTTCCGCAACGGCAAGCTGAAGCTGGAACACTACGAACTTGTACCGATCAATCTCAAGCATAAAGTCACGAACGCTGACGGCGGCACCAGCTGGGTGAACTACACGGCGGAAATCGATAAAAACCCGGCGATGATGAAACTGCTGACGCCGTTCCAGAAAAAGGGCGAGGCGCAGCTTGGCGTGAAAATAGGCAGCGTTAACGGCCATCTTGAGGGTGACCGCAGCAAAGTACGTTTCGTGCAGACCAATATGGCGCGATTAATCCTTGAAGGGCAGATTGAACGCACCAAGGCCGATTTTGCGGTGATGAGCGGCGGCGGCGTGCGCGACTCCATTGAAGCCGGAGATATCACCTATAAAGACGTGCTAAAGGTACAGCCGTTTGGTAATACACTGGTTTATGTCGATATGAAAGGCAGCGAAGTGCGTGATTATCTGGCGGTTGTCGCGAATAAGCAGGTGGATTCCGGTGCCTATGCGCAGTTTGCCCGCGTCAGCCTGATTGCCGACGGTAGCGGGGTCAGCGACGTGAAGATTAACGGCGAACCATTGCAGGACGATAAGGTGTACCGCATGGCTACCCTGAGCTTCAACGCCACCGGGGGCGACGGCTATCCGGAAGTGGATAAGCAGGCCAGCTATGTCAATACCGGCTTTGTTGATGCAGAAGTGCTGAAGCAGTATATACAGGCGCACTCCCCGCTGGATGCGGCAAAGTACCAGCCTGCCGGTGAGATTGTGTATAAGAAAGCGGAGTAAAGTCTGCTGCTGTGAATATGGAGCACGCGAGTGCTCCATATCCGCGTCGTCAGGAAGACGTATGAGCCTGACGGCGCTGTTCACGTGAACGCATCAGGCGGTCACGAAGCTTATCGTAGACCCAGTTGTACACCACCGTGTAGGGCAGGAAGAACAGGAAAAAGCCCAGTTCAACCAGAAATGCCTGCCACAGCGTCACACCCAGCATCCAGGCCGCCAGCGGCAGACCAATCAGAATAAATCCACCTTCAAAGCCCAGAGCATGCATCACGCGCAGTGCCAGACCGCGTTTTACACGTTCGCGCGGGAACAGGCGATCGAACCCGGCGTTATAAATCATGTTCCAGATCATCGCCACGGTGGAAAGCATAATGGCCAGTGCGCCCATCTGAAATAGCGGTTTGTTCATAAGCCAGGCGGCGACAGGGGAAATGATTGCAATCGCCACCAGTTCAAAGCCTGCAGCATGATAAAAACGTTCTTTCAGCGTACGAGTGGACATATGTCCTCCTGAGTGATTTAGGAAGCGTATTTTCTATCCTTTTGCTGCTAAGATAAAATGATTATCCATCGATAAAAGCGATACATCTGCGATGCGTTATTCACCGGAATCCCTGGAAGCGTTTGTACAGACCGTAGAAAGCGGCTCGTTCTCCGCAGCGGCGCGAGCGCTGCGCAAAAGCCAGTCAACGGTCAGTACCGCCGTGGCCAACCTGGAAAGCGATCTCGGGCTGATTTTATTTAACCGCGAAGCGCGTACCCCGGTACTGACCGAAAATGGTCAGCGAGTGCTGACGCAGGTTAACGTGATTCTCAATGCCGCCGCGCAGCTGGATGAGCTGGCTATGCGTCTGGCGGGCGACGTCGAGCCCTGTTTACGGCTGGCGATCTCCGATTTCTGGCAGGCCGATCATCACGAACATTTGCTTAAACGCTTTGCCAGCCGCTATCCGGATATTGAGTTTGAATGCATGATTGCCGAAGACGGCGATGTTATCGATCTGCTGCAAAGCGGCAGGGCGCATATCGGCGTGATCCGCGTGCAGGACCGCTATCCGGCAAATATCAGCCTGCGGCGTCTGCAGGTGGAAGCGAAAATGGCGATTTATCTGCATAAGGATCATCCGCTGGCGCAGCAGGATAGCGTAACGGAGATCGAGCTGCAGGGCATCCGCCAGCTGCGGCTGAATACCTGGACGGAACAGGAACCGGTGCCGGGAGGTAAAATCTGGCTGGCACCGTCGTACTTGCTGCTGCTGGAGATGGCGGAGCAGGGATTTGGCTGGAGCGTACTGCCGCGCTGGCTGACCGAGCAGTTTGGCCACCAGCTGCTGCGTGAGCTGCCGGTGGCGGGCTGGCCGCAAAATATCCAGGTGGATGTCGCCTGGTCGCGGCTTTCACCGCCCGGCCCGGCGGGGCGCTGGATGATCGATCAGTTGATTAACCAGCGGCCGGATTAATCGCGTTTGGCGATATCGGCAAAACTGGCGCTCAGCAGTTTTGCCAGGTCACCCGGAGCGAGTTCGAGATCCAGCCCGCGCTTGCCGCCGGAAACATAAATGGTATCAAAGTGCTGGGCCAGATGATCGATGACCGTCGGCAGGCGCTTTTTCTGCCCCAGCGGGCTGATGCCGCCCAGCAGATAGCCGGTGCTGCGCTGGGCGAACTGCGGATCGGCCATCTCGACTTTTTTGGCACCCAGCGCTTTCGCCACTTTTTTCAAATCGAGCTGGCCCGCAACCGGCGTAACGGCAACGGCGAGGGTTTTATTGTCGCCGTTAAGTGCCACCAGCAGCGTTTTATAGACCCGCTCGGCGTCAAGATTGAGCTTACGCACCGCCTCATCACCGAAGTTAGTTTCATTGCTGTCGTGCTCGTAAGGATGCAGCGTAAAGTTTACTTTTTGTTTTTCTAATAGTTTTACCGCCGGAGTCATCGCTTTAATCCTTCCTGTTCCATTCGCGTGCTTGCCGCTTAAAATTGGTGAATAAAAGTACTGGAGAAAAAGTGCGCATTGAGCGACAATCTGCCCCGCGTCAGCACCCGTGCTGATAGATAACCAAAATCATAAAAACTTCATTATTGACTGGCCGATAGAGATATCGGCCATTTTTTTAGCGGCCCAGCAGGTCCGGGAGATTTCCCTCACCGTAAAGATGCAGCGCGCCGACCGCTAAAATATAGCGTCCCGCCGGCAGTGCGTGCAGCTGCTGGCACCATCGCTGATTACGCTGATGCATAAGCAAATCACTCAGGCTGCTGCTGAAGGTATCCGGCAGTACCGTTTTCCCACTGCTGCCCGGTGGGGCTTCCAGCCACCAGCTGACCATCGTTTGCAGCAACCGGGCATTAACGTGCCAGTGCTGCAACGTATCTTCCAGTAGCGTCATGCCTTGATCCGGCAGCGATTTAAGCAGCGCCAGCTGGGTTTCCGGCCCTTCCAATTCAATGATTTTTATCTGCCGTTCTTTCGCCGCCTGCAACAGCTGGTAATCAATGCCACAGTCTGCGCGAAGCCCGAGCCGCTGAGCCTGCTGCGCCTGGAGCATCAGCGCCACCTGCCATGCGGGCAGGGTATTAATACGTTGCAAATCAACACTCAGTTCGCTGCACAGCTTTTCCAGCAGTTGGAAACGTTCGGCAGACAGCCGCTCAGCCAGTGGAGGGCAGACCTCACTATCGCTGAAGGGTGAACCACCGGTGGTGATATCCGCCTCTACAATCAGGGCATCAACATACTGCAGCTGATTGATCAGTTGCCCCGGTAGCGGAGACATATTGCGTGTGCCCATATGGATACTGCCGACCAGATGCAGGTGTCGCTGGCCCAGGGAAATATCCAGAGCCGGATAACGATACTCTACCGGCCAGAACCGGCGCGACAGCTGCCGCAGTGCGTGAATGACTTTGCCCATTGTTCCCCCGGCGGATCGCGTTATTAGCTCTCATGCTAACGCGATAAGTCGCTGAGCGACAGGGCAAAACGCAGCACACCGACAGTCCGCGCCCTGAAGCATTAATCCTGCGGCGGACGGTAGCGAATCAGGCGGTTTGCGTTACTCACCACGGTGATTGAAGAGAGCGCCATCGCTGCCCCGGCCACGACCGGATTCAGCAGCGTACCGGTCAGCGGATAGAGTATTCCAGCCGCAATCGGAATGCCGCAGGCGTTGTAAATAAACGCGCCCAGCAGGTTCTGTTTCATATTGCGCAGCGTGGCTTTGGCAATCGCCAGTGCGTCCGCCACGGCATTCAGATCCTGACGCATTAAGGTAATCGCCGCTGTTTCAATGGCAACATCGCTGCCGCCGCCCATCGCAATGCCGACATCGGCCTGAGCCAGCGCCGGGGCATCATTAATACCGTCACCGATCATCGCCACCTGCTGACCCTGCTGCTGTAGCTGGCTAATCGCCTGAGCTTTGCCTTCAGGCAGCACCCCGGCGATTACCCGATCGATGCCCGCTTCCCGGGCGATGGCGTTGGCGGTAATTTCATTATCCCCCGTCAGCATCACCAGCTGATAGCCGCGACGATGCAGGCGCTGCAATGCGCTGACGCTTTCCTGGCGCAGCGGATCGCGGATGGCAAACAGCGCGACGATTTTCCCGTCCGCCGCCAGCAGCACCGGCGTGGAACCATTGGCGGCATGCTCAGCCAGCGCTCCCGTAATCTCGCCGGTATCGATCTTTTGCTGCTCCATCAGCGCCAGGTTACCCAGCAGCAGCGGCTTGCCGTCAAGTATGCCGCTTACCCCCAGGCCCGGTATTGTACGAAATTGCGCAACCTCCGGCAGTGACGCCAGCGCCGCGTGATTGATAATCGCCCGCGCCAGCGGATGGCTGGAACCCTGCTCGAGAGCCGCAGCCTGGCGCTCCACGTTCGCTGCCTCTGCGCCATTGAACAGTACAACCTCGACCACGCGCGGTGCACCTTCGGTTAGCGTACCGGTTTTATCGAACACCAGCGTAGTCAGCGTGCTGGCACGTTGTAATGCATCGGCATCGCGCACCAGTACGCCAAACTCCGCCGCGCGGCCCACGCCAGAAATAATCGACATCGGCGTTGCCAGCCCCAGCGCACAGGGGCAGGCAATAATCAGTACCGTGGTGGCAATCACCAGTGTGTAGACAATCTGCGGCGCGGGGCCAGCGAAATACCAGATCGCCGCGCTCAGCAGCGCAATCAGCACTACGGCGGGAACAAAAATCGAGGAGATCTTATCGGCCAGTTGACCGATTTCCGGCTTGCTACTTTGCGCCTGCCGTACCAGTTGGATAATGCGTGAAAGCGTGGTGTTTTTACCGATCGCCTGCGCGCTGAACAGCACGCTGCCGTCCTGAAGGACCGTTCCTGCGTGGATCGTATCACCCGGTGATTTTTGCTGCGGGATGGCTTCTCCGGTCAGCATCGCCTCATCCAGCCAGGCTTCACCCTGTACAATGGTGCCATCAACCGGCACGCGATCGCCGGTCGTCACGCGCAGCGTCATGCCCAGCTGAACTTCGCTCAGCGGCAGCACACGATCGCCGGTCTCGGTTACAACCCGAGCGGTGGGTGGCGTCAAATCTAACAGTTTTTCCAGCGCCTGCGAGGAACGCTGGCGGGCACGTTGTTCCAGCATATGGCCGAGATTAATCAGGCCAATAATCATTGCACTGGCTTCGTAATAGAGGTGGCGGGCTTCCATCGGGAACCATTCAGGCCACAGATTCACGCTGATGGAGTAAAGCCACGCCGCACCGGTGCCGAGTGCTACCAGCGTATCCATGGTGGCGGTACGATTAAGCAGGCTGCGCCAGGCGCTGCGGTAGAAATGCCCTCCGGCGATAATCATCACCAGCAGGGTAAGTGCGCCAATGACAAGCCAGCCGCTGCGGTTCTCAGCGGTGAGCATCATATTGTCGCCGATCATTCCCCAACCCATTAGCGGGATACCGAGAGCAAGGGCGAGCGCGGCCTGCCAGCGGAAGCGCCGGGTGGCGTTCTGCGCACTCTGCTGCTGCTTCTCGCGGCGTTCGGTTTCATCTTCAATAATTTCGGCAGCGTATCCCGCATTGCTGACGGCATCGATCAGCGTTTGCGGCGAGGCGGTGCCGAGTACCAGCGCGCTGCGCTCGGCAAGGTTAACCCGTGCCTGGCTGACACCCGGCACGTTTTGTAAGGCATTCTGTACTCGTCCAACGCAGCTGGCGCAGCTCATGCCGTCAATTAACAGCTGATAGCTGTCGCCAGCGTCGGATGCCGGAAGCTGGGAAACGGCCGCTGTCAGCGCTTCCGGCTGAGGTTCTGATTCTGTCAGCGGATCAGGCTTTGGGTGGCTGTCGTCCGCTGACAGGGTGGCGTGATAGCCTGCGCCTTCCACGGCGGCAATCAGCGCTTCTGCGCTGGCGCTACCGGTGACGCGTGCTTCATTCACTGTAACGTCGGCCTGTTCAACATTATCGAGTTTGGTGAGCGTTTCCTGAACCCGTTTAACGCAGTGGCCACAGGTCAGGCCATCCAGCGCCAGTAGTGTGGTATGTGACATAGAAAACTCCTTGTTGCCCGGTTTGACCCGGTGCGTTATTTGCAGTAGTTATGAAGGTTAAACCTTCCATCAAGGTGAAGGTCAAGGAGCAAATATGAATATCAGTGAGGTCGCCAGAAAAACCGGGCTGACCAGCAAAGCGATTCGCTTCTATGAAGAAAAAGGGTTGGTTACACCGCCGCTGCGCAGTGATAACGGCTATCGCACCTACTCGGCGAAGCAGCTGGAAGAGCTGACGCTGCTGCGCCAGGCGCGGCAGGTCGGCTTTAATCTTGACGAGTGCCGGGAAATGGTCAGCCTGCTCAACGACCCACAGCGGCACAGCGCTGATGTTAAAGCGCGCACGCTGGAAAAAGTGAAGGAGATTGAGGAGCATATCGAACAGCTGACGCAGATGCGCCTGCGGCTGCTTGATATGGCAGCCAGCTGCCCCGGCGATGACAGCGCGGACTGCCCGATTATCAATCACCTGGCGGGCTGTTGTTCAACGACAAAACCGGCTTAATGTTCCCGGCGTGCAACCTGTAGGGTAATCCCTTCAACGGCGACCACGATGATGTTGCAGCCCGCGGGGAGGTCTTCTTCTGCCTGCACCCGCCAGTTGCCGTCACCGATTTTCACGTGGCCAAAACCGTTAACCAGCGCGCTATCCAGCGTCAGCCGGCGGCCAATAAGCTGCTGGCCGCGCTGATTAAGCGAGGAGGGCGGCAGGCGACGATTGCGGCGCTGTAGCCAGCGATGCCACCACAGTGCGGCAAGTACGGTGAGTACCGCAAAGCTTAATCCCTGCCACTCCCACGGCATCGGCACCAGCCACACCAGCAGCGCAACCAGTACGGCAGCAATGCCGCTCCACAGCAGATATCCGCTGGTGCCCAGCATTTCGGCAGCCAGCAGCAGCCCCCCCAGCGTCAGCCACAGCCACCAGGGATTTGCCAGCAGTTCAACGATCATCATCGATTCCGCTCAGGTTTACGCTCGCCCAGCAGTTCGCTGATACCGGCAATGGAGCCCAGCAAGCTGCTGGCATCCAGCGGCATCATTACCACCTTGCTGTTGTTTGCGGCCCCGATATTTTGCAGGGCATCGGTATATTTTTGTGCCACGAAATAGTTAATTGCCTGAATATCCCCGGCGGCGATGGCTTCTGAAACCATCTTTGTAGCTCGTGCTTCGGCTTCGGCACCACGTTCACGCGCCTCGGCGGCCAGGAATGCGGACTGGCGTTCACCTTCAGCTTTCAGGATCTGCGACTGCTTTTCCCCTTCCGCACGCAGGATTGCTGCCTGGCGCACGCCTTCAGCTTCAAGAATATCGGCACGCTTGGTACGCTCGGCTTTCATCTGGGCGTTCATCGAGGCGATCAGTTCTGCCGGTGGCCGCACGTCGCGGATCTCAATGCGGGTGATCTTCACCCCCCACGGGTTGGTGGCTTCATCGACGATTTGTAACAGGCGGGTGTTGATATTATCGCGCTGCGACAGCATCTCATCCAGCTCCATTGAGCCGAGCACCGTACGCATATTGGTCATGGTCAGGTTGATGATCGCCAGCTCAAGATTACTGACCTCATAGGCCGCGCGCGCCGGATCGACCACCTGAATGAAGCAGACTGCGTCAATAGTCACGCTGGCGTTATCCTTCGAAATAATCTCCTGAGAAGGAATATCCACCACCTGTTCCATCATATTAATTTTCCGGCCAATGCGATCCATAAAGGGAATCACCAAATTTAAGCCGGGCTGTAACGTGTTGGTATAGCGGCCAAAGCGTTCGACGGTCCACTGATAGCCCTGCGGGACAATCTTGATACCGGACCAGACAATGATCAGAGCCAGAACGATAATGACGGGAATAACAGCAAGCATTAATAACCTCCGGATTGTTATTATCAGGGCCGATTCACTTTTGCCCAGCAGCTATCAGTTTGCTGTATTTATGCGCGCTAGCATAGCCGCGCGGGGATTTTTTTGCCCATCCTGCGCTTATTTGCGCGACGTTACGCAGAAAGGTCGATATTTTGCAGAAAATCGCCGATGGCTTCGTCTCGCTGCTGGAAAAGAGCCACAATCTCTTCCACCGCTTTTCCCGCCTCATTTTTCCAGGCAAGTGAAAGCGGGGAAGGCTGCCGCTGATTGGCCACTTCACAGCTGACCAGCTGCCCACTGTTGATATAGCGCTGACAGAGTTCCGCAGGCAGGAAACCGACGCCCATCCCCTGTAGATGGCACTCCAGCTTGCTGCTTAAATCCGGAACGATAATCTCTTTTTGTCCCGGCAGTAGCCAGGCCACCCGTTTGGTCAGATTCCGCGAGGTATCTTCGATATTAATCGCCGGCCATGCGCGCAGTTTGTCCTCGTGTACCGGGCCTTCGCACTCGGCGAGGGGATGATCCGCGGCCACGACAAACAGCCAGCTGACGCCGCCCAGTTCCAGCATGCTGACGTTATTAGCCAGCGCTTCCGAACCGGTCACGCCAATCGCCAGCTGAAAGTCATCGTGCAGCAGGGAATCCCACACGCCCATATACACTTGGCGGGAGATAAGAAACTGAGTCAGCGGGAATTTCTGATGCAGGTGCGCCAGCAGTTTTGCCACCGCCTGCGGCGAGTAGAGCAGGTTATTAATCACTATATTCACCTGGCGCTCAACGCCGTGATTAATCTGCTGCAGCTCACCCGGCATAGCATCCAGCCAGGCCAGCCACTGGCGGCAGCGCTCCAGCAGGTGATCGCCTGCTGGCGTCAGCTGCACGATACGGGTAGTGCGCATAAACAGCTGCGTACCGACATCCTCCTCCAGCATTTTAATCCGGTAGCTGATGGCCGCAGGGGTTTTGAACAGCGCTTCGGCCGTTTTAGAAAAGCTGTGGCTTTCCGCCACGTGGATAAAGGTACGGATAGTTTCCTGGTCAAGCACAGAGAATAGGCTCCTGATAAACACGCCCAATAACCGGACGGTAAATGCTAAGCCTAACAGGATAACAGCTGATGAATGATGATGCAGAGCCAGAAAAGAGTTGATGAATGTTGCAGAAAGTTGAAAGGGACTACCGGGTACGACAGGCCATGCTGTAAACAGCATGGCCTGTCCGATTTACATCAGCAGTCTACGTCGCGATTACAGTCTTTTGAGTAGATGTAGCTGAACTCATCTTTACCAACCGCATATCCCGCCTGCGGTACATACGCGCCCATAAAGATGTAATCCCCTTTTTTCACCGGGATCCATTCGTTATCGAGGTTATATACACCTGCGCCGGAGAGCACATAGGCACCGTGCTCCTGCACGTGGGTTTCCACATAGCCGTGGCTGGCACCGGGTTTGAAGGAGAGAATATGCATGTTCATATCAAAACCCAGCTCTTTCGGCAGCAGGTCCTGCAGGGTGACGTCGCTCATTCCCTCATAGTGAATTTTTTCGAGGTTTTTCACATTGTCGCTGACTACGTGGGCCTCATAGCCTTTAATGCGCTGATAGGTTCGCTTATAGAGGAACAGCTGGCTTGCCTGGCCGCCGTTGGTGTTCTCCAGGCGCAGCGTCACGCCCGCCGGGCAATACAGGTAGCCACCGCTGGTCAGGGGATAGTCGGTGCTGTCGGCGGAAGCGGTAACCTTACCGTCAATCACATAAACGAAGGTTTCAACGTTTTCTCCGCCAAATCCCTGCTGGTTGCGCCCGCCGTCGTGCAGGGTGACCAGATAATCCACGAAAGTCGCACCGAGCTTTGGCGTGCCCAGAATAGTAACATCGCAGTTTTCAAAACCGGGAATGACGTTTCTTACCAGTCCTTCCGGTGGGATCAGCGCATAGTTTTTACGTTTAATAATGGAGCGTGATGCCAGAAGGTCCTGCGGATAGCCGATCTGATTCGTAAAGTATCCCACAATAATTCTCCTTAAAAATTTAGCGGCCACACGCCGGTGGCCGGATACAGCGTTATGCCTGTGCCGCAGTCTGACGTTTACTTTTCTGCTTCATCAGCACGTTCACGATGAAGAAGATCAGCGTACCTACCACCAGAATGCCGGCCGAAATATAGAAGCCCATCACCTTGGAACCGGTGTTGTCGGAAATCACCCCGGTCAGGAAGGGGGCAATCACCGAAGAGGACATGCCGAAGAAGTTAAAGACGCCAAAGCTGGTGCCGTAGCCTTTCTTCGGTGCGTTATCGGCAACGAATGAGATCATGATCGGGTCAACGGCCAGCTTGCCCAGCAGTCCGTACAGGATCAGGCTGATCAGCAGCGTGGTGGAATCCGGGGAGATCACCGTACAGACCAGCATCACCGCCGCACACAGCTCAAGGAAGATGATCAGCTGGACTTTTTTGTTGCGGAAGCGATCCGACATACGGCTGAAGAACAGCGCCCCGGGAACGGAAGCAAAGGCCACCAGCGCGGAGGAGAAGCCAATCGCGACACCTTCAAATCCACGTTCCTGTTGCAGGAACGACGGCAGCCAGGTGACGATCATGTAGTAGCCGTAGCAGGTAGCGAAATACATCACATACGCTGAAATCATGCGCATGCTGAACAGTCCGCTGGACTCATTGGTTTCTTCCGGTGCGGCAGCAGCGGCAGTGGTGCTGGTCGGCTGGCTGGCCAGATGACTGCTGTAGGAACCGCCTTTAATCACCACGGCAAAGACGAGGGTCATAATCACCAGCAGGGCGGTGATCATAAAGATCGTCAGCTGCCAGTCCATCCCCATACTTTTCACCAGCAGGCTGGAGGCAATCAGGCCGATAGCCATCCCCAGCGCTGAACCGCTGTTAATAATTGCCGTTGCAAGGCCACGACGCTCCAGCGGAATGTTTTCTGATGACAATGAATAGGCCGAGCCGTAGTAAGAGCCGCAGCCCATACCTGCCAGCAGGCTGCCTGCATAGACCATGGTCAGGCTGGTGGCGTTACCGATCAGCAGCGTGGCGATGATAAACAGGCAGAAGCCCGGTATCAGCACCACTTTTTTGCCAAACTTATCGACCAGAATCCCTGAAGGGATCTGCATACCGGTGTAGGCAAAGAAATAGAAGCTGGCGATCAGCCCCATTTCCGCGTTGGAATGCGCGCCGATGGTGGCCTGAATTTCAGGGAAGATAGGGGTCAGAATGGTGCGATAAATCCAGATCACCGCCCAGCCAAGACAGAGGACAACAACGATTTTCTTCCAGTACAGCGGATCGAACCCGCTGTTGGATGCCACTTTGCTATTACTCACAGGCTGCCTCCCTCTTCGGTCCAGGCGAGTTGATAAAGCGTATGGGCCAGCACTTTCACCCCTTCCGCCAGGTCGTCAAGATGGGTTTTTTCCGCCGGGTTGTGGCTGATGCCGTCGATACTTGGCACGAAGATCATCACCGTTGGTACATGCGGAGAGAAAATTTGTGAATCGTGGCCTGCGCCGCTGTGGATCAGGCGGTAATTGACTTTGTGTTTTTCACACAGATGGCTGACGCACTCAACCAGCTGCTTATTCATTGGAATGGGCTTCTCGTCCATCCAGCGGTCGATCTCAATTTCAATGCCCATTTCAGCAGCGATGCGGCGCATATCCGCTTCAATTTCCAGCGTGAAACGATCCAACGCGGCGGCATCGGTATGACGGCAGTCCATGGTGAAATGCGTAAAGCCGGGAACGACGTTAACCGTATTGGGTTTCGGTTCCACCTTGCCGAAGGTCAGCACCAGCGGATCGCCTTCTGCACGGGCTTTGGCAATAGATTCGGTACAGATGCGGCTGAAGGCATAGACCGTATCGCGGCGATAACCCATTGGTGTAGTACCGGCGTGATTTGATTCACCTTTCAGGCGGATATCGTAGCGGCGCTGGCCAACGATACTGGTCACCACACCGATGGTTTTTCCTTCGGTTTCCAGCACCTTGCCCTGCTCAATATGGATTTCAACGAAGGCGGCGATATCTTTGCGTACAGGCTGATCTTCGGGGCGGAAATCGAAGCCTGCACTGTGCATCGCATCGACAAAGTTAACGCCTTTGGCATCGGCAATATTTTCCACGTCCTGGCGCCGCGCCTGGCCGAAAATGTTTTTACTGCCCCAGAAGACGTATGGGAAGCGGCTGCCTTCCTCTTCGGCCAGCGCAATCACTTCCAGTGAACGCAGCGGCGGGCCATAGGTGTCTTTCAGGTAGTTTGCAGCAAGGAATGAGGCTTCAATACCAAACTGGCCGTCGAGGTTACCGCCGTTGACTACGGTATCAATATGAGAGCCGGTAAGAATGGTCTGCTCGGGATATTTCGAGCCGGTCAGCCGGGCTGACAGGTTGCCGGTGGCATCGTGCGAGGCAGCAAATCCAGCGGTTTCGAAAATCTGCTTCAGGGCTTTCTGCGCCTCTACCCACTCTTTGGTATACAGCAGGCGCGTCATGCCGCCGGTTGGATCGGCACCGATTTTAGATATTTTGCTAGAAATATCGGTAATGTCTTGTCGGAAATCTTTCATCTTTATCTTCCCGCTTGCAATTCCCTGAGTAAAGTAAAGGTCGTTAAACGTACATTTAATCAGCAGCCCTGCTTTGCCCGGATTATTTATAAGACGTTACGGCGGTGGCGTTAATTTAAACGATGCCAGCGCCGCGCTGTTTTATTGCCAGGATGTTAGCTGGCAAACGGATCTTTATGATCGTACGATTTTTGATAAATATCGTCAGAAATCAGGTACTGATATATTTCATCTACAATGTCGATGCCGTCACGATCGCTTTCAATTTCGCGAAGATGACTACCCTGACCGGGATAAAGCACTTTTTCCACGCCCGGTGCCGGTTTCACTTCATTCAGTTCTTTCATCACCTGGCTGATATTTTTACGGAAGCTGCTTTCATTGGTGAAATAGCTCGGATTTAACACAATATGCAGCTGCCCCAGTTCGCGACCTGCGCTGAGATCGTGATACATCGAACTCACATGTTTGCCGAAAGGCAGGCCCAGCAGAATGCCGGAAAGGATATCGACCATCATCATCAGGCCGTAGCCTTTAGGCCCGGCGATCGGCAGCAGACCGCTGACGGCAAATGGATCGGTGGTGTTTTTGCCTTCAGCATCGACGGCCCAGGTATCCGGGATAGGCACGTTGCGTGAACGGGCGTCCAGTACTTTGCCCCACGCCTGCACGGTGGTGGCCATATCAAAGGTGATATTTTCGTCGCCTTCCGCCGGTGCGGAGAAAGCAATCGGGTTGGTGCCGTAGTAAACATCCGCACCGCCGTAGGGAACAACCATCGGATCGGACTGGCAGACGGAGATCCCAATCATACCGGCTTTCGATGCCTGCTGGACAAAGTAGGAAAGTGCGCCGCTGTGGCCGATGCGGCGAACGCCGACCACCGCCACGCCGTTTTCTTTCGCCATGTCGATGGCGCGATCCATGGCCAGCTTCGCGGCTACGTGACCGGCACCGTTGTCGCCGTCAAAAATGGCGCTGCAAGGGCCGGTTTTTTCAAAGGTGAAGTGGGGATGATTGTTGGTGCCTCCCTTGCTGATGCGCTCTGAGTAGTATTCAACCCTTACCGCTCCGTGAGAATGGATGCCGCGTGCATCAGCATGAACCAGAACATCCGCGACGATACCGGCATGTTCCTGGCTTAATCCTGCGGAATGAATTTTATTCCGAATAAGTTGATATAATTCTTGTTTAGAGACTTTCATAAATAGTCCTTTGGTTACTGCGGTTTAATTAATCCACCTCTGCGGCCTAATGTATAAAGCTGGGAGTTAAATAATGTGATCCAGACAGGCATTATTCCATTGGCTCAAATTTTCTTTGAATGCCCAGGGGATTATTAGAATATTTCTAACAAATAAGCCCTTCCTTTCTCAGTGAATTTATTAATCCGGCAGGTATTCGACGATTTTTTCTAACAATGGGTAAAGTGTGATAGCACTCACCTTTATCAACCCTTTTTATTTGTAGTTTTTCGGGCAGCAATAATGGCTCGGAAATATACAGGTTATGAAAATATTTAGCCGCCGTTAATGATTGTGATGTTCACAAGATGTTTAAGGATATTACTATGGTCCATGCTTTTCTTAAAAAAGGGAGTTTTCAGGACTCAGTCAGCCTGATGCTAATTTCCCGCAAGCTCAGCGATTCCCCACGCGTTGATGAAATATCGGTGATGATGGGGACACCTGCGAATAAATCCCTGCTGGAGGCCACCGGTTTCTGGCACCCGGAATTCAATGAGGCAACCCCTAACGACATCTGCGTGGCGATCAAAGCCGACTCCGCCGACGAATCAATCACGGCAGAGATTGCCGATGAGCTGGATGCCGCGCTGAAGGCGATTGCTCAGGGCCAGCAGGGCGGCAAACGCCTACTTAAAGCGCGCAGCTGGCGTACCGCACGGCAGAAACTGCCGGATGCCAACCTGGTACTGATTTCGATTGCCGGTGAATATGCCGGGCAGCTGGCCGATCAGGCGCTGGACGACGACTGCAACGTGATGATGTTTTCCGACAACGTCAGCGTGGAACAGGAACGCGCACTGAAGACCAAAGCCAGTGAAAAAGGACTGATCGTGATGGGGCCGGACTGCGGCACCGCCAATATCGCTGGTGCACCGCTGGCCTTTGCCAACGTGGCCCCGAAAGGCTGCATCGGGATTATCGGCGCATCGGGCACCGGTATTCAGGAACTGACCTCGCAAATTACCCTCGCAGGGCAGGGTGTTTCTCACGCTATCGGCCTGGGCGGCCGTGACTTAACCGCCGACGTGGGCGGCATCAGCGCCCTCAGCGCGCTGCGTATGCTGGCCGCCGATCCACAGAGCAAAGTGTTGGCATTCGTTTCCAAACCTCCTGCGGAATCGGTGCGCACCCGGGTGATTGCCGAAATGAAAACCCTCGGCAAACCGGTGGTGGCACTGTTCCTCGGGGCGAAAGCCGCGCAGAAGCAGGATGGCAATATTACCTTCGCCGCCACGCTGGATGAGGCCGCGCGCCTTGCCGCGATGCTGGGGCACGTGCAGCAGATGGCCGAACAGCAGCCTGCTGTCTGCGGGGGAAAAATCTCCGGTCTGTACGCAGGCGGCACGCTGGCCGCAGAGTGTGCGATGCTGCTGGCGGACCGCCTGGGCGTTGAGGCCGACAGCAGCCACCACCACGGCTCAATGCTGAACGCCGACGGTCATCGCATCATTGATATGGGTGACGACTTCTACACCCAGGGCAAACCGCACCCGATGATTGACCCGTCAACCCGCAATCAGGAAATCGCCCGGCTGAGCCAGCAGACGCAGGTTGGCGTACTGCTGCTGGATGTGGTCATCGGCTACGGCGCGCAGGAGGACCCGGCAACCTCGCTGGCGACCGAAGTAAAACGCCTGCGTGAAAAACGTGGTACGGCCCATCCGCTGGCAGTGATCGCCACCGTCACCGGTACTGAACAGGACCCGCAGCAGCGCTCAGCGCAGATCGCCATCTTAAATGAGGCAGGGATCGCGGTGATGAATTCACTACCCGAAGCGGTCGCGCTGGCCGGCTATCTGACCGATCCGCAGCCTGCCCCGTCAACCGAACCGGTTCCGGCGCTGCTGAACGGTGTGTCGGTCATTAATGCAGGCCTGCGCAGCTTTGCCGAGGATCTGCAAGCCAACGAAATTTCAGTGGTTCACTACCAGTGGGCTCCGGTTGCCGGCGGCAACCAACGTTTAGCTAACATACTGAAAAAATTAAAGTAAGGGATTGATATGTACGATTCTATTGAACAAGCCAACGCCGCGGTTATCGCTCGCATTCGTGAAGCCCGTCCACACTGGATTGACGTCGATTTAGCAAAAAAACGGGTTCCTGAACTGAACCAGGGCAGAAAGCTGCTGCATGCCGGTCCTCCCGTCACCTGGCAGGAAATGAGCGGCCCGGTTCGCGGTGCCTGCATCGGTGCCTGCCTGTTTGAAGAGTGGGCCAGCGATGAACAGCAGGCGCTGGCGCTGCTGGAAAAGGGTGAAATCGAGTTTATCCCCTGCCATAACGTCAGTGCCGTGGGGCCGATGGGCGGCATCACTTCCGCGCATATGCCGATGGTGGTGGTGAAAAACCATACCCACGGTAACTTCGCCTACTGCAACCTGAACGAAGGCATCGGTAAAGTGATGCGTTTCGGTGCCTACGGCCCGGACGTGCAGGAACGCCACCGTTGGATGCGCGACTCGCTGACCCCGATTCTGAAAGACGTGCTGGCAACCTTTGCTGACGGTATCGACCTGACCGCCCTGATGGCGCAGGCCATTACCATGGGTGACGAATTCCACCAGCGTAATATCGCCGCTTCCGCGCTGCTGATGCGCCAGCTGGCACCAAAAATCACTCTGCTGGATCGTGATAAGGCCGAGCTTGGCCGCGCGATGCACTTCCTCAGCATCACCGATCAGTTCTTCCTCAACCTGGCGATGGCCTACTGCAAGGCGGCGATGGACGCCGGTGCGGAGATCAAACAGGGAACCATCGTGACGGTGATGACCCGTAACGGCAAAAACTTCGGCGTTAAAATTAGCGGCATGGGCGATCGCTGGTTCACCGCACCGGTGAATACCCCGGAAGGGCTGTTCTTCTCCGGCTACAGCCAGGCCGATGCGAACCCGGATATCGGCGACAGTGCGATCACCGAAACCTTCGGTATCGGCGGTGCGGCGATGGTTGCAGCACCTGGCGTAACCCGCTTTGTCGGTGCGGCAGGCGGTATGACGGCGGCCACTGAAATTTCGGAAGAAATGGCGGAAATCTTCCTTGAGCGCAACATGATGCTGCAAATCCCAACCTGGGATTTCCAGGGTGCCTGCCTGGGCCTTGACGCGCGCCGCGTAGTGGAAACCGGCATCACCCCATTGATCAACACCGGTATCGCCCACCGCGAAGCGGGCGTCGGCCAAATTGGTGCGGGTACCGTGCGTGCGCCGCTGGGCTGCTTTGAAAAAGCCATCGAAGCGCTGGCCGAAGAGCTGGGTATCACCGGTTAAATCAGTACTAACCGGGGAGTCCGGGGGAGGAGAGATGGAAAGTATTGCGCTGGCCGTCAGCCGTCATGCCACAGAGGACTTCGGTCCACTACGCTGCGTCGGGCATTTTCGCAACGCGATCAATCTTCTTACCCCGGGCCAGCATTTGCTGACGTTGCACCGTGAAGGGCGTGGGCTAAGTCCGATGGGCTGGGAAATCGCCGATGAAGACTTTGACGATTTCTCCGACGAACTGGCCGAGTCCCCGGCGTGCGAACTGCTACCAGAGGGGATCGTGCTGGCGGATATCTGCCTCTGCCCGTCGGAACATCGTACCGATCTGTCTCCGTCACGAACCGGGCAGATCGCCGTCGATCCGCTGGAGGCGGTGCTGGCTGCCACAACGGCTGAAACCGGGCTGTTCGGCCGCCTCGATCGCATTGTTAGCCAGCCTTTAAATGCGGAAATTCTGCAGATGCAGCAGCAGTTCCGCGCCTGGCTGCTGGGCGAAATCGTGGACTGGAGCAGCGTGCTGGGAAAAGGCCCGGGTCTGACGCCGGGCAACGATGACACGGTGCTGGGGATGCTGTTTTGTGCCTGGTTCGATCGGCGTATTGATGTTACCCGGCTACCTGCATTCTTTGCCGCCAGCCGCCCGCTGGATGATCTGACGACGCTTGTCAGCGTCAACTATCTACGGTTTGCCGCGCAGGGGGTTTTCTCCTCGCCGATGCAGCAGTTTGCAGCGGCGCTGTCCGGTAACCGTACGCTGCCCGCCGCCGTTGGCGAGCTGCTGGAAATCGGGCACTCCTCCGGCGTGGATACGCTACTGGGCATCTGGTCCGGGGCCAGACTGATCAACAGTCTTTATTAAATTTGCAGGAAAAATCGCTGCCGGGCTCGATCCGGCAGGGTTTCCTGTTACCTGAATTCAGAGAAAACAGAGGTTCGAATGGAAACGTTAGTGATTGCTCTGGGGGGCAACGCCCTGTTACAGCGTGGTGAAGTGCTGTCCGCTGAGAACCAGTACCGCAGTATTTCTCTTATCGCCGATGCGGTCGGCAAGCTGGCGAAAAAATACCGCATCGCTATTGTGCACGGCAACGGTCCACAGGTCGGGCTGCTGGCCTTGCAGAACCTGGCCTACCGCGACGTACCGCCTTACCCGCTGGATATTCTGGTGGCGGAAAGCCAGGGGATGATCGGTTACATGCTGGCGCAGCAGCTGTCGGCGTATCATCCGTCGCAGCCGGTTTCCACGCTGCTGACCCGCGTGCTGGTGGACAGCAACGACCCTGCCTACCAGCAGCCGAGCAAATTTATTGGCCCGGTTTACCAGCCTTCGCAGCAGCAGGAGCTGGAACAGAAATACGGCTGGAATATGAAGCTGGACGGCAGCTATCTGCGCCGCGTGGTTCCTTCGCCGGAGCCAAAGAAAATTATTGATATTGAAGCGATTAATTTACTGATGTCGAAAAATCATATCGTCATCTGCAACGGCGGTGGCGGTGTACCGATGGTCGCTGAGGGCGACAGTCTGGTGGGCAGCGAAGCGGTGATCGATAAAGATCTGGCCTCGGCGCTGCTGGCGGAAGCGCTGGATGCCGATCATCTGGTGATCCTCACCGATGCGGATGCGGTCTACGAACACTGGGGAACGCCGAAGCAGCGCGCGATCCGCTCTGCCACCACGGGCGAACTCGCACCGCTGGCGATCAACGACGGTGCGATGGGGCCAAAAATCATGGCGGTTAGCCGCTTCGTACAGCGCAGTGGCAAAGTTGCACATATCGGCGCACTGAAGGACATTGATGCCGTGCTGGCCGGTACGGCGGGAACACTAGTGACACCGTAAAGTAGTATCAGGAATCACGATGGGCCTTCGTGCCCGTCATACCAGGGAGTATGGCTTTATGCAAACAACAAAAAATGAACGGGTCCCGTACTGGATTAAAACCGTTATTATCTTTTTCCTCGGCTGGGTGGTGATTTACGCCGCACGTTCGGTACTCAGCCCGGTAATGCCGCAGATCGAAACCGAATTCGGCCTGTCTAAAAGTCAGCTGGGTTTGATCAGCAGTCTGTTCTTTCTGGCCTATACCCTGCTACAGGTTCCGGCCGGACTGCTCGGCGACCGCTTAGGCAGAAAGCGCATTCTGGTCAGCGGCTTTATGCTGTTTACGCTCTTTATGGCCGCTATCAGCATTTCACCCACCTTCCTGATTTTTATGCTGTTGTGGATGCTGACCGGTGCATCGCAGGGTGTCTACTACGGCCCGCAGTACGCACTCTCATCAGAAGCTATTCCGAAAAAGTGGATCACCCTTGGTAGCGCGGTAATCGGCAGCGGCATGTCGTTTGGTATCGCGCTGGGTTATTACCTCTCCAGCTTTATGATTGAGCACTACCACACAACGTGGAAGATGCCGTTCCTGGCGATGGCGCTGCCGGTATTGATCGTAGCGCTGTTGATGCTGGTATTTATCCGTGAAAAAGCACCGTCTACGGATGCTAACCCTGCTGCCGGGGCAGAAACCAAAGGTGACTTCAAATTCGGCGATCTGTTTAAAAACCGCAATCTGCTGATGGCCTACATCACCATCTTCTGCTCGATTTACGGCTTCTTCGTCATCATCACCTGGCTGCCGTACTACCTGCAAAAAGAGCGCGGGATGGACATTGTGCACGCGGCGGGCATCGCCTCGATCGTGCCGTGGATATCGGTGCTGGGTACGCTGATTTGCAGCTATATTTCCGACAAGCTGGGCCGTCGGAAACCCGTTGTGCTGTGCATGCTGCCATTCTCGCTGCTGGCGATTTTCGGCATCGTTTACTCCTCAAGCGAAGCGGCGCTGATCGGCGTGCTGGTGCTGTACGGCTTTATCGGCAAAATCAGCCTTAACCCGGTACTGATTGCGCTGGTGGCGGATAACGCACCGCGTGCCGCGCTGAGTACCGCTTTCGGCCTGTACAACTTCTTCGGCATGGCGGCATCAATCTTTGCCCCATATGTGACCGGATTTATCGCCGACAGTACCGGCTCGCTGAACGCGGGCTTCTACTTTGCCGCATTGATCACCGTGGTGGGATTTGTGGCGATGCTGTTTGTGAAGGAAGGTAAGCGGGTTTAGCCCGTTGTGGAGAGGCTCATCGCCGGATGAGCCTCTTAGTGCAGGTGGAGCTGAACGATTACCACCCACCGCCAAACTACACTTTTTTCTTCGATTTCCCCGACTGACGATATTGATCCACGATCACTGCCATCACGATAATCGAGCCTTTAATAATATCCTGGTAGTAAGCATCCACCCGCAGGAAGGTAAAGCCGGACATCATCACCCCGAGGATCAGCGCGCCGATAACCGTTCCCAGAATGCGGCCGCGGCCGCCCGCCAGTGAAACCCCGCCGATCACCGCAGCGGCAATCGCGTCCAGCTCGTACATCATCCCCATCCCTGCCTGCGCGGTTTTAATGCGGGCAATCGCCACCATCGCCGCCAGCCCGGCCAGCAGCCCGGCAATCACGTAAATCTTGATCAGATGGCGTTCGATATTAATGCCGGAAGCGCGCGCTGCCGCCGGATTCGCACCGATAGCGTAGGTAAATTTCCCAAAGCGGGTGTATCGCATCACCAGATGGAATATCAGCGCCACCAGCAGGAAGATGGCTACCGGTGCCCAGCGGCCCAGACCGTTCCCCAGCCAGGCAAACCCCTCGGTAAAGCCCGACACCGGGCTGCCTTCGGTATACCAGTTGGCGATGCCGCGTGCGGCGACCATCATGCCGAGGGTAGCAATAAACGGCGGGATTTTCGTCAGGCCGATCAGCAGGCCGTTGACCAGTCCGGCGAGAGCGCCGATTGCCAGCCCCACCAGCAGCGGCACAAAGAACGGCAGATCGCTTAAGTGGGGATAGAACAGTTTCGGCCACACCGAGGACTGCGCGAAGGTGGCCGCCACCATGGCACTCATCGCCACCACGGAACCGGATGAGAGGTCGATCCCGCCGGTGACGATCACCAGCGTGACGCCAACGGCAATAATGCCAATGACCGCCACCTGCAGGATGATGATTTGCAGGCGCTGCATATTAAACAAAAAGCTCTGTCCGACAATCAGCCAGCCGGCAACTTCAAACAGTGCGGCAATGCCCAGAAACACCAGGAAAATACTGGCTTCGGTCGGCAGGCGTTTTTTACGCCGTGCCGATACTGACGGCACACGATCGGTGGTAGACATCGTCATAATTTCCTCACGTCTTTTAATGAGCGGCCAGGCTCATAATGGTTGTCTGATCCGCCGTTGCGGCATTTACAATTCCGGTGACTTTGCCTTCGTGCATCACCACGATCCGATCGCTCATTCCCAGCACCTCCGGCAGTTCAGAGGAGATCATGATGATCGCCACCCCCTGGCGGGCCAGCTCCACAATCAACCGGTGGATCTCAGCCTTGGCCCCCACATCGATCCCTCGGGTGGGTTCATCCAGGATCAGAATGCGCGGTTTGGTCAGCAGCCAGCGGCAGATCAGTACCTTCTGCTGATTGCCGCCGGAGAGGTTCTCAATGCACTCATGCATATCCGGCGTTTTGACCCTCAGCTTCTGGCAGATTGCGTGACAGTCGGCTTCCAGCTGCGCTGCATCAACAATGCCATTGCGGCAGTAGCCTTCATGGATGGCGGCGATCTGCATATTTTCCTGAATATCCAGCGGCAGGAAGCAACCGGTCTCCTTACGATCTTCGGTCAGCATCGCCATGCCGTGGCGAATGGCTTTATATGCGGAGGAGATAACCCGTTCATGGCCGTCGAGCGTGATGGTGCCGCTGGTTGCCGGGGTGACGCCGAACAGCGTTTCCGCCACGTTTGAGCGCCCGGAACCGACCAGTCCGGCAAAACCCAGGATCTCCCCGGCACGCAGCTCGAAGGAAACATCGCGGAATACGCCGTCCAGCGTCAGGCCGTCGGCCTTCAGCACCACCTCGCCAATTTCCACGCTCTCCTTGGGAAACATCTGGGTGATCTCGCGGCCCACCATCATCTGGATCACCCGGTCGCGGCTGATATCGCTGGCGGCATGCGTGCCCACGTATTTCCCGTCGCGAAACACGGTAAATTCATCAGCGATTTCGTACAGCTCGTTCATCTTGTGGGTGATATAGACAATGCCGATACCGCTGGCGCGCAGGTCGCGGATAATCGCAAACAGATGTTCCACTTCGGTTTCGGTAATTGACGAGGTGGATTCATCCATAATCAGCACGTCGGCATTCAGTGATACCGCCTTGGCGATCTCCACCATCTGCCGGCTGGCCATCGACAGGTCGCTAATTTCAGCATCGGGGTCCAGGTTGATCTTCAGGCGCTTCAGCAGCGCTTCGGTTTGCTGGTACATCGCCGTATGATCGATGAAGCCAAAACGATTGCGCGGCTCACGACGTATCCAGATATTCTCGGCTACCGTCATCGGATTCATCAGCAGCAGTTCCTGATGGATCATGGCGATCCCAGCCTGCTGTGCCACCAGCGGGCTGGAGAGGGAAACCGTTTCTCCGCGAAGCCGTACCTCGCCGCTGTCAGGCTGGTACAGGCCGGAGATGATTTTCATCAGCGTCGATTTTCCCGCGCCGTTTTCGCCCATCAGCGCGTGGACGCTGCCGGGACGGATACGCAGGCTGACGTTATCCAGCGCGACCACGCCGGGAAACGCCTTGCGGACGTTATCCACTTCCAGCACATATTCGTAATCGCGCGAGGGAGAAGGGCCGCCCCGAGGGGCGGCGGCGGTTAAAGTTGCAGTTATCATGGTCTGCCCGCTTATTTAACAAACTGGTTCATATTGGCTGGCGTCACCAGCTGATAGGGGATCAGTACTCGATTTGGCAGTTTCTCACCCCTGGCCAGTTTTACGGCCGCAATCACCGCTTCCTTACCCTGGGCGACTGCGTCCTGGAACACGGTGACGTCAAGATCGCCCGCTTTCATCGCCGCCAGCGCGTCAACGGTGGCATCGATCCCGGCGACCACCACCGAGTCCATCGGGCGGCCCGATGCTTTCAGCGCCTGTATCGCGCCCAGCGCCATTTCATCGTTGTTAGCCAGTACGGCATCGAAGGTCAGGCTGGTGGAAAGCCAGTTGGTCATCAGGTTATTGCCGCCGGTACGGGTCCATTTACCCACCTGCTTATCGACCACTTTGATCCCCTGGCACGGCGCTTTACTGAAGACGTCGACTACCGCTGCCGTGCGCTGTACCGCCGACTGCTGGGCCAGATCGCCCATCATAATCAGTACGTTGCCTTTGCCGTTCAGCAGGCGGCAGACCTCTTTCGCCTGTAGCGTGCCGCCTTCTTTTTCACTGGAGCCGACGAACGCCTGGCTGGCCGGTAGTGAGTTGATATTGGCCGGCTCGCGGTTGACGTAAACCAGCGGAATATTGGCCGCTGCGGCATCGTCACTGATGGACTGCACGGCGTCGCTGTCTACCGGGTTCACGATGATCGCCGTCGGGCTGGAAGCGGTGAAGTTCTGGATCTGATTCAGCTGGGTGCCTATCTCATTTTTTCCATCTTCGATTTGGGTCTGAACGCCTTCCGTTTTCGCCTGCTGAATAATGGCGGTGCGCAGGATGGTCAGCCAGTTATCGTCAAAGGCGGACATCGCCACGCCAATACGCGGCGTGGCGGCAGTCACGGCACCGGAGAGGGGCAACATGCAGAGCAGAGTGATAATATTTTTTTTAAGGGTACGCATGATGTTCTCTTTCTTTTCATAGGGGAGAAAAAGGGCCGCGTGAACGGCCCGGTATCACCTGTCCGCTGACTTAACCGATATCCGGCAGACGGTAGTCCGACGGCGCATCGGCAAGGCAACGTTCCAGTAACGCGACGGATTTACGCATCCCTTCATCGCGTGCCAGTACTACGTCTTCGTGCTCGATACTCAGCACGTCGTCGTAGCCCACCTGGCGCAGGTGGTAGCAGAACTGCTTCCACCACTGTTCGTCCTGTCCATATCCCAGCGTGACGTAGTTCCACGCCCGCTCGCGGCTGCTGACCGGATGCAGGGTTTCCAGCCGGCTGCTGAGTGCGGTCTGGCGGGCGTTAACAAAGGTATCTTTAGCGTGTACGTGGTAGATCGCCTCACCAAGCTCATGAATGCAGGCCAGCGGATCGGCTCCCATCCACAGCAGATGGCTGGGATCGAAGTTAACGCCCACTGTCTCGCCAACCGCTTCCCGCAGCCGCCAGAATGACGGCACGTTGTAAACCAGCTGCCCGCCGTGAAACTCGATGCACAGGCGGCTGACGCCGTGCTCGCGGGCGTTTTTTACCCGCTGCTTCCACCACGGGATCGCCACTTCATTCCACTGATATTCCAGAATCTGCGAGCAGAACGGCGGCCAGGCCACGGTGATCCAGTTCGGCCAGCTGTCGCCAGGCCCGCCCGGCAGGCCGGACATCATTACCACGCGATCGATTTTCAGCAGGCCAGCCAGCTCCAGCGTCGCATCGGCACAGGCCTGATGGTCGGCACCGCTCTGGCCGGGATGCAGCGGGTTGCCGCTGGCGTTCAGCGCGGAGATGGTCAGGCCGTGATCGGCGACTTTCGCCAGGAAATTCCGCCGCGCGTCGCCGCTGGCCAGCAGCCCCTTCAGGTCGATATGCGGTGCCGAGGACCAGTTGCCGCAGCCAAATTCAACATGGCTGAGGCCCAGTTCGGCGGCGGCGCGCAGCATCTCGTCCTGGCTGAGATGGCCGAGGCTGTCGGTAACCATGCCGATTTTCATACGCGGTTCCCCGGCTGCACGGCTTTACCGGTGCGCAGAGATTCCAGCGCCGCATCCGCCAGCAGCAGTGCCTGCAAACCGTCTTCGCCGGATGGATGAATAGCAGTGCCGTTTTTCAGGTGTTCGATCAGCCCACCCAGCTCCAGACGATAGGCATCGCCGTAGCGCTGCAGGAAGAAGTGCATCGGTTTCTGCGCCACCACGCCTTCCGCGACCGATTTAATCAGGCTGCTTTCCGGATGGTTTGCCACCGCCAGCATCCCTTTGCTGCCGTGGACTTCAATACGCTGGTCGTAGCCGTAGCTGGCGCGGCGGCTGTTGGTGATCACCGCGATTTTGCCGCTGGCGCAGGTCAGCGTAATCACCGCCGTATCCACATCGCCTGCCGCTTTAATCTCCGGATCGACCAGCGATGAAGCGCTGGCGAAGACCGACACCGGCTCTTCCTGCAGCAGCCAGCGGGCCATATCCAGGTCGTGAATGGTCATATCGCGGAACAGGCCGCCGGAGGTTTTCACATAGTCGGCGGAAGGGGCGGCAGGATCGCGCGAGCTGATGGTGACCAGTTCGGTATTGCCGATCTCGCCGTTAACCAGGCTTTGCTGTAGCCCAGCCATGCTTGGGTCGAAGCGACGGTTAAAGCCAATCATCAGCGGAACATCCGCTTCGCGCACCGTGGCGAGACAGCGTTCCACCCGCTCCAGGCTGAGATCCACCGGTTTTTCGCAGAAGATCGCTTTGCCAGCGCGGGCGGCGGCTTCAATCAGATCGGCATGGGTATCGGTCGCACTGCAGATGGCGACAATATCAACATTATCGTCATTCAAAACCTGATCCAGCGTGCTGACCTGTGCGCCATATTTTGCCGCCAGCGCCTGTGCCGCCGGGGTATAGACATCCATCACGCGAACCAGACGGCAGTCCGGGTGGGCGGCAATATTACCCGCGTGAATTTGCCCGATGCGGCCTGCACCCAGTAATGCAACATTAAACATGGTTTTCCCCTTGGTTAAATTCCGCGATAGCAACCGGACGGCGCTCGCGCGATGAGAGTTGAATGGCTTCCAGAACCTGCGCGACGGCCAGACCATCGCTGAAGGCGCCTTTTTGCCACGGCTTGCCTTCGGCCACCGCCTGCATAAATTCGGCCATCATAAAACCGAAACCTTCGGCGTAGCCGACCGCCACGCCGTCGTGCGGCACCGGGATCAGATCGCTGAGGAACGGGAACGAAGGCTGGTTAGCCAGGGTGATAAAAGCACCGCCTTCGCGTTCAGCGCGGGCAATATGCAGTTCGCCGGGGCGTTCGGAATTAAACAGAATGGTGCCCCGGCTGCCGGTCAGCGTGAATGACAGGGTATTGCCCATGCCGACGGTGACGCGGCTGGCGGAGAACAGCCCCTGGCAGCCGTTGCGAAAGCGCATCACGCAGGAGCTGATGTCGTCGGTATCGACTTTTTCACTGCGATCGCTAAGCGCCACGTGGTTGTGGCCCGCGTTAGCGGCCAGCGGCAGATAACGGTGGGTAATCAGCGTATCGGTGGCGGCACCGACTATTTCGCTGATATCGCCGCAGAAGAAGCGGGCAATATCGATCGCATGCGCGCCGATATCATGCAGCGCACCGCCGCCCGCTTTGCTTTCGGTATAGCGCCAGCTGTGCGGCAGCAGCGGATCTGCCGCATAGCCGCACTGGTACTGGATAAGCAGATGGCTCAGGGTGCCGATTTCACCGTTCTCCACCAGCTGTTTGATCATCGCCACGGCGGGAATGCGGCGGTAGTTAAAGACGCTGCCGCTGACGCCTTTGCTCGCTTTTGCCAGCGCGGTCATCTCTGCCGCCTGCGCTGCGGTCAGCGCCAGCGGTTTTTCGCACAGCACGTGCTTACCGGCGCGCAGCGCGGCGGTGGCCACCTCGGCGTGCATAAAGTTCGGTAGCGTGACGCTGACAATGTCGATTTCCGGGTCAGCAATGACCGCCTGCCAGTCGCTGGCTACGTGGGCGAAGCCCCAGACCTTAGCCAGCTCGCGGGCTGCATCTTCCCGCGCATCGCAGACGGTGTGCAGAACAAACTGATGCTGGTCGCTGGCGAGCCGGGCCTGATGGGCGCGGTAGCCGGAGGCGTGAGCGGCACCGATCATCCCGGCACCGATAATGGCGATATTGAACGTTTTCATTTCGCCACCTCGACCCACTGTCCGCTCTCTGCGGAAGCAAACAGGGCGTCCATCACCTGCATCTGGGCGATGGCATCTTCCACACCGAATTCAGGCGTCAGTTCGCCGCGAAGGGTGCGTGAGAAGTTCGTGACTTCACACTGATACTGCTCCACCACCGGCAGCACCTGCGGCTGCGGTGCGGCATCGTCCAGGCCGGTGTGGGAGTCGACCCACAGCGTGGCGGGGGAGCCGCTACCGGGTACATAAGGGGCTGAGAGGTCGAGCAGGGATTTCTCACACACCACCTGCACGCGCTGTGAAGCGGCCATCTTCAGGCTGACGGTTAACGTGGCCTGCTGCCCCTGACCGAAATCGAGGATCGCGTGGGTTGTTTCATCGGTGCCGTTATGGGCGGATCGCACCATCGAGCAGAAAACCCGCTCCGGCTGGCGCTCGAACAGATAGCGTGCGGTCATCACCGTATAGCAGCCGAGATCGTAGAGTGCGCCGCCGCCTTTTTTGACGTCAAAGCGAAAATCACCCGGGTTATCCAGCATGAAGGAGAGCAGGATCTGCGCCGCCTGAATCCGTCCGTGATCGCCGCTGCGGATCTGCTGGCGCAGTATGTCAAACTGCGGATGGTGGCGGACCATAAAGGCTTCTGCCACCAGCAGATTGGCCGGAATATCGCGCAGGCGCTTTGCTTCGCTGGCGGTCAGCGCCACCGGCTTTTCGCAGAGTACGTGTTTGCCGTGCGCGGCAGCGGCCAGCACCATATCGATATGCTGATCGTTCGGCAGCGGAACGTAGATAGCCTCAATATCGGGATCGTTAAGCAGCGCTTCATAACTGCCGTACGCCTGCGGAATACCAAAGAGATCGGCTTTGGCTTGCGCTTTTTCCAGCGAGCGCGAAGCGATGGCTTTTACCTCACAGTATTCGCTGGCCAGCATTGCCGGAATAATTTTGGCACAGGCAATATTCGCCGTGCTGACGACTCCCCAGCGCACCGGATTTGAAACATTAGTAACGTTATGATTTGACATCATTTACCTCTTTTAGCGATGACCTGAAAATATTTTTCACAGGATGCGAAAGTAAAAATTTTGTTTCGCAATTGATCGCCTGGCAGGGGGGTGAAGTCAATTTAACGTCGGATAAATCTCGTCAAAAAATGATTCTCATCACACAATTGTTTGATGTGATTTACATCATTTTTAATAATTATGATGTAATTCAATTTGATGGAATATTTGGTGTTTTTAACGTAACTGGTTATGATTATTAACATTTTAAAGGCCGGTATAATTGCATCAGGAATCCTATGTCAGAGAAACCTTTTCGTCGTGGCCCAACGGTTGTTGAAATTGCGAAGGCGGCAGGTCTGAGCACCTCGACCGTCGATCGGGTGCTGAATGCCCGCAGCGGCGTGCGGGCGGTCACCGGCAAAAAAGTGCAGGCGGCCATCAACCGCCTTGGGGGGAACTGGCAGGAAAATGCCTCGTTACCGCTGCGGCGTATCGCCTTTATCTGCGAGGCAGGTTCAAGCTTTATCAATCTGATTGAGAAAGAGGCCAAAAAATACAGTGCTGCTCACCCTGAACTGCACTTCACCTTCGACAGCGTGCCCAACGTGCAGGTGAATGCCGATCGCTTCAGCGCGCTGATCCTGCGGCGAGCCGAAGAATGTGAAGGAATTATTCTGGTTTCGCGGGATGAGGTAAAAACCAACCGCGCGGTGCGTGAGGCGGTGGAAAACGGCGTGCCGGTGATCTGCCTGACCACCGATCTACCCAACTCACGGCGCAGCGCCTACGTCGGGCTGGATCAGATTGGTACCGGTGCTACCGCCGCCTGGCTGATGGGCCGAATGCTGCCGCGCGTGCCGGGGAATATTCTGCTGCTGTGCAGTTCAGCCTATCGCGCCCAGGAAGAGCGCGAGGTGGGCTTCCGCCGGGTATTACGCGCCGATTACGCTCATCTGAATATTCTGGAACGGGTGAATATCAACGATGAAGCCGAAGGCGCGTGGCTGAGCGTAAAAAAATACCTGAAGGAGAATGCACCGATGGCGGGCATTTATAATATGGCGGGAGGGAATCGTGGTATTGCCCGGGCGCTGCGCGAAGCCGGGCTGACGGATAAGGTGCTGTTTATTGGCCACGAGCTGAGCGAATTCACCCGCAGCCTGTTGGAAACCGGGGAAATGGACGCGGTGCTGGGCCACGATGTGCAGAGTGAAATTAACCACTGCCTGACGATTTTTGAACAGATCCGCGCGGGGAAACCGGCGGTCAGCATCAAAACCCCGCTGATTATCTACAACAAAAACTCATTTTTTGATGCGGGATACTGATGCGCAGCCTGTATGTGCAGGTTTAATTTTGCGCGTTACTCGTTATCCGCCGGGGAGGGGAGATCGAAGCGGGAATATTTGGTGAACATCAGCAGCGGCATATAGCTTGAGCGGACGGGTTGGCCTTTCACCAGCCGCTGAGCGAGAGTAAAACACGCTTCGATTTCACGTTCGCTGTCATGGCCAAAAATAACGTTAACCTCGTCCTGTTCAAGCATTCGCTGGCTGTGCTCGGTCAGCTCATGAGCAATAAAAATAACCTTTCCTGCCAGTTTTTCTTCGGCCAGCGCCCTGGCAATGCCGCGGTTACCACCGGCGACGTTGTAAACGGCGGCGATATCGCGATTATCCTGAAGATATTTTTTTATCAGCTTGTAAGTCTCCGCTGATTCATCGTTGGAGCTGATTTTTTCCTGAATCTCCAGGTGGGGGAATTCATTGCGCATCACCCGGCGAAAGCCCATTTCCCGCTCTTCCTGATTGCGATAGGTGGCGCTAACCACAAACAGCACTTTGGCCGCTTTTACCGGCAGCATTTTTCCCATCAGCAGCGCGGCATTAGCCCCGGCGCTCACCTCATCAACCCCAACGTAGGCGGCAGAATGGGGCAGATCGGTTGACAGACAGATCACCGGTACACCGCTGGCACCGGCGCTGCGCACCTCACTATTCACCTGCACATCCTCGCGGGAAACCAGTACCACCGCATCGGATTCGCTAACGCGCTTTTTTAACAGCTGGCTGAATGCCTGAGCATCGCGCTGATAGTTGGGCACGCTGTCAAAGGTGGTGGTGATAGCGGGATAGCCTGTCTTAACGCTCTCTAGCGCACTCTTCACCAGTTCGATGTAGCTGGTACCGGCTTCCAGAACAAAGGCGATTTTCATCTGCTGCCCGCTGTTCTGCTGTGCGGAGAATTGCCTGAGTGCTTCCTCGACCCGCTGGCGGGTATTTTCACGTACGCCGGGGCGCTGATTCAAAACCCGATCCACCGTGGCGGTACTTAACCCCGAAATTCGGGCAATATCCTGAATGGTCGGATTTTTCTTCGAGAAGCGGTCAGTCATTTGTCAGTACCGGAATAGAGTCAGGAGCAGGCAGCCACGGCTAAGTAACAGGCCGGACGCAGCCCGTGATGCCGCGTCCGTACCGGATAATCAGTAAAGCAGGGAGTAAAGCTGGCGGCGGTACTTGCTGGCCAGCGCATCGCCGGTACCCAGCGCGGCAAGAATTTCCTGCAGGATTTTACGCGCCTGGCCATCCGCAGCGCCAAGATCTTTCTTCAGATGAACGAACAGCAGCTCCAGCGCCTCTTCGTTGCGGCCAACCTGATGGAGCTGGATCGCCAGCTGGGTTGCCAGCGAAGCGTCTTCCGGGTTCTCGGCGATCTGCTGCTGCAGCTGTTGGATCTCCGGAGTGTCCGCCGCCTGTTTCAGCAGATCGATTTGCGCAATCAGCCCCTGATAGCGGCTATCCTGATCCTGCAACGGCACCGCTTTCAGCACCGCTTCCGCTTCGTCGCTGCGGTTCAGGCCAATCAGCACTTCAGCCAGTAGGAAGCCGATATCGCTACGCTGATTGCTCAGCTGCCAGGCATCTTTCAGCAGCGGCAGGGCATCCAGCGCTTTGCCTTCGTCCATCAGCTGCATCGCCTGCTGCGCCTTCAGCTCTTCTTCCTTCGGCAGCACTTTTTCCAGCAGGGCGCGTATCGCCTCTTCCGGCTGCGGCCCCTGGAAGCCGTCGACCGGCTGACCGTTCTGGAACAGATACACGGTCGGGATTGAGCGCAGACCAAACTGCTGCGCGACGGCAGGTTCCGCATCACAGTCCAGCGTTGCCAGAATAAACTGACCGGCATACTCCTGCGCCAGGCGCTCCAGCAGCGGCGTCAGTTGCAGGCAGTGCTGGCTGCGCCCGGACCAGAAATAAAACAGTACGGGAACCTGCATTGACTGTTCCAGCGTCTGGTGCAGGTTGGTTTCATTAATTTCAACAATCGCAGCGTGTGGTGCCATGAATTCGTCTCTTTTCACGTGAGTTTCATACTGTATTGGGGCAGAACGGCGGGCTTCAAGGCCCGTGGACTAATTCTGCCGTAAAAACCAGTCCAGCGCGCGCCCCGGCAGCAGCCTGCGCAGCAGCGTCATGGTCCAGGTGACCAGCGTCACCGGATAACGCAGGCGCGGATGCTTGCTTTCCAGCGCGTGGTGCAGCTTCGGCAAAATCGCCTCCGGCGGCAGGGTAAAGCGGGCGGCGATGCCCGGGTTTTTCACCGGTTTATCCTGCTGCGCCTGGCTGACATTATCGGTAAACCGCGTACTGATTGGCCCCGGTTCGATCAGGCTGACGCGCACGCCGCTGGTATGAAGCTCCATACGCAGCGCATCGGACCAGGCCTCCAGCGCATATTTACTGGCGGCATAGGCACCGCGGCCCGGCGTAGAGATCAGCCCCAGTACCGAGCTGGTGTTAATAATGCGCCCGGCACCGCTGGCGATAAGCGCCGGTAGCAGCAGAATAGTCAGCTGGTGGGTGCCGAACAGGTTGGTGGAAAACTGCCGCTCCAGCTGGGCACGGGTAACCGATTGCAGCGGTCCATACTGGCCAAAACCGCCATTATTAAACAGTCCGAACAGGCGGCCCTCGCACAGCGTGAGGATCTCTGCCGCACCGCGCTCCACGCTTTCTGCATCATCCAGATCGAGCAACACGCCGCTGAAGCCCAGCTCATTCATCCGCTCCACGTCCTGCGGCTTGCGGCAGGCGGCAATCACATGATAGCCCCGGCGCAGCAAATCGCTGGCCGCCACCAGGCCAATTCCGCTGGAACTGCCGGTTATTACGATAGATTTTTGCATAACTTTACCTGTTACAGCGTTCGTGGCCGGGTTACTCATGGTTAACTAAAGGAGCCAGCTGTTTCGCCATCACATCGGCAATAAACGACTGTGCGGCAGGGGCCGGATGAATACCGTCATCCTGCATCCACTCCGGTTTCAGATACACCTGCTCCATAAAGAACGGCACCAGCGGAATGCTATTGCGCTCCGCCAGCTGCGGATAAATGGCGGCAAACGATTCGGTATAGCGGCGGCCATAGTTGGCGGGCAGGCGAACCTGCATCAGCAGCGGCTGCGCCCCGGCGGCTTTAACCTGTTTAATGGCGCTGTCCAGATCCTGCTCCAGCTGTTTAGGCGGGAAGCCGCGCAGACCGTCGTTGCCGCCCAGTTCAATCAGCACCCAGCGGGGCTGATGCTTTTTCAGCAGAGCGGGCAGACGTGCAACCCCCTGGGCTGCGGTGTCGCCGCTTATGCTACCGTTAATAATAGCGGGTGATTTTTGCCACTTATCATTGAGTAATGCAGGCCATGCGGCACTGGCGGACATGCGGTAACCGGCGCTGAGGCTGTCGCCCAGCACCAGCAGCGTATCCGCCGCCGTCGCGCGCATCGTCATCAAAGCTAACAGCAACAGGAAAGGGTAATGCCAGCGGAAAACATTCTTGAAGTTCATCGTCTTAGTAAGTCCGTCGGTCAGGGTGAGCATCAGCTTTCCATCCTTACCGGAGTTGAGCTGGTTGTCAAACCGGCTGAAACTATCGCCCTGATCGGCGAGTCGGGTTCAGGGAAATCGACGCTGCTCGGCATTCTTGCCGGTCTGGACGACGGCAGCGAAGGGGAAGTGATGATGCTGGGGCAGCCGCTGCATAAAATGGATGAAGAACAGCGGGCGGAGCTGCGGGCGAAAAATGTGGGCTTTGTTTTTCAGTCTTTCATGCTGGTGCCAACGCTGAACGCGGTGGAAAACGTACAGCTCCCGGCGCTGTTGCGCGGCGAGAGCGACCGGCAGAGCCGCGAACAGGCGGCGCAGCTGCTCGGTCAGCTTGGGCTTGGCCAGCGCCTCAGCCATCTTCCCGCTCAGCTTTCCGGCGGGGAGCAGCAGCGCGTGGCGCTGGCTCGCGCTTTTAACGGCCGCCCGGCGCTGCTGTTTGCCGATGAACCGACCGGTAACCTCGACCGTAAAACCGGCGATCGCATCGCCGATCTGCTGTTTTCCATGAACCGCGAGCTGGGCACCACGCTGATTCTGGTTACCCACGATGAACAACTGGCGGCGCGCTGCGATCGTCGTCTGCGGCTGCGCGACGGCAAGCTGTGGGAGGAATCATGATCTGGCGCTGGTTCTGGCGTGAGTGGAAATCCCCCTCGCTGCTGATTGTCTGGCTGGCGCTGACGCTGGCGGTGGCCTGCGTGCTGGCGCTGGGATCGCTCAGCGACCGCATGGAGAAAGGCTTAACTCAGCAAAGCCGTGATTTCATGGCGGGCGACCGCACGCTGCGCAGCTCGCGTGAGGTGCCTGCCGAATGGCTTGAGCAGGCGCGCAGCGACGGGCTACAGGTGGGGCGCCAACTGACCTTTATGACCATGACCTTCGCCGGTGATACCCCACAGCTGGCATCGGTGAAAGCGGTGGATGATGCCTATCCGATGTTCGGCCAGTTGGCGACCGAGCCGGCCGGGTTAAAACCGGCGGCGGGAACCGTGCTGGCCGCGCCCCGACTGCTGGCGCAGCTCGAGCGTAAAAGCGGCGAAAATCTGGATGTGGGCGATACGACTTTACGTATTGCCGGGGAGGTCATTCAGGAACCGGATGCCGGATTTAATCCGTTTCAAACGGCCCCGCGGCTGCTGATGAACCTGGCCGACGTGGAAAAAACCGGTGCCGTACAGCCGGGCAGCCGCCTCACCTGGAATTATAAATTTGCCGGCAATCCGCAGCAGCTGGCGCGCTTTGATGACTGGATAGCCTCGCGGCTGACGCCGGACCAGCGCTGGATCAGCGTGGAAAACTCGGACGATGCGCTGGGTAAATCCATGCAGCGCGCCCAGCAGTTCCTGCTGCTGTCGGCGCTGCTGACGCTGATGCTGGCGATTGCCGCCGTAGCGGTGGCGATGAGCCACTACTGCCGCAGCCGCTACGATCTGGTGGCGGTACTGAAAACCCTGGGCGCTAACCGCAAGGCGTTACGCAAGCTGATTGTCGGGCAGTGGCTGGCGGTACTGCTGCTGGCGGCGATCTGCGGTGGCGTTATCGGTATGGGGTTTGAGGCGCTGCTGCTGCGTATGCTGCGCCCGGTGCTGCCCGGTGAACTCCCGGCCGCCAGTGCATGGCCGTGGCTGTGGGCGGTAGGCTCGCTGTTTGTGATTTCCCTGCTGGTTGGCCTGCGGCCCTATCGTCTGCTGCTGGCAACCCAGCCGCTGCGCGTACTGCGACGCGACGCGGTGGCGAATATCTGGCCGCTGAAAATTTATCTGCCGCTGATGGTGCTGGTGGTGGTGGGGCTGCTGGCGCTGCTGGTCGGCGGCAGTAAACTGCTGTGGGCGCTGGTGGCGGGCATTGTGTTGCTGTCGCTGCTGCTGGGCGCGGTGGGCTGGGGAGGACTGCTGCTGCTTAAGCGCCTGACCCTGCGCAATCTGGCATTTCGCCTGGCGGTTAACCGCCTGCTGCGACAGCCGTGGACCACTCTGAGCCAGCTGGCGGCATTCTCGCTGTCGTTTATGCTGCTGGCGCTGCTGCTGGTGATGCGCGGCGATCTGCTGGACCGCTGGCAGCAACAGCTGCCGCCGGGTAGCCCGAACTACTTCCTGCTGAATCTTACCGAGCAGCAGGTGCCGCAGGTGAAAACCTTCCTTGAACAGCATCAGGTGAAGCCGGAAACCTTCTACCCGGTGGCTCGCGTGCGCCTGACCGGCATCAATCAGCAGCCGGTCGATCCGAAGATGGATGAATCACTCAACCGCGAGCTGAATCTGACGTGGCAGCGCGACCTGCCGGATCATAACCCGCTCACCGCAGGTACATGGCCTCCAAAAGCGGGTGAAACGTCGATGGAGGAGGAACTGGCGGGAAGGCTGGGCGTGAAGCTGGGCGACACGCTGACCTTTACCGGCGATACCCAGGACTTTACGGCGAAAATCACCAGTCTGCGCAAAGTGGACTGGGAAAGCCTGAAGCCGAACTTCTTCTTTATCTTCCCGCCGGGCGCGCTGGATGCGCAGCCGCAGACCTGGCTGACCAGCTTCCGCCTGGATAATAACAATGCGCTGCTGGTGCAACTAAACCGCGAGTTTCCGACTCTGAGCCTGCTGGATATCGGCAGTATTCTGCGGCAGATCGGGCAGGTACTGGCGCAGGTGAGCCAGGCGCTGGAAATTATGGTGGTGCTGGTGACCGCCTGTGGCGTGCTTCTGCTGCTGGCGCAGATCCAGGTGGGCATGCGCCAGCGGCGTCAGGAGCTGGTGGTGTATCGCACGCTGGGTGCGGGTAAAAAGCTGCTGCGCGGTACGCTGTGGTGCGAGTTTGCACTGCTGGGCGTAGTGTCCGGTGCGGCGGCGGCAATCGGTGCGGAGGTGGCCCTGTGGGGATTACAGCGAAAAGTGTTCGATTTCCCGTGGCAGCCGGATTTCGTACTGTGGCTGGTGCTGCCGCTGACCGGTGCGCTGCTGCTCTCCCTGTGCGGTGGCTGGCTGGGCGTGCGGTTGCTGAAGGGCAGGGCGCTGTTCAGGGGGTATGAGGCGGGGTAATTGTGGTGGAAGCGGTGGCCTGGTGAGAGTGGTACTGGCAGATCGCCGGGTCGCCGTAAATACGTCCTTGTAGGCTTGGCTGCCGCATCCGTGCGGCAGACACCCGGCTAACCTGTCCAGTACCACTCTCCCTTTTAGGTTACGGTGTTGCTGCCAGAAGCGTTGGGTTTGCCTCACTGTAATACATTTATTAGCAGAGGGTTGATACATGATGAGTCTGCATAAAGCTTTATTTTTAGTCAGTAATACTCAAAAACGGCAGCTTTAACGATCGGCAACGTCTGGATTGCAAACGATAGGCTTAGCAGTCTTGTAAGAACATCCGACTTCGTCAGAACGGTTAAGAATAAACTGATATTTAAAAATAAGTTTATTCCTAACATCGAAATAAAATATCAATCGAGAGTTTTTTAAATTTAAAGTAATAGTGCTGATCGACTACCAGATAGTTTAACGTTGTTATTTTACATGAAGCATGTCATTTGATATGGTCTGATTTAACGGGTTATTCATGCCAGAATTTACTATGGATGGTTTTCTATGCTGGATTTTTTTGATGTTCGTCACAGGTCTCTTGATGATTATAGATCTAAGGATCTTTTTTCTTTAAGAAAATCTGTTTTTAAAGACAGATTGAACTGGATGGTGAGTTGCCATGATGGGATGGAATCGGATAAATACGATAGTCATCAAACTGTGTATCTGCTAGATAAAGCCAGTGGGCATCTCATTTGTGGTGTAAGGTTTATTGAAACAAAATATCCAAATATGATTACCCATGTTTTCAATAAGTATTTCAATAAAATTGAAATCCCCAGTGGTAATTTTATTGAAGCCAGTCGTTTATTTATTGATAAGAACCGTTCAGAAATACTCAGGGGTAAAGGTTTCCCTGTTAGTGCAACTTTGTTTTTATCAATGATAAATTATGCGAGGCATTATCGCTACGATGGGATCTATGCGATAGTCAGTCATTCTATGTATATTATATTTAAACGTTCTGGATGGCCTGTTTCTATTGTTGAGATAGGGGTTTCGGAAAAAAATGAAAATATATACCTTATCTTTATGCCTGTAGACGAAGGTAGCCAGGAAGTGTTAACCGCATTGGTGCAAAATAGTATTGGTGGGAGTCGTCACTCTTTGAAACAGTGGCCTTTATCATTTTTCGTCAGGGAGAAGCGGTCTGATGATTTGTAATTCCACCCCCATTCGAATTGCATGTTTTGCATTAGTGACTCCGAGTTTTTTTACCGTATTACCAATGTGATATTTTACAGTGGTGGTTTTTATATCCAGTATGAGCGCTATTTCCTGATAGGATTTCCCAACACTAGCCCAGTAAATAACTTCGTTTTCGCGTTTTGATAATAGGTCTTTAGCGTTCATCCCTTCAAATTCTGATTTGCTTTCTTGTTCTTTATAAAGTGAAGTTAATTTTTCATGGGTGGTTATTAAAATCATCTGGAGCTGATTTTTATTATAAGTGATGAATTCATCAATGTTGTCATCACATTCTTCATTCATCATCATTGATAGAACAACAAGATTATTATATTGATCGTGCAATACGAAAGTATATCCATTTATGATGTTGTGATTTTTTGCTATGTCAAAAATCTTGGGGACCTTTATTCCCTGGCTGAGCATGATGTTTTCATCCCATGCAAAGGGAGTGATCCTGTCTAATGCTGTCATTAATACTGGATCAATAAACTGGAAGTTATTTTCCAGATATACATCGAACCATTCTTGTCTATTAGAGATTATGCTAAAATTTGATGGGTTATTTTTACTCATGATAGCATAGGCATAATTGAAGTTTTTATACTTTGCCAGCCTTTTTTCAAGGTGTACTTTAATCGATGAGTTAATTGCCATGTTGTTAAAAAATGGATTTCGCATAATGACTCATCCTTGTGAATAGTCCTTTCCCTGGTAGCTGCGATCAACATGATCATAATCATCGGGTTAATTGCAGTATTGTGCCATGGTTTATAGATACTGTGGGTATGATTTGATGGTGACGACATATATTACTGATTTTTGTAGAGATTAATATATCCGGTGACAGAAATTGAAACATTTCATACCTGGATTCAGTATAATTGATTAAATTCCCTGGTGCTGGATAATGAAAAGACTGGCAATTTATTGATATATTTTATTTTTTATTGCTTTAACAATACGCTGTTAAAATGAAAATTGTTAGCCGTACTAAAGTATAGTCCAGGACTATTCTTTTCCTTTTACATCTAAAACGTGTAAATAATTGAAGAACGCGATATGCGTTCTTCAATATATATCAAAGAAACAAGGAAGGGGATCAGCCCAGCTTCTCAACCGCCCAGGCAATCCCGCTGGCGTACTCTTCCGACAGCATCGGCACCAGCGCATTCAGCGCGTCGCTCAATGCTGCGGTGCTAACGTCAGAAAGATTCAGGTGCCCGACCTTACGGCCCGGACGCACTTCTTTATCGTACCAGTGCAGATGCACCAGCGGCTGCTGCAGCCAGTCAAGATTCACGTCAGTACCGATCAGATTCACCATCACCGCCGGGCTGCTGACCACCGGCTTCGGCAGCGGCAGATCGAGGATCGCCCGCAGATGCAGCTCGAACTGGCTAATCGATGCGCCATTCTGCGTCCAGTGGCCGCTGTTGTGCACGCGCGGGGCCAGCTCGTTAATCAGCAGACCTTCCGGCACCACGAAGCACTCCATCGCCATCACGCCGACGTAGTTCAGCTCGTTCATGATGGCTGACAGCATCTGCTCGGCCTGCTGCTGATGGGCAGCATTCACCACCGGCAGCATGACGCTGGTACGCAGAATACCGTCCTGATGCAGGTTATGAGTCAGCGGGTAGAATACCGTGCGGCCATCGTGCCCGCGCGCGCCTACCAGCGACACTTCGCCGGAGAAGTTAATGCCGCGCTCAACGATGCACTCGCCGTAGCACTCTTCCGGTAATGAATTGGTTTCATTCGCGCGCAGGCGCCACTGTCCGCGTCCGTCGTAGCCACCGGTACGGCGTTTGACGATTGCCAGTTCACCGAGGGTGGTAAACACCTGCGGCCACTGGTCGGCGGAGGAAAGCAGCTGCCACGGCGCGGTGGCCAGACCCAGCCGGTCAAGCAGCTGTTTTTGTGTCAGACGGTCGGCAAGCTGGGGGAAAATATCGCGGTTAACGAAGGCGTTATGACCTGCCAGTTCGCGAGTCAGCGCGGTTTCCGGCCAGCGTTCAATTTCAGCGGTAATTACGCTGGCTGCAATCGGCAGCGCTTCCGGTTCCGCATCCAGACCGACCGGATAAACGGCGATCCCCAGCGGTTCCCCCGCCTGGCGCAGCATGCGGCCAAGCTGTCCGTTACCTAATACGCAAACCGGTTTCATGCCTCACCCCGTGGGTCCGGGTTGTTCAGCACTTCATCGGTCTGGGACTGACGCCATGCCGCCAGACGTGTTGCCAGCTCGGCATCGTGCAGGGCAACGATTTGCGCCGCCAGCAAGGCTGCATTGGCCGCACCGGCTTTACCAATCGCCAGCGTGCCAACCGGAATGCCGCGTGGCATCTGCACGATGGAATAAAGGCTGTCGACGCCGCTCAGTGCCGCGCTCTGTACCGGCACGCCCAGCACCGGAACCAGCGTTTTGGCTGCCAGCATACCCGGCAGGTGAGCCGCGCCGCCTGCGCCTGCAATAATCACCTGATAGCCGTTATCCGCAGCCTGTTCGGCAAAGCTAAACAGCTTGTCCGGGGTACGGTGGGCAGAAACCACTTCACAGTGGAAGGGAACGTCCAGGCTGGTGAGGATTTCCGCTGCAAACTGCATGGTTGCCCAGTCACTTTTGGAACCCATAACAATAGCAATGCGGGCCGGTGCGGCGTTAGATGACATGCGGGGCTGACTCCTGTGATTGTAAAACGTCACCGTAGTAACCCTGGGGCTACCCGATGGGAAGGGCTGAGAGAATAGCATGAGTCAGCGGCAAGGAAAACGGTTGCGTAGCGGATTATCACGCCATCTCAGGGCAAAATTTTGATTCAGAACGGGAAGGAAATCAGCGCCGTCTCTTCTGCACTGACTCGGATCATCGATCCCTGCTCGTGCCAGGCACCCAGAACAATTCTTTCGGCCGGGTGACCGTCAACCATCAGCTGATGTACCGCCGGGCGATGGGTGTGGCCGTGGATCAGGATTGGCGCATGATGGCGATGCATTACTGCCACAACGGCCTGCTGATTCACGTCCATAATCGCCATGTCTTTGCTGCTGTTCGCCTCTTTACTTCCGGCGCGCATTTCCACCGCAATACGCTGGCGAATAAACAGCGGCAGGGCGAGGAACAGTTTTTGCAGCCAGGGCTGATGCACTTTGGCACGGAAACGCAGATAGCCGACATCGTCGGTACAGAGCGTATCGCCGTGCATAATCAGCACGCGCTTACCGTAAAGATCCAGCAGTTGCTCTTCCGGCAGCAGAGTCATGCCTGCCGCGCGGGCAAAGCGTTTGCCGACCAGGAAATCGCGGTTGCCGTGAATAAAGAAGCAGGGGATGTTGAGCTGGCTCAGAGCCTGAGCGACTTCGGCGTGTAGTGGATTCGGATCGTCGTCGCCGATCCAGGCCTCAAACAGATCGCCAAGAATATAGAGGGCGTCAGCATGCTGCGCTTCCCGGCGTAAAAAATGAAGAAAACCGGCAGTAATTGCCGGTTCCTCAACACACAGATGAATATCTGCGATAAACAGCGTGTGCGACATTATTACTCGCTGACGGTAACTTTCTGGATAATCACGTCGTCTTTTGGCACGTCCTGGTGCATACCGCTGCGGCCGGTAGAAACGGCTTTGATTTTCTCAACCACGTCCATACCTTCAACCACTTCAGCGAACACGCAGTAACCCCAGCCCTGCAGGCTTTCGTCACGGAAGTTCAGGAAGTCGTTGTCGGCAACGTTGATAAAGAACTGTGCGGTAGCAGAGTGAGGAGCCTGAGTACGCGCCATCGCCAGGGTGCCTTTGGTGTTCTTCAGACCGTTGTTCGCTTCGTTGCGGATCTCGTCTTTGGTGTTTTTCTGCTTCATGCCAGGTTCGAAACCGCCGCCCTGAATCATGAAACCGTTAATTACGCGGTGAAAAATGGTGTTGTCGTAGAAGCCTTCACGGCAGTACTCCAGGAAGTTTTTTACGGTTGCCGGCGCTTTGTCATCAAAGGTTTTGATTACGATATCGCCGTGGTTAGTCTGGAAAGTGACCATATTTTCATCCTGTCAGGGTTAGAGTATTAAGAATGCGCGCCGGTGGAATGGACAAATGTCCGCTCCGTGCGGCAGACGGGTCTTATATCACAAAATGTGATGGCGAGTCAGCCCTGCTGCATAACAACATCCGCGCTATAGCGATACCTGGCGTAGCGCTGGCATGAAAAATGCGTCAGAATACGGGATTATCATTTTTATCATTAACCCCGCACACGCCTAAAACGGAATGTCTCAATGCTAAAGATTTTCAACACCCTGAGTCGTCAAAAAGAGGAATTTAAACCTATCCATGCCGGTCAAGTTGGCATGTACGTGTGCGGCATTACCGTTTATGACCTCTGTCACATTGGACACGGCAGGACCTTTGTGGCGTTTGACGTAGTGGCTCGCTATCTGCGTTACCTCGGCTATTCACTGAAGTACGTGCGTAACATCACCGATATTGATGACAAAATCATCAAGCGTGCCAACGAGAATGGCGAAACGATCGGTGAATTGACCGACCGCATGATTGCCGAAATGCACACCGATTTTGCCGCGCTGAACATTCTGCCGCCGGACCAGGAGCCGCGTGCGACCCGCCATATTGATGAAATCATCGAACTGGTGAGCACGCTGATCGCCCGTGAGCACGCCTATGTCGCCAGCAACGGCGACGTGATGTTCTCCGTAGACAGCGACCCGACCTACGGTTCGCTGTCGCGTCAGGATCTGGAACAGCTGCAGGCCGGTGCGCGCGTGGAAGTGGCTGATGTAAAACGCAACCCGATGGACTTCGTGCTGTGGAAAATGTCCAAGTCCGATGAGCCGGGCTGGGCATCGCCGTGGGGCAACGGTCGTCCGGGCTGGCACATTGAGTGCTCGGCGATGAACTGCAAACAGCTTGGCCACCACTTTGACATTCACGGCGGTGGTTCCGATCTGATGTTCCCACACCATGAAAACGAAATTGCTCAGTCCACCTGCGCCCACGATGGCCCGTATGTGAACTACTGGATGCACTCCGGCATGGTGATGGTTGACCGCGAGAAGATGTCAAAATCGCTGAACAACTTCTTTACCGTGCGCGACGTGCTGGCGCACTACGACGCGGAAACCGTGCGCTACTTCCTGATGTCCGGCCACTATCGCAGCCAGCTGAACTACGGCGAAGATAACCTGAACCAGGCGCGCGCTGCGCTGGAACGCCTCTACACCTCGCTGCGTAATACCGATGCGTCGGCAACGCCTGCCGGTGGCGAAGCGTTTGAAGCCCGCTTCCGCGAGGCGATGGACGACGACTTCAACACGCCGGAAGCCTACTCGGCGCTGTTCGACCTGGCGCGTGAGGTTAACCGCCTGAAGTCAGAAGATAAAACCGCTGCCGATGCGCTGGCTGCCCGTCTGCGCCAGCTGGCAGGCGTGCTTGGCCTGCTGGAGCAGGACCCGGAACTGTTCCTGCAAAGCGGGGCGCAGAGCAACGATGATGAAGTGGCGGAGATCGAAGCGCTGATTAAAATGCGCAACGATGCGCGCAAAGAGAAGAACTGGGCGCAGGCCGATGTGGCCCGCGATAAGCTGAATGAGCTGGGCATTATTCTTGAAGATGGCCCTGCCGGTACCAGCTGGCGTCGTAAGTAACCCCTCACTCCGGGCCGGCAATCGCTGGCCCGTTTTACATCCGGGACGTGTTGATATGATCCGTCAGTTTGCCCTCACTAACTACCGCTCCATCCGCCATCTTGAGTTTGAACTTGGCCAGCTGAATGTCATCAGTGGCCCCAACGGCTGCGGCAAATCCAATCTGTATAAAGCGGTGCGTTTGCTGCACGAAGCGGCGTGCGAACGCCTGTCGCTGGGGCTGGCGCAGGACGGTGGCATTCAGAAGGCAATGTGGGCGGGTGGAAAGCGGCCGGGTGAACGCAACAGCGAACTCAAACGCATGGTGCTGGCGGTTGAGATGAGCGACTTCGACTACCAGTTGGAAATCGGTTTCCCCGAGCCGCTGATCAGCCTGTTTAACCTCGACCCGCTGGTGAAAAAAGAACAGCTGTGGCTGAGCGGACAGCGACGCCGCCGATCGGCGCAGCTGCTGGAGCGCAACAACCAGACTGCGTTTTTGCAAAATATCGAGGGTGAAAGAGTGGCTTATCCGGCCTCGCTGCACGCGGAAGAGTCGGTGTTTGCTCAGCTGGCGGAACCGCATCTTTACCCGGAGGTGTCGCAGGTGCGCGAGAGCCTGCGCGGCTGGCGTTTCTACCATGAATTTGCCGTGTGGCCGGGCAGCGCGCTGCGTGCGCCGCAGGTGGGCATTCGCTCACCGGTGCTGGCCCACGACGGCAGCAATCTGGCCGCCGCCTTTGAAACCATTCGCGAGCGCGGCCACAGCGAGCTGCTGTTCTCAATTCTTGAGCGGGCGTTTCCCGACAGCCGTTTTGAAGTGGACGCGCAGGGCGGGCGCTTTCAGCTGTTGATGCATCGCCAGGGTATTCTGCGGCCGCTGGAGCCCGCCGAGCTGTCCGACGGTACGCTGCGCTTTCTCTGCCTGGTGGTGGCGCTGCTCAGCCCGCGTCCGCCCGCATTTATGGCGCTTAACGAGCCGGAAAACAGCCTGCATCCCGATCTGCTGCCCGCGCTCGCTGAGCTGATTGCCGAAGCCAGCCGCTACAGCCAGCTGTGGGTGACCAGCCATTCGCCGCTGCTGGCACAGCTGATTGCTGAACATGCGGAGGTGCGGCATTACCAGCTGGGTCAGGTCGATGGCGCAACGGTGATAAGCGATGCCGCCGTCTGAGCGGCATCGTTCTGGTTACCTGGCTTTAGCCGCCCGGCTGGCGCTGTAGATTGCCAGCAGCGGTGCCAGCGCCAGCACGCCAAACAGCACCCGCGAAGCGCTGATTGCCCCCTCAGTGCCCCCCGGCACGTTCAGCCCGCCCATATTCGCCAGCATGCCGGAGAGCGCAGCGCCCAGTGCGGTAGCGAATAGCTGTACGGTAGAAATCGAAGTGGCGGCGGCGTCCTGATCTTCTGCAGGCGTTACCTCCAGCACCCGGGTCAGCAGATGTGGCCAGCCGATACCAATCCCGAAGCCCACCAGCAGCAGCGCCAGCGAGATCGCCACCAGCAGCGTGATGCCCTCGGCGATCTGTACCGGAATCGCCAGCGCCAGCATTACCATCCCGGCCAGCACCAGCACCGGGCCAATAACAATCGCCAGCGTAATACGTTTGCCCTGCCAGCCGGAGCTCCAGACTTCGGCCAGCGTCCAGCCTGCCGCCATCAGCGCCGCCAGATAGCCCGACATCAGCGGAGACTGGCCGTGCAGGTGCTGCAGGAAGTAGGGCACGAAGGTTTCACTGGTCATGCCGACCACCAGCAGGCCGATGGTCAGATACAGCATCAGCAGCGGTGAATGAAGGCGCAGCGCATTGCGCGGCAGCAGGCCAGCGTCGCCTTTCCGTTCACGACGTACCAGTATCGCCACCAGAATCACCGCCACGCCAACCCCGAGTAGGTTATAGCTCAGATCCGCTTCGGTACTGCCGAGGCTGATGGCCAGCACCGCCGCCGTCAGCAGCAGCAGCTGGATACCCGGCAGCGGCGCGGCAGGCCCGCGATCCTGAGCGTCGGCGGGTAGCGCACGCCAGATAAGCCAGGCGTACAGCAGCGACACCGGGACCAGGAAGCCAAATGCCATGCGCCAGGCGTTGATATCGGCAAAGATACCGCCGATCGCCGGACCAACCAGCGTGGCAACGCCCCACATGCCCGACACCAGCGCAAAGGCACGCGGCCACAGCGACTTCTCAAACACTTCGTAGATCATCGCGTAGCCCAGCGCGAACAGGAAACCGCCGCCCAGCCCCTGCACGGTACGGCCCAGCAGCATCACCAGCATCGACGGTGCCAGGGCGCACAGCAGGCTGCCGGCCAGAAACAGCGTGATGGCAATCATATAGGCACCGCGCGCACCGGTGCGGTTCAGCGTGCGGCTGGTCAGTGCCGAACCGAGTATCGAGGCAACCACGAACAGCGTGGTATTCCATGCATACAGATTCAGCCCGCCGATCTCCTGAACGACCGACGGCAGCACGGTGGTGGCGATATAGATATTGATGGCGTGCAGCGCAACGCCGCCGGAAAGTGCAGCCGAGCGTGCGGCATTCTGACCGGAGAGCAGATCTCCCCAGTTCCCTTCATGCGATGACATAGTGACTCCGTGAGGCATAATGGTTATTCGCTCAGACGTTGTCGGCCGCACAGCTCTGAGGTAAATTAATAAAACAAGAAAACACTTGGAATATTAGTGGGGGTATAAAAATCTTGTCAACGGAACCTTCACATGAAGAGCACTTATCGACATCACAGCGGCTGCTTCATCTGCTGAAAACCCGTGGCCCACAGCAGGCTGCTGAAGCGGGAAAGGTGCTGGGAATGACCGCAGAAGCCGCGCGCCAGCAGTTCAACAAGCTGGCGGCGGAAGGGCTGGTTGCCGCCTTCTCTAAATCGCGTGGCGTGGGCCGCCCTTCACAGTTCTGGCAGCTGACGGCGGAAGGGCAGAAGCAGTTTCCGGATACTCACCCCGAACTGACCGTCCAGCTGCTGGAGATTGTCAGAGAAACGTTTGGCGAGCAGGGAATCGATCTGCTGATTGAAAAGCGCGAGAAGAAAACCCGCGAGTTTTATCGGCACGAACTGGCTGCGCTTGGCGGTTTAACCGAACGCGTTGCGCGGCTGGCGGAGATCCGTTCTGCCGAAGGCTATATGGCGGAATATGAGGTGCTGGATGATGGCAGCCTGCTGCTGATTGAGAACCACTGTCCTATCTGCGCGGCGGCAACGGTCTGTCAGGGATTTTGCCGGGCGGAACAGGCCATCTTTAGCGAAGTGCTGCACGCCGACGTGGTACGCATTGAGCATATTCTCAGCCAGGCCAGGCGTTGTGCCTATCGGGTACAGCCGTGGAGCGAGTAGCGTTTGCGAACAACCGGCCCGCGTAGTGCGGGCCGGTTAAAGGGGATTATTTCGCCCCGGTAAAATCAATCACCATACGGCCAACGATAGTCCCGCTTTCCATTTCGTGGAAGATAGTGTTGATATCTTCCAGCGGACGGCGGGTAACCTTCGGCAGCACTTTACCTTCGGCAGCAAACTGGAAGGCTTCGGCCAGATCTTCACGCGTGCCAACCAGCGATCCCACCACCTGAATACCGTCCAGCACCAGGCGCGGAATATTCAGGCTCATTGACTCCGGCGGCAGGCCAACGGCCACGATGCGCCCACCGGCGCGCATGGCGTCTACCGCTGAGTTAAAGGCCGCTTTAGCAACGGCAGTCACTACCGCTGCGTGAGCGCCGCCCACGCGTTCCTGAATCAGTTTTGCCGCGTCTTCATTGCGTGAGTTGATCACCATATCCGCGCCCATATCTTTGGCGAACTGCAGCTGTGAATCGTTGACGTCAACGGCAATCACCTTCGCGTTAAATACGTTTTTAGCGTACTGCAGCGCCAGGTTGCCCAGACCGCCAAGGCCGTAGATCACCAGCCATTTGCCAGGGGCGATGCCGGAAACTTTCACCGCTTTATAGGTGGTAACCCCGGCGCAGGTCACGCTGCTTGCTGCCGCAGAATCCAGACCGTCCGGCACTTTTACCGCGTAGTCCGCCACCACGATGCACTCTTCCGCCATGCCGCCGTCGGCAGTGTAGCCCGCGTTAACCACGTCACGGCACAGGGTTTCATTACCGCTGTTGCAGTACTCACAGTGGCCGCAGCCTTTGAAGAACCAGGCTACGCTGGCGCGATCGCCGGGCTTCAGTGAGGTGACGCCCGGGCCGATTTCCTTGACGACGCCTACGCCTTCATGGCCAAGGATGACCCCGGTTTTATCACCGAAATCACCATTTTTAACATGCAGGTCGGTATGGCACACGCCACAGCAATCCATTTTTAACAGGGCTTCGCCGTGCTTGAGTGGGCGGAGGGTTTTTTCAACAACGTTCACTTTGTGATCGTGAGTGACTACAGCAGCTTTCATGCTCTACCTCTTCCGTTTAACAGGGGATAAGGCAGGGTAACGCCTGCTGTCGGTAATTTATTGATATGAATCAACGATCAACGGAGTAATCATTTGTGGGTAGGAGAATGGAGAAATCTTGAGCGGGTTGCCGTAATACAGAGCATCGGCTGTTTACATCGGCATAAAAAAGCCGCTATCCCGAAGAATGGCGGCTTAAGCTGACAAACAGACGTGTTCTCGGCTGCTTGATGCGTTTATTGAGCGTCAGGCGGTAACGGTAACCTGATTGCCATCGAATTCGACGGTCTGACCAGCCACGATTTTGCAGCGCTTGCGGGTTTCCACCGCGCCGTTGACGGTCACGTAACCGTCGGCAATCAGGGATTTAGCCATTGCGCCGCTTTCAACCCAGCCTTCCAGCTTCAACAGGTCGCAGAGATCCACATGTGGATGATCGCCAAGGGAAAAAGTTGCCATTATTCTGCTGCTCCATCATCGCTGCCTTCACAGGCCTGCAGGGTATTCTGAATCAGGGTTGCTACGGTCATTGGACCCACGCCGCCCGGCACCGGAGTGATATAGGAAGCGCGCTCGGAGGCGGTTTCAAACTCCACATCGCCCACCACTTTGCCGCTTTCCAGGCGGTTGATGCCCACATCGATCACAATCGCGCCAGGCTTAATCCACTCGCCGGGAATAAAGCCGGGTTTGCCAACGGCAACCACCAGCAGATCGGCGTGCTCCACGTGATGACGCAGATTTTTGGTGAAGCGGTGAGTTACGGTGGTGGTACAACCGGCCAGCAGCAGCTCCATGCTCATCGGGCGACCAACGATGTTTGAGGCTCCAACCACTACGGCGTTCAGGCCGAAGGTGTCAATATTGTAGCGCTCCAGCAGCGTGACGATGCCGCGTGGCGTGCACGGACGCAGCTTCGGCGCACGCTGGCACAGGCGGCCAACGTTATAAGGATGGAAGCCGTCCACGTCTTTTGCCGGAGAGATATGCTCCAGCACCTTCACATTGTCAATGCCGGCCGGCAGCGGCAGCTGCACCAGAATACCGTCAATCGCCGGATCGTTGTTCAGTTCGGTAATCAGATCCAGCAGCTCTGCTTCGCTGGTCGTTGCGGGCAGATCGTAAGAGCGGGAGAGGAAACCGACCTCTTCACAGGCACGACGTTTGCTGCCGACATAGATTTGCGACGCCGGGTTCTCACCCACCAGAACTACGGCCAGGCCAGGTGCACGTTTACCGGCTGCCAGACGCTGCTGTACTTTTTCCGCAACCTCTTGCCGCACCTGCTGCGCAATCGTTTTACCGTCAATAATTTTTGCTACCATCAGAGAGGTGATCCATCTGTGTTGAGTTAAATCGGGGATTGGCCCTATTTTGTCAGAAGCGGGCGCTGCTGTCAGGCGGAGATTGGCAGGATATCGTTCATTACTTCGTCATCGGGTGGCGAAAGGCGGTAAAATCGTTGACTAAGCGGAGGTTGACCGTATAATCCGACCCACTCACCGTGCGCCCTTAGCTCAGCTGGATAGAGCACCGGCCTTCTAAGCCGTAGGTCACAGGTTCGAATCCTGTAGGGCGTGCCATTAAATATCAATGAGTTAAGCGATTCTCAATCCTGCCTGATTTGCTCCTTGTGTCGTTTTTATATAACCGATAGCCTCACTTCTGATTCATAGAAACGCCAAATACTGTAAATGCATACAGTTCTATTTTGTGGTAGAATAACCCGTTGATATGAAATTCAGAACCAGGAGCTATTTTTAATGAGTAAAATTAGCAAGTTGAAAGTCATCGATTTATTTTGTGGTGCCGGTGGTTTGTCCTACGGCTTCATGAAAGGTGATAATAGCGCTCATTTTGAAGGTATTCTGGCACTTGATAATGATAGTGCTGCGATCAAAACCTACAATGCTAACTATGGTGAGCATGGTGTAGTCGCAAATATTGAGGAATGGATTGCTGAAAATCCCGTACCTGAAGCAGATATCGTTATTGGTGGTCCCCCTTGCCAGGGGTTCAGCTTATTAAATAAAAACCGTGATGGTGACCATCGTCGTGCACTTTGGGAACCTTACATGGATATCATTGAGAAGTCATCGGCCTCAGTTTTTGTTATGGAAAACGTTCCCGGGCTTTTATCGAGTGATGAGTTTCAGGATATCACGGTCCGTGCTGAAAGACTGGGTTTCACGCTTTTAAACCCTTCAATACTGAATACCGCTGATTATGGTGTACCTCAGACGCGTAAGCGCGCTATTGCCATTGGCATTAAGAAAGAGCGGTTTTCTCTGGATAAAGTATCAAACTTTCCGCCGTTGCCTTCGCATCAAAATCCGGATAAACCCGGTAAACTTCCTTCATGGCTAAACGTTAAAGATTTTATTAGTGATTTACCAGAACCCGTGGGAACAGAAATTCGGGACGTCCCACCTCCATTGGATCTCCACTTCGGTCGGAACCCAACTGCTCTGTCTCAGGAGCGTTATCGCGCTGTTCCGATAGGGGGTAACAGATTTGACTTGCAAAATAACAGGCCAGATATTACCCCTGATTGTTGGATTAGAAAAAAATCCGGTGGTACGGACCTCTTTGGACGCTTATGGTGGGAACGCCCTTCCGTTACCATACGTACAGAATTCTTTAAGCCTGAAAAAGGACGTTATCTCCATCCGGAAGAACATCGTCCAATAACACATCGTGAAGCTGCCCGGTTAATGAGTTTTAATGATAGCTTTGTTTTCACAGGTACTAAAACAGAAATCGCTCGCCAGATTGGTAATGCGGTTCCTCCTGTTTTTGCTGAAAAAATAGCTAGTTATGTTATTCACTTGATGGAATGCAGAATTCAAAATGGTGCGAAGATCAAAGAAGAACGAACCGGAAACGCTGCGTAAACAGCTTGCAGTATTAATTGCTGATTTTGAGAGCAGATTATTAGAAAGTTCTTTGCGGGAGCAGGTTTTGGCTCTCGTACCTGCAACTCACGTGTTACGTGATTTAGGGAGCTCTCTTATTAATGATGAAGGCTGTAATTCTGCGCGAGAGCGTATTTTGGCATATCTAATGAAATACCCAAGGGAAATTATTCATGGCGATGAATTAATGATAGTCGCTGGGATAAGCGAATATGCAAGGAGGATAAGAGAATTAAGGGTTGAATTTGGTTGGTCAGTATTAAGTGGTAATACACTTAAAGAAATGATCGAGCAACAGGAAATTTCTATAGAAGATCTCAATGTCAGTGACATTAGCTGCCTCAAAACTGATATTTATGCACTGATGTCTTCTGAACAAGATAGAGAAGCTGCGCTCCGTTGGAATGAAGTCAATGAACTTCGCCGTACTAAGGTTTCAACCAAGGAAAAAATACTGACCTATCTGAGGAAGAATGTTGGTCGCCCGGTAACGGGTGAGGAGTTGAGATATTTAGCTAACGATAGTAAGGAGTGGGCTCGTCGTACCCGCGAATTACGCACTGAGGATGGCTGGCCGATTGCAACTAAAAATTCCGGTCGCCCGGAATTGAATGTAGGTGCCTACCTGCTTGAAGAAGATCGGCAAGCGGAAGTTCATGATAGAAAAATACCCGATCCTGTCCGAGTCAAAGTGCTGGAACGAGATCGCCATGCTTGTCGAATCTGCCAATGGTCCCATATAAGAAAAATTCCCGGAGATCCAAGGACTTTTCTTGAATTACATCATATTGAACACCATGCTGACGGTGGGGAAAATGTGTTAGGAAACCTAATTACACTTTGTAATGTTTGCCATGATGATGTGCATAGAAAAAAAATCTCAAACAATTTTTTATTTGAGTTGATTCATTCTGAATGAATCTGCGTTACCTAACCAACAGTAACCTGACGAAAAATTATGATTATCGTAAGGAAAAAACGGTGCTGATACACCGTTTTTCGCAAAGCTCAAATCATCAAGCCTTAGCCTCAATCGCGGTTACCGACTTACCATCCTGCTTTGTCTGCGGACGCACCGAATACATGATTGCCACCGAAACAAACAGTGATACCGCCATCAGCACAAACGACAGGCTCGGGTTGCCGGTCAGGCCGTTCAGTAATCCCACCAGCCAGGCACCGGTAAAGGCACCCAGCGCGCCAAAGCTGTTGATCAGGCCCATTGATACACCGGCCACGCTTTTTGGCAGCAGTTCGGGGATCAGCGCAAAGAACGGACCGTAAGGTGCGTACATACAGGCGGCAGCAAGAATTAACAGCCCGTAGGAGATCCAGAATGAATCACTGCCCAGCAGCCACGAACCGGTGAAGGCCAGTCCCGCGACCAGCAGCAGCGGCCAGACAAACAGTTTGCGGTTCTGAATTTTGTCCGACAGCGTTGAGACAATCAGCATCAGCACGATCGCGGCCAGGTAAGGCACGGCGGCCAGCCAGCCAACGGAGACGATATCGCGATTGGCGCCTGCCTTAATAATCGACGGCATCCACATCATAAAACCGTACACGCCAATGCTCCAGAAGACGTGCACCAGGCACAGGCAAATCACGTTGCGCGAGGTGAAGGCTTCGCGGTAATTTTTTACCGGCTTGATGTCCTGCTGTTCGGCGGCCATCGCCTGTTCTAAATCACGCTTCTCGCTCTCTGACAGCCACGACACCTGTGACGGCTTATCGCGCACCGCCCACCACCAGAAAAAGGCCCAGGCAACCGCCGGGATACCTTCGATGATAAACATCTCGCGCCAGCCCCAGGCCTGGATCAGATAGCCGGAGAGAATCGACATCCACAGCACGGTCACCGGATTGCCGAGTATCAGGAACGTATTGGCCCGCGAGCGCTCACCTTTAGTAAACCAGTTGCTGATAAAGATCAGCATCGCTGGCATCACCGCCGCTTCCACCACGCCGAGCGTAAAGCGGATAATCATCAGCATCGGAATATTCGCCACCAGGCCGGTGGCGGCAGCCAGTGCTCCCCACAGCAGCAGGCTGACAAACACCAGTTTGCGGACGCTGCGTTTTACGGCATAAACCGCGCCGGGAACCTGAAAAAAGAAGTAACCGAGGAAGAACAGGGCACCTATCAGCGATGAAATATTCTTGGTAATCCCCAGGTCCTTATCAATACCGGCCGCGGCGGCAAAACCGTAGTTGGCGCGGTCAAGATAGGCAAGACTGTAGGTAATGAATATTATCGGCATTAAATAGAGCCAACGTTTTTGCGATAGTTTGACGTTTTTACTCATTGGGCATCCTGGTATCAAATAACGTTTATTTAGCGACGATGGATTGCTACCCATAGACACATCACCTTCAGGCATTCCACGGTCTTTTTAGCGGCAGGCAGCGTTTACTGTTACCGATAACAGTAAATAACATGACACAACGGATGCGCGACAAACAGCGCAGTTGATGGATTTAAAACAGAGTTGTGATAGCGCTTAGAAAGTTTGGAACATGGATAAGTAACATGCGGAAAGTGGGATTGCAGGGAAGGGCGCATTGATGAACGCGCCCTGGGGGGCCGGGTGGGTAATTGGTGGCTAACCCCGCTAGTCCCACCCCCCCACCGGCAGCGAATACTTCAGTTCAATTTCCGGCGCGCCCGCAACATAGCGATTGGATGCCGCCATCAAATACCCGCCCATTTCCTCGGCGGAAAGACTGATATGAAGATTCGTCTCATCCTTAAACCACTCATTCGGCCAGAACATCAGATCGGAGGGGTTCGCCGTAAAGTTTTTCTCCAAAAGACGCAGTGCAAAGTCCACATCGGCTTCGCTACCTTCCGCCTGATAAATAAATGTAATGAGCTGCACCAGTTCTTCCCAGGTTAAATCCTCATAGAATTTTTCCTGATTAAAGGCGATTTTGGTGAACTGTTTTGCGCTGGTCCAGGACGAAAAATCCCTGAAATTTGAATACGCATACGGATTCGGAACCTGGCTATTCCACTCAGCAATAAACGCATTTAACGTTTCGTCATTTTCATCTGAACCGGTATCAATCATCGTGAGGATCTCGTCGGCTTTTTCGGCCAGCGCTTTAATTTTCATGCGGCTGGCTCGGACGGGTTTCATACGGGCGGGGAGTGGCATTTCAGGGTTCCTTGTTGAAATTCAAATTATCCACAGAGGCGGGAGCAGTTTTAGCGCCTACGATCGTCCAGCCAGAGGAGGAAAACATTAACCATACAGCAACGCCGCCAGCGCAATCAAAGCGGGAATCGACTGCACGTAAAGGATCTTCCGGCTGGCGGTGGCTGCCCCGTAGATGCCGGCAATCATCACGCAGCTGAGGAAAAACAGCTTAAACTGGAATCCGCCCTCGCCAAGCCACAGCCCCCACAGCAGACCGGCGGCCAGAAAGCCGTTGTACAGTCCCTGATTCGCCGCCAGCACGCGAGTGCTGCGGGCAAACTCCTCGCTCAGATTAAACGCCCGGCGGCCGGTTGGGGTATCCCACAGAAACATCTCCAGGATCAGGATATAGATATGTATTGCCGCCACAAGGGCGATAAGCGTATTGGCTAGCATGGCGTGTCCCGGTCAGCGCGTTGTACTAAAAGTATAGGCAATCCTTGTTCACTGCTGCACAAAGTTGCACTCCTTGGGTTTGATACGGCGATATTTTCACCGATGACCCTATTAAACTGAGTGAAATAGCCTGACTAAAATCAAAATAAATATCACCCACCTCACAAAATTCCCTTATTCATTTCCGCTAATTACCCCGTCAAAAATAAGCGTCACATCACAGTTATTCCACCTTTTGAGAAGCAAGTCTCATTTTATTATCCGCAATAACAAGCGGTTTCCCCCTGGCGGAGGAAACCGCTTCTCTTTTCGCTTTCGTTAATCCGCTTATTATGTTGCCAGGACATGCTGAAGACAAAAGTGGAGACGTCGCAATTATGTTGATTGCCAGAGAGAACATTTTTCTGAATAAGAATTTTAGTAGTAAGGGGGAGATATTTCAGTTTCTGTCGCAGCAGGCAGTTGAGCGGGGCTGGGCGGCGGATGCAGAAAAAATAGAGGCGGATTTGTGGACCCGCGAAAATCAGTATTCCACCGGGTTTGAAGGCCAGATTGCCATCCCGCATGCCAAAACGGTCAACGTGACCGAGGCGGGGGTGATCTTTATCCGCCTGCAGCAGGCGCTGGACTGGGAAAGCCTGGACGACAGCCCGATAAAAATCGTTTTCGGCCTGTTCGTGCCGGAATCCGGTGCGCAGCTGCTGCACCTGAAAATTATCAACAGCCTGGCCAGCCAGATCGTCGAGGACGACTTCCGTCAGCAACTGTTTGATGCCAAAAGCGAAGATGAACTGTTCAACTACATGCAGTCGCGTGTGGTGATTGAGGAGGACGCATGAATATTGTTGGAGTCACTTCCTGCATCGCCGGCCTGGCCCATACGCCAATGGCGGCAAAATCGCTGGAAAAAGAGGGCGCAAAGCTGGGCCACAACGTCAAAGTTGAACAGCAGGGTGCGATGGGCATGATGAACAAGCTTTCCCCGGCGGACATTAGCGCTGCCGATTTTGTGCTGATTGCCGCCGATCGATCCATAGAAGAAGAGGAGCGTTTTGAAGGGAAAGTCATAATCCGGGTAAAAATTGGACAGTGCGTCAGCCACGCCGCTGAAGTCATTAAGAAATGCGTCGCCGCCGTTGAAGAACGTAAAAATAAATAACTCTGGTGATCCTATGAAAAAAATAATGGTGGATATAAAGAACCATCTGATGACGGGTATTTCCTTTGCCCTTCCGGTGATTATTGCCGGTTCACTGATGGTGGCCGTAGCAAAAATTATCGGCATTGCCTTTGGTGCTTCCGATCTTAATCAGTTTGCCGACGTGCAGGGAATTAAAAACTGGCTGTATCAGACTCAGGAAATAGGCTTCAAAATAATCGGGCTGATGAATTATATCCTCGGTGCCTATGTGGCCTATTCCATCGCCGGGAAAAAAGGGCTGGCGGCCGGTTTTGCCGCCGGGCTGATCGCCTCCATCACCGGTTCCGGCTTCCTCGGCGCGGCAATCGGCGGCCTGCTGGCGGGCTACTCCTCCGACTGGGTGGCACGCAAGGTGCGGATCACCGGCTCGGCGGCGACCTCGGTGCCGTTGATTATCCTGCCGTTTATCACCGTTGGCCTGCAGGTGCTGGTGATGCTGCTGCTGCTGGGCGATGCCCTGAGCTGGCTGAACAGTTCGCTGATGTCCTGGGTGCAGGAAATGACTAAAGACGGCACCAGTACCGTGGTGTTGGCGGCGGTGCTCGGCGGCATGATCTGCTTTGACCTCGGCGGCCCGGTGAACAAAGCAGCGTGGGGTACGGCGAACGTGCTGTTCCTCAGCGGCGTGTATCTGCCCGCTATCCTGGTCAACGTGGCAATTATTATCCCGCCGCTGGGCTATGCCGCCGCACGTTTCCTGCGCCCGGCCAACTACAGCCAGACGCTGAAAGAGGCCGGTAACGGCTCGGTGATTATGGGCATCCTCGGCATCTCCGAAGGGGCGATCCCCTTCACGCTGAAAAATCCGGCACGCCTGATCCCGCTTAACGTTTTTGCCGGTATCGCCGGTGCCATGACCGTGGCCCTGCTGAAAGCCTATCCGATTATGCCGCCGCTGGGCGGGCTGTACGGCGGGTTTACCGTCGGTAACGCCTGGGCCTACTTCGCCGGGGCGCTGGTCGGCACGCTGGTTATCGCCTTCGGAGCCAACCTGCTGGTGAACTTTAACGACGAACCGACGGGCAGCGCGCAGGCCGATGACTTTGCTGCGGACAGTATCGAAATCAAATTTGATTAATGACCCGAGTGGTTTAGGGACGACGTAATGAACAAGAAAACCGTACATGTTTATACCCACACGCACTGGGACCAGGAGTGGTACTTCACCACCTCGCGCTCGCGTATTTACCTGTTCAGCCATATTAAAAATGTGCTGCGCGTGCTGGAAGATAACCCGGATTTCCCCAGCTACCTGCTGGATGCGCAAAGCTCGCTGATTGAGAGCTATCTGCAGTGGGCACCGGAAGATCGCGACCGCCTGCATCATCTGATTGCCGAACAGCGCCTGATTACCGGCCCGTGGTACACCCAGACCGACCAGTTGGTGATCCATCAGGAGTCCGTAGTGCGCAACCTGTATTACGGTCAGCGCATTGCCGCAGAGGCCGGTCACAGCCTGCCGCTCGGCTACGTGCCGGACTGCTTTGGCCAGGGCGGCAACATGCCGCAGATTTATCGCCAGTTCGGCATCCGCCACGCGCTTTTCTGGCGCGGCATTGCCGATAACACCCTGCATGAAACCGAGTTTCTCTGGCAGGGTGATAACGGCGACAAGGTCTTTGCCGTGCAGATGCCGTGGGGCTACCACTACGGCGGCCTGATCGACGAAACGCCGGCGACCATGAAGGCGTTTCTCGACGAAAAAATGGCACCGATCGAAGCTCGCAGCACGCGCCAGCATCTGCTTTATCCGCACGGCTTTGACCAGGCCCCGGTGCGGGAAAACCTGCCGGAGCTGGTGCGTTCGTTCAATGAATGCGACAGTGCCCGCCACTACCAAATCAGCAGCCCGCTGGAGTTTGTGCAGGCGGTGGAAAACGAGTCAGGCGGGGAAGTTCGCGTATTGCAGGGTGAGCTGACCGAGGGCAAACACTCCCGCGTGCACAAAACCATCTTCTCCTGCCGCGCCGACCTTAAGCTGCTGAATAACGAAGTGGAAGCGCTGCTGGTCAACACCCTGGAACCGGTACTGGCGATCGGTCGCGGCCTGGGGCATGACTATCCGTCGCGCATCGTGGCGGATATCTGGAAGCTGATGTTTTATAACGCCGCACACGACAGCATCGGCGGCTGCAACAGCGACGACACCAACCGCGATATCGCCTTCCGCTATAAGCAGGCGCGCGATCTGGCTACCAATCTGCTGGAGTCGGCCACCCGGCAGATTAGCATCCGCATTCCGCGCGATCACGACTACAGCTTTACCGTGTTCAACCCGCTGCCGAACCCGGTCACGCAGCAGATCACCTTCGAGGCGTGGCTGCCCGGCCTGCCGTTCACCCTGCGGGATGCCGACGGCAATGCGCTGCCGTGCGTGATTGAAGAACAGGAAGATCTGACCCAGTACGTGCTGAATCAGACCATCCGCCTGAACCCGGGCAAACCGTATCACCGCCCGGAAAAAGTGTTCCGTACCCGCCTGACGGTGGCCGCCCGCGATCTTCCGGCGCTGGGCTACACCCGCTGGCATCTGGATTTCGCCGCCGACGGCATCAGCTCACGCCAGGTGGATGCCGGGACGGTGATTGAAAATGCAGCCTATCGCATTGAAGTGGAGGGCAACGGCCTGCTGGCGATTACCCACAAGGCCAGCGGCAAGCGCTATCAGCGGCAGATGCTGCTGGTGGAAAACGGCGACGACGGCGACTCCTACAACTATTCGCCACCGCGTCAGGACATGTTCATCACCTCGGAAAATGCGCTGGTGCAGGCCAGCCGCCAGCAGGACGATCTGCGCCAGACGCTGCATCTTGAGTATCTGCTCTCGGTGCCTGCCAGCCTGGAAGAGCGAGCGCAGGGTATTGCCAGTTCACCGATGAAAGTGGCGGCGACCGTCACCCTGCAGGATGACGATCTGATCCGCTTCAGGGTGGACGTGGAAAATGATGTGCTGAGTCATCGCCTGTGCGTACACTTCGCCACGGATATTCTGGCCAATGTCTCCTGCGCGGATCAGCTGTTTGGCGTCGTCACCCGGCCGGTGCAGCTCAGCAACGCGCTGGCGGTGTGGGAAGAGGAAAACTGGCACGAGAAGCCGATCGCTATCGAGCCGATGCAGAGCTACGTCAACCTGCACGACGACCAGCACGGTTTCACCCTGCATACCAACGGCGTGCGCGAGTATGAAATCGTCGGTGACGGCTTTGATACCATCGCCGTAACGCTGTTCCGTACCTTCGGCTATATGGGCAAAGAAAACCTGCTGTACCGCCCGGGCCGCGCCTCCGGCGAGTCGGTGATTGCCACGCCGGATGCTCAGCTGCTGGGATCGCTCTCGTTCAGTTTCGGCTGGCGCATCCACAGCGGCAGCTTCAACCAGGGGCAGCACGCAAGGGTGTCGAAGCAGCTGCTGACCACCTTCCCGGTGTATCAGGACAGCGATTTTCTCAACGGGCGTCTGCGCTTCTGCCTGAACGATGAAGTGCGCGACTACCCGGAAACGCTCAGTCTGCTGACGTTGCCGCACGGCGAAAACGATGCGCTGATCAGTACGGTGAAATGCGCCGAACAGGAAGAGGGCTACATCGTCAGGCTGTACAACCCGAACCTGGAGCAGGCCGTCGCTCTGCCGGATCTGGCGAATGCTCGCCCAGTGATGCTGGATGAACGTACGCCGATGCCGGTACGCCAGCAGCTGCAACAAAACGATGTCCAGACGCTGTATATCACCAGGGATTAAGAGAGAAATATGAGACTGTTCACCAATAAACGGGTCAGAGATATTTTCGTGCAGATTGCCAAAGGTCCGGCGACGCAGGCGTTTCTTGCCAAAGAGATGAACGTGTCAACGCGCACCATTCGCAGCGATCTGAAAGAGTTAAGCGATATTATCCCCCGCTACGGCATCAGTCTCTTATACGATCGCAAAACGGGGTTTGAAGTGAAATGCGACGACCCCGCCAGCTATCACGCGCTGCTGGAAGAGTCCGACAGGCCGGTCAACCAGACCCGATCCGCGGCGGATCGCAGAAAGCAGCTGATGGCGCTGCTGCTGCGTCAGCAGGGATACGTGGCGCTGGAAGAGCTGGAGTCGGACTGGTTTATCAGCATCTACAGCCTGAAAAACGACGTGGCGCTGCTGAAACGCCACTTCTCTTTCTATCAGATTGCGGTGAACGCGGTGGGGAACGAACGATTAAGGATCGCCGGGGATGAAGTGAATATCCGCCGCTGCATCTACGATCACCTGCTGCGCTCAACGGAAACCGAAAGCGACTACCGCGAGCTGTTTGCCTGCGAAAGCGCCTTCTCCGAAATCAAAAATGCGCTAAGCCAGCTGCTGGTGAATAACCAGCTGCGCTTTAGCGACGTGAATCTGCGTTCTTTTACGCTCTGCTGCGGCATTGCGTTGGAAAGAATACGCGGCGGCAACTGGCTGCTGGATTACGATTTTAACCAGTGCGACACGCTGTGGAAGCCCATTGCGCGCCAGGTTCTGCAACTGCTGCTGGCGGAGCAATCCGGCAGCGTACCGCCTGGTGAAGTTAACTATATGGCGATGAACCTGTCGGCCTTCTGCTCGGTTAGCGGCGACAGCGATCTGCCGGATCGCTGCTACGATGCGGAACTGACGGTGATGAACCATTTCTTAAGCTACGTCAGTTCCGTCTGGTACTGCGACGTCAGCTACGACGAGCAGTCGAAAAAGAACCTGCTGAATCACATTAAGGCGATGCGCACCCGGGTGAATCACGGCATCACCATTATCAACCCGCTGCTGGATCAGATTAAGCGCCACTATCCGCTGATGTACGAAATGACCCTGACCGCCTTCAGCGAGCTGGATAACTTTTTCACCGGCAAGCTGAGCGACGATGAAATCGGTTATCTGGTGATGCACATTGGCGCGGTGCTGGAGGATACCCTCTATCAGCATCAGGGCAGCGCGGTCAGTGCGCTGATCGTCAGCGATCAGGGCATGGCCTCTACGCGGATCGTCAGCCAGCGGATCGTACGCATGTATCCCAATATGGCGATTGGCGAGCCGATCTCCGTTCAGCAGTATCAGGCGATGGAAAACATCGCCGAGGACGTGGTGATCAGCATGGTGCCGGTGGCGGAGAAAAACCGAAAGGTGATTAATCTGCCCGCGCTGCCGGAGCGCTGGCAGCTGGAGAACATCAAATATTACCTGACCAATCATCGCTCCCCGGCGGATACGGTGATGAACTATTTCTCTCCGGCGCATTTCTTTATTTTTGAGCAGTCCGAACATAACAAGGACTCGCTGATTGAGTTTCTTGCCCGTCGGCTGGAGTCCACCGGCAAGGTGGACGCCCGCTACTTGCCGTCGGTGGCGGAGCGTGAAGCCCATGCCTCCACGCTGCTGGCGGATAAAATCGCTATTCCTCACCCGATGGGGCTGGTGGCCTCCACCACCCAGGTGACCGTGGCGGTATTCCCGCAGGGCATCGAATGGGATGCGGGGAAAGTAGTGAAATTAGTGTTCATGCTGGCAATCAGTGAAGACGCCTTTGTCGATAGTATGATTATTTACGACTATCTGACCAATATTCTCGATGATGACATTATCGATAAATTAAGCGCGTCCGGCACCTTTGCCGATTTCATGTGTTTATCCGGGAGGTATTTCATCTAATAAAGAAAGGCAGAGTCATAAATGTTGATGGCAAATTAAATAATAAAAACCCAATCCGATTAAAATAAGAAAGGAATTAATAATGAAATTTAATCATTATCTCTGTAGTCTATTCCTGTTTTCCGTTCCGGCTCTTTCTGCAATCACCGTGGATACGCCGGAAGGTAGCCTGAAGTTTTATGGCGACGTGGAGTTTAACGTGGATGCCGCGAGTAAGACCGGCCAGTTAACCTCGCTGCGTACTAATTCAGGCAATAACTGGAATGCCGGAAATACCGAACGCTGGGACGTCAATGGCCGTATTTTACTCGGCGTGGATGGCTATCGCAGCGTGGCGAATAATAAGTTTGCCGGATTCACCGTCCAGCCGCTGGCCGATCTCTCCGGTAATATGAATCTTGACGATGCCGCCTTCTTCTTCGGTCAGGAAAAAGACTGGAAGGTGAAAGTGGGGCGCTATGAAGCCTTCGATATGTTCCCGCTTAACCAGGATACGCTGATTGAGTATTCCGGTAATACGGCAAACAACCTCTACGACGACGGCTTCGGCTACATCTATATGATGAAAGAGGGCCGTGGCCGCAGCAGCGCCGGTGGCGCTATCCAGCTGAGCAAAACGAGCGGGCCGTTCTACTTTGAGCTGAACACCTTCGCCAGCGACGGCACCAAACTGTTCCAGGATCAGGCCTATCACGGCAACGCGCTGGAAAATAAAAAGAACGTCATCTATCTGCGTCCGATCGTTGCCTATACGGTAAATGACGTCACCGCCGCCATCGCCATGGAAACCAACGTGGTGAGCAATGCCTACGGCTACAATGATGCTAACGGCAACTTTAACGACCAGTCAAAACGCAACGGCTACGGTGCCACCTTCAGCTGGAACGGGCAAAAATCTAATCCGGACGATGGGGTAGTATTTAACCTCAGCACCGCCTATCTGGATGCCACCGACGAGAAAGACTTCAGCGCCGGAACCAACGCCCTGTGGCATGATTTTGAGCTGGGCTATATTTACGCGAAAAACGACGTGCAGAAATTTAATTTCGCTAATACCGACATCGTTAATGCCGATGAGGTTATTCTGGGTAAATATGATATTCACACCGTGCATGCCTCATACCGCATTCGCAACGTGATGGAAATGGATAACTTCGATGTTTATTTAGGCGCCTACTGGTCCAGGCTGAGCATGGATAACGAGCAGGGTGATGATAAAGATCGCTATGGCGCTCGTGTAAGATTTAAATATCACTTCTAATTAAAATAACCGTTTTCCCGTGCGCGCTGTTCATCAGTGCAGGACGCTTGCTGCCTGAATAACGGTGGCGCACGGGAATGTATTTCACAGCAGGGGACATTATGCATTATCTCGGTCTGGATATTGGCGGCACCAAAATGGCGGCGGTGGTGATGAATGCCACGGGCGAGGAAATAGCCCGCTACCGACGCACCACGGTAAAAATCGACTATCCTGCATTTATTGATGAGCTGTGCGATTTCGTGGCGGAAATACGTACACAGAGCCAGCAGTCATTATCGATGGGTATTGCGCTACCCGGCGGTATTTCCCCCGCCAGTGGCAAAATCAAAAACTCCAATATTCTGGTGCTTAACGGCCAGGATCTGAAAACCGATCTGGAGCAGCGTCTGGATACAGCGGTGGTGATTGCCAACGATGCTAACTGCTTTGCACTGTCGGAAGCCTGCGATGGAGCAGGAAAGGGCGCAGAGGTGGTATTCGGCATCACCCTTGGCACCGGCTGCGGTGGCGGGATGTCGGTTAAGCAGCAGATATATACCGGGGCGTGGGGCAACGCGGCGGAGTGCGGTCATATCACCCTGCCGGACTACGCCGAACAGCAGGATGGCCCGCTGGCGATCTGCTACTGCGGCAGGCAGAACTGCGTGGAGTCATTTGTTTCCGGCACCGGGCTGGCGGAGCGCTACTTCCGGCTGACCGGCGAGCAGCGCTCGGCCCCGGGTATCATCCGGCTGGCGCAGCAGGGCGATCCGCAGGCGTTACAGCAGATAGCACGCTTCAAAAGTCAGCTGGCGCGGCTGCTGGCGACGATCGTTAATATCGTCGATCCGAACATCATTGTGATCGGCGGCGGGCTGTCGAATGAGCCGCTGCTGCTGGAGGGGCTGGCGGAAGCCACCGGCGAGCGGGTGTTTACCGACCGGTTCCTCACTCCGATCGTGGTGGCGCAGCACGGCGACAGCAGCGGTATGCGCGGCGCGGCCTGGCTGGCTATTCGCTCGCAGAATGACCGTTCTTTTGCAGGCTGACGGTTCTCTTGCCGGACGGTTAATGGTTCACCGGCTGGCTGCTCGCTCGCGGCGGCGGCATAGCTTAGAACAATGACGAATTTGCGTTCGGACAGAAACAGGGTAGTGATAGCGTTTTACTTAGCAAAAGGAGCACGCGGTGAGTCACGGAAACCTGGCAACGCTGGCCGCAGATTTACCCGCCGTCTGGCGGTCAACCCTCCTCGGCAGCGTCGGCAATGCCAATATCAAACTGATCAAAATGGGCGGCGAGGGGATTCCTGAAGAATCCCACGCCGAATTTGATGAACTGCTGGTGGTTATCGACGGTGAAATGCCGCTTATCGTCGGGGATAAGACCGTCTTGCTCAGCCCCGGCGACTATTATCTGATCCCGGCAGGAGCAACACATCGGGTGCCGCCGGGCAGCTATGGCACGTTGCTGCTGGTAGACAGGGAGTAATGCGAGTCAGCGAACGACAGCTTAGCCGTTATCCATATTTTCCAGAATACGGCAGGCGATCTGATTCAGCTCGATGAATTCCAGCCAGCTGTACTGCTGCTGATAATTCAGCAGAAACTGTTTTTCCACCTGACAAATGAGCGGACGCGTAGCATAAATCGCACAGCGTTTTGTTCCCATCTGATAGTGACGGCAGATGCCGTCACCCCGATCGAGAAACTGTGTTTCGCTGGCCCGGTTAACGTGGCGGCAGCAGGCACCGCACTGGTTACAGGGAAAGTCCGGCGTCAGCGTCACAGCGTGTTTAACCAGTCGCGCACCGAGGCGGTACTGCCAGCTTCGAAAGGCAGCTCAATCTTACGCCGCTCCACTTCAGCCTGCAGCAGCAGCCCACGCTCAACCTCGCCGTTGACCGCAGCCAGATGCCGGGAAAACTCCGCTAATTCAGCGGTATTAATGGCAAACTCCAGAGCCGACAGTTCCAGCAGATAACGGTCCAGTTCAGCATTCACCCGCTGATAGTATTCCAGCGCTTTCTGACTCTTATCTTTGAAGGCGTCCAGAAACGCCCACACTTTCTTCATCATCGAACTGTGTTCGAGGAAGTAGTTCATCACCAGCGTCAGCAGGCCGGTAGCCAGCGCGCTGCAAAATGCGGCCAGTTCGGGCCCGAAGGGAAACAGAAACATTTTGTTCAAAGCTTCATTCACGATGACCCCGGCGACAACTGCCAGCCCGGCAGCAAGCAGCTTACTGACCGCTTTTGCCAACTGCCCCGGCGGCAGCCCTTCGGGGTTAAATACCATGACTTTGAAGGCCTGCACCAGACTGTTCCACATCTCACGGATCAGCCGCACTATCGATCGCTGCGTGGTAAAGACGATATTCAACAGCGTGGTGGTTACGCTTGAAAGCACTCCGCCGATGGCACCGTCTTTAAAGGTGGTGAGAAAAACATGGAATTTCGCCTGTATCCGCGCCCAGACGGCACGCAGAGCGTCGCCCATATCGGAGAGTAAATTCCCGGCATTGAAGGCGTGGCGATGGGTATCAATCATCGCCGGAATGCGTTCCCGAAACTCAAACCAGATTTCGGCCAGAACCAGTCCCAGCATCTGGCGGGTACCCATGCGCAGACCATTGTTCAGCGCGGCACCGGCTACGTTTTTGGCAAATTTGCTGCTGCCGTAATAGGCCTCGTTGACGGTACTTTCGTATTTTTCCCGCGCCTGCCGGTCAGCGTCTTTCATTCGTTCAAAATCGGCAGCAGCTTTATTTTCCAGCTTGCTAAGATGTTTTTGTTCCTGCTCGCTGAGGGCGGGTTTACTGCGCAGTGCCGCAATCTCTTGCGTGGTCGCCTGATGCTGTTTTTGCAGCACCGTAACGAAATCCGCCATCGTCTTCGCTTTTTTTGACTTGTTAAGCGATTCATTGGTAAAGGTCAGGTTGCTGGCATCGTTCGCCAGATCGGCACCGTCCTGCCCGGCAAGAATCCGTCCCGCATCGTGATGGATCTCGTGAGCGGCAATAATATGGTCGAGGTTTTTGACATCCTCGGGGGCAAACTGTTTACCGGTATAGGTATCGGTTAGCGTGCCCGCTTCATGCTGGCGCTTACCTTCTCGGTTAGTGGCGATATAACTTTCGTGGCGGTGATAGTGGTGTGAATCATAATCGCCGCGTTGTTCATAACGCTGGCGCTCCGCCTCTGTCGCATAGATACCCTGGCGAGCATTGTGAATGGTGTTAACATCACCACCCTGCTGGTCGTTCAGCAACAGAAAATCAAGCCCGAATGACGTGGTCAGACTTTTCACCACCGTCTGATGCAGTTCTTCGGCCCAGTCGAATTCGGTTGTGCTCATGGCATTCAGTCCCTTATCAATCCGGGCCTTTGCGGCCCGGTCAGTAGGTTAAGCGTTAATCTGGAACTGAACGAAATCGGTACCCGATTGTTGCAGCGCGGCATCCAGCTCGTCGTTATTCAGCACGTTCATGCCATCGCTATCCACCTTGAGCTTGATTGCACCATTCTCTATCACGGCTTCCCCGTCGCTGGTTTTCATCGGTTTAAACAGCGGTGTGGTGATCACGTCGGCCATGATCGCGGCCAGCTTATAACCGTTCCCGATGGTCCGGATAATGTCTTCAGACAGGCCGTCTGCCGCTTTCGCCTGCGTTCCTTCGCTGGCAATAATTCGTTGATGCATCTCTTTGAGCGGCGCGAAATAGTGCTCGGTGAAGATGTCATGCATTTCGGAGATCAGCAGAGAAATACTCTCAGCGTATTTTCTGACTTCTACTAATTTTTTGATAATCGAGGACATTTTTTCTACAGCTTTGTCAGCTTCTTTCACGGATTTGCGGGCATTCTCGAGCGCTTTGTCAGCATGGCTGTCATAGGCCCATCCGGCAATGGCAATCAGCGGTGCCACTACAGCTCCGCCCAGCACCATCGCCCCGCCGGCCATCCCCCAGCCGCCAGCCGCCAGCGATCCGCCGCCAATCGCCGCCATGGTGGCGTTATAGGCTGCCGCCCCGGAGAGGGCGGCAATTGGCGTGCCGGTTGACGCGGCAGCAAACGCCATGACCCCGCCGTAGACCGCAAAACCTGCCGCTGCACCCGATGCACCCGCACCCAGTACGGTCGTCATATATTCGGTGGCGGAAATCGCCAGATTTTGCATCTTGCTGATACTGTGCTGCGGTATGCTCAGCTTGAGGTCTTTATGGCCCTCTTTTTGCAGGCGGGCCAGCAGCTCTTTGGCCACTCTGTTGAATTCATCAAAATCCTTACCGATAGCAAGTTCTTTCATGCCCAGCGCATTGAGTTTATCCGTACATACCCCACGGGTATATTCAAGGTGCTTTTCTCGATTTTCATATCGACTTTTAGCGCTGGCCAGCATCTTGTCGGCTTCCGACTTTTTCTGATAACCGTCATAGGCTTTTTTACCGCCAAACGCGGACGCTGCCGCAGCAACGCCAAGAATAATAAAGGGTAGGGCCATACTAACTCTCCTGTGTGTATGTCTGCGTTTACCGAAAAACTACTCCGCTGCTTAGGCAGACGGTAACGGCTCGTTCCCGGCTAAGTAGTCGTGAAGCATGTTAACAAGGGTGGTTTTCAACCATGCCGGCTCCAGTATTTCAATATTGGGAAGCCAAAACAGAATGAGCGGAATAATCTGGTTCTGATGTGCAGCCCGGCAGAGCAGCGTAATACTGTGCCGATCTTCTTCCACCAGCTGCTGCTGGGGCAGCAAATCTCGGCGCTGGAAATAAACAGCGATGTTCCGTTTCACTTTGAGGCGGACTTCAAACGTCTCCTCACTAACCCAGGGATCCTGATGCTGATTAATCAGCGCCAGCGTGGCTTTATCAACGGTGAAATGTTCTTTTCTGATATCCAGCCAGTTAAGCTGACTCAGCGCAAACGATTTAAGTTTGCCGTTTTCGGTGGCCTGTAAATACCAGATACTCTGCTGATTAGTGAGCTTATAGGGATGAATAATCCGCGTTTTATTTTTATAAACGATCTGGCAGACGCTGTTCTTGTGAATTGCTTTTTCAATTAAATGCAAATAACGCTGTAGGTCGACTTTAACGCTATGCTCCGCACTGACGGGATGAACCTGGATGTGATTTGCAGCGACGCGCATCTCCAACTTCTGCCAGAACTCGTCGGGGCGTTCCGGGAACCAGGTATCGGCGCTCATCAGATCGGCCAGCGGTTGATGCAGGCCAACGCCGATATTAAGCGGGCGCGGTGAAATCAGACGGTATTGTCCGTCAGCGCAGATCTCCACAATCGAAGAGAGTGCGTTCAGATCGCGATACACCGTACGCTCGGTAATATTAAATTTTTTCATCAAAGCATGCCGGTTTACCACACCTCGCGTATGTAGTTCCGAAAGAATATCGACCAACCGATCTGCCGAGCGGCTCCTTGATGAAGTTGTCATGGTATCCTGCCATTCACTGTGCGTAAGACGTACATTGTGCATACGCGACTGACATCATTTGTCAGTCACTTTACCAGTACACATTTTTTTGTCAGATAATTGCGGGATTATTGTGAAGAAAACATTATTGATGGTAGCCATTATTTCTCTTTCCGCCTGCGCGACGAAAAAGCCATCGCCAGATCAGGCACCGATTGGATTCGCCAACCCGGCTTCCGTTTACTGTAAAAATCTGGGGGGCAGGCTGGATATCGTAAAAGAAGAAAAAGGGGAGGTAGGCTACTGTACGCTCCCGAACGGAGAGCGTATTGAAGAGTGGGCGCTGTACCGCAGAGCCAGATAAACGTTTGTGCCGCAGCAACAGCCAAAGGCCGGATCTCAGTATCCGGCTAACAGCTCACGCCTTGCCGTTTCAGCCAGAAAGTGGCTGCGATCGCGGTAATCCCCTAATTTTCCCCATCTTTATCTCTCCCTCTACTAAAACAACGGCAAACATGCCTGGCTCCATCACGGACATATCTCCGTCAGTCGGCTGCGAGTTCCCAATAGTAATTGTTCTTTTTGTGATCCAGATTGTAGTACAACTTAAATAATTAGTACTACAATCTGGCGCATGGCAAGGCGAACACGATCACGTTTGTACTGCAATCGTGAGGGAAAAACGGGCATTCAGGGTAAAGTAACTCGGGACAACGACTCAAAGGACACACCATGACCCTGAATAAAACCGACCGCCTGATTGTGGAACTGGGCCGACAGATCGTCGGCGGAAAGTATGTGCCTGGTGCATCGCTACCGGCAGAGGCCGAGCTGTGTGAAGAGTTTGAAACCTCACGCAACATCATTCGCGAAGTGTTCCGTTCGCTGATGGCGAAACGGTTGATTGAAGTGAAGCGCTATCGCGGCGCCTACGTGGCACCGCGCAACCAGTGGAACTATCTCGATACGGATGTATTGCAGTGGGTGCTGGAACAGGACTACGACCCGCGACTGATTGGCGCGATGAGCGAAGTGCGAAACCTGGTAGAACCCTCTATTGCCCGCTGGGCGGCGGAGAGAGCCACTTCCAGCGACCTGGCTCAAATCGAACTGGCGCTCAATGAGATGATCGCCAACAACCAGGATCGGGATGCATTTAATGAAGCGGATATTCGCTATCACGAAGCGGTACTCGCCGCTGTGCATAACCCGGTACTACAGCAGCTGGGTGTGGCCATCAGTTCGCTACAGCGGGCCGTATTTGAACGCACCTGGATGGGCGATGAGGCCAATATGCCAAAAACGCTCCAGGAACATAAAACACTGTTTGATGCCATCCGCCATCAGGACAGCGATGCGGCAGAACAGGCGGCGCTGACGATGATCGCCAGCTCAACACGAAGGCTAAAGGAAATTACATGACATCTCGCTACATCGCCATTGACTGGGGTTCGACCAACCTGCGTGCCTGGCTCTGCCAAAACGGCACAGCAACACAAAGCAGGCATTCGCAACAGGGCATTACGCGCCTGAATGGTCAAACCCCGCAGGCGGTGTTAGCGGAGTTGACCCACGGTTGGTGCGACAGCGACACGCCGATAATCATGGCGGGCATGGTCGGGAGCAACGTCGGCTGGAAAGAGGCTCCCTACCTGCCTTTACCGGTGACGCTTAACGGTATCGGCGAACGGTTAACCCACGTTACCGGCCAGGTGTGGATCGTTCCTGGTCTGAGCGTCAATCGTAGCGACAACCATAACGTCATACGCGGGGAAGAAACGCAGCTTCTTGGCGCGTATCAGCTGGCCCCATCCTCTCTTTACGTCCTGCCGGGCACCCACAGTAAATGGGTGCAGGCCGACAGCGAATGTATCAAAGATTTTCGTACCCAGATGACCGGTGAACTGCACGATGTTCTGCTGCGCCATACGCTGGTGGGCGCGGGCCTGCCTCCGCAGGTCATCGCCCCGCAGGCTTTTAGCGAGGGGCTGACGCGTGGCCTGAACGATCCTGCCGTACTGCCGATGCTGTTTGAAGTTCGCGCTGCGTACGTGCTTGGCGCACTGCCGCGCGAGCAGGTCAGCGAGTTTTTATCCGGCGTGCTGATCGGCGCCGAAGTGGCTGCGATGGCCACTCTGTACTCCGGCCAGCAGGCCATGACGCTGGTAGCGGGAGCGAATCTGGCCGCACGCTATCGGCAGGCGCTGGACGCCATCGGACGAAACGTCACGGTGGTGGAGGGCGACACGGCATTTCAGGCAGGAATAAGGAGCATCGCTTATGCAGTGGCAATCTGAACTACCGCTTATCGCTATATTGCGCGGTATCACGCCGGAAGAAGCGCCGGAGCATGTTGGGGCGGTGATCGAAGCCGGTTTTGACATGGTTGAAATTCCGCTGAATTCCCCGCGCTGGCAGCAAAGTCTCCCCACTATCGTGGAGGAGTTTGGCAACAGAGCGCAGGTGGGTGGAGGTACCGTACTTCAGCCGGAGCAGGTCGATGTACTGGCGGCGATAGGCTGCCGCCTGATCGTCACGCCGAATACGCATCCCGGGGTGATCCGCCGTGCGGTGGAGCACGGCATGACGGTCTACCCCGGCTGTGCCACCGCCACCGAGGCTTTCACCGCGCTGGAGGCGGGCGCGCACGGGCTGAAAATTTTTCCGTCATCGGCGTTCGGTCCGGATTATATCAAGGCGCTGAAAGCGGTCCTGCCACCCGACGTGCCCGTCTTTGCCGTGGGTGGCGTTACGCCGGCAAATCTGGCGCAGTGGATCGGCGCGGGCTGCGCCGGTGCCGGGCTGGGTAGCGACCTGTATCGCGCCGGTCAGCCTGCGGCGCAGACCGCACGGCAGGCAGCGGCATTTGTTAAAGCGTATAGAGAGGCAGTGCAATGAAGATTACCAAAATCACGACCTGGCGTTTGCCCCCGCGATGGATGTTTCTGAAGATCGAAACGGATGAGGGCGTGGTGGGCTGGGGCGAACCGGTTATTGAAGGGCGTGCCCGCACGGTGGAAGCAGCCGTACACGAGTTGGGCGATTACCTGATTGGTCAGGATCCTGCACGCATTAACGATCTGTGGCAGGTGATGTACCGTGCGGGGTTTTATCGCGGCGGCCCGATCCTGATGAGTGCGATTGCCGGCATTGACCAGGCCCTGTGGGATATCAAAGGCAAAGTACTGAATGCGCCGGTCTGGCAGCTGTTGGGCGGGCAGGTGCGAGACAAAATGAAGGCCTACAGCTGGGTGGGCGGCGATCGCCCGGCGGATGTCATTGACGGCATCAACCGGCTACGTGCGATCGGTTTTGACACCTTTAAGCTAAACGGCTGCGAAGAGATGGGCATGATCGACAGCTCCCGCGCGGTAGATGCAGCGGTGAACACCGTAGCGCAAATTCGTGAAGCCTTCGGCAATCAGATTGAGTTTGGGCTGGACTTCCACGGTCGGGTCAGCGCGCCGATGGCAAAAGTGCTGATTAAAGAACTGGAGCCGTATCGCCCGCTATTTATTGAAGAACCGGTCCTGGCCGAGCAGGCAGAATATTATCCCCGGCTTGCGGCGCAGACCGCCATTCCGATTGCCGCCGGTGAACGCATGTATTCCCGCTTTGAGTTCAAGCGCGTGCTGGAAGCCGGCGGCCTGGCTATTTTGCAGCCCGATCTGTCCCACGCGGGCGGTATTACCGAATGCGTTAAAATTGCCGCAATGGCTGAAGCCTATGACGTCTCGCTGGCTCCACACTGCCCGCTGGGTCCGATTGCCCTTGCTGCCTGTTTGCACGTTGACTTTGTTTCCTATAACGCCGTCTTCCAGGAGCAAAGTATGGGCATTCACTACAACCAGGGTGCCGAACTTCTCGACTTTGTAAAAAATAAGGAGGACTTCGCGATGCAGGGCGGATTCTTTAAACCGTTAATGAAGCCGGGACTGGGTGTGGAAATTGATGAAGCCAAAGTCATTGAAATGAGTAAAACCGCGCCGGACTGGCGAAATCCACTCTGGCGTTTACAGGATGGCGTGGTTGCTGAATGGTAATAAAAAATTAAATATCCTTCCCTTTAATTTATTTAAGCAAGATCACCGTCCGCAATAAAACGGGAATAAAAATGAGCGAATATAGCAACGCTTTTGCAGAAATAATAAAGCGTAAAGACTGGCAGAACCTGGTTATTACCCATCTTAATCGATTACCTGCACATGCGCGGATGAACAGCTGGCGCAGTGAAAGTGATGCCCGTGATAATACCCCTTCACCCAACCGCCGCTGCCTCAACGGCCAGTGGGAATTTACCCTTTATAATAGCCCGGAGCAGGTTCCGGCCCGCTGGCTGGAATACAGCGATGAAACGGTAAATAAAACGCCAGTCCCCTCTAACTGGCAGGTGCAGGGCTACGATGTTCCTATTTACACCAACGTCACTTATCCCATTAACACCACGCCGCCGCAGGTTCCGCAAAATAACCCGACGGGCTGCTATACCACTACCGTTGAAATAGACGAAAGCTGGCTGGCTGAGGGCGTCGTGAATATTATTTTTGACGGCGTGAACTCGGCGTTTCATTTATGGTGCAACGGCAACTGGGTGGGCTACTCGCAAGACAGCCGACTGCCGGCGGAGTTTTCTCTGAATCAGTGGGCGAAGCCGGGTAAAAACCGGCTCTGCGTGATGGTAATGCGCTGGAGTGTAGGTACCTGGCTTGAAGACCAGGATATGTGGCGGATGAGCGGAATTTTCCGCCCGGTTTGGTTACAGCATCGGCCCGCCGCTCATCTTGCCGATGTGATCATCAGCCCGCATCTTAACGAGGATTTCGATAGCGGCTACCTGCACATTCAGGCCACGTTGGGCGGCGATGTTAGTGAACCCGAAGCCTGGGCGGTACAACTGACGCTCTGGCAGGGCGAACGGGTCTGCGTGCAAAAAATCGTTCCCTTTGGCACGCAAAAAATTGATGCCCGCGGTCCGTGGCGCGAGCGGTTGGACACTCGCCTGACGCTGGACAGCCCGCTGCTGTGGAGTGCAGAGCAGCCACACCTCTACCGCCTGACGGCTACGCTGCTGGACCCACACGGCCAGGCCGTGGAGAGCGAAGCGTGGAATACCGGTTTCCGCCGTGTGGAGATTGCTGACGGTCTGCTGAAAATCAACGGTAAGCCGCTGTTGATCCGGGGCGTTAACCGCCATGAGCATGACCCGGCGCTGGGGCAGGCGGTGGATGAAGCTTCAATGCTGCAGGATATCCTGCTGCTGAAGCAGAACAACTTTAACGCCGTACGCTGCTCGCATTACCCCAACCAGTCCCGCTGGTACGAACTCTGCGATGAATACGGCCTGTACGTGGTAGATGAAGCAAACATTGAAACCCAGGGGATGATCCCGATGCGTCGCCTGGCGGAAGATTCGGAATGGCTCCACGCCTTCTCCGCCAGGGTCACGCGGATGGTACACAGTAACCGCAACCACACCGCGATTATTATCTGGTCGCTGGGTAACGAATCCGGCATCGGCAGTTCGCACGAGGCGCTCTATCACTGGGTGAAGAAAAACGATCCGACGCGGCCCGTGCAGTATGAAGGCGGCGGTGCGGCTACGTCGTCGACCGATATTATCTGTCCGATGTATGCCCGGGTCGATCAGGACCAGCCGTTCCCGGCGGTGCCGAAATGGGCCATCAAGAAATGGATTGGCCTGCCCGGCGAACAGCGGCCGCTGATCCTCTGCGAATATACTCACGGCATGGGCAACAGTCTGGGGGGGATTGAAAAATACTGGCAGGCTTTCCGTCAGTATCCGCGCCTGCAGGGCGGTTTTCTCTGGGACTGGATGGATCAGGCGCTGATCCGCAAAGATGAAAGCGGCGTGCCGCATTACGCTTACGGCGGCGATTTTGGCGATACGCCGAACGACAAGCAGTTCTGCCTGAACGGGCTATTGTTCCCGGACCGCACTCCACATCCGTCACTGCATGAGGTGAAGTACCTTCAGCAATATTTCCACTGTCGCCTGCTGAGCAGCCAGCCGCTGGAAATTGAAGTGGCCAGCGAATACCAGTTCCGCACCAGCGATAACGAAACGCTGTTCTGGTCGGTTCAAAGCCGGGGCGTGGATGTGGCACAGGGAGAAATCACGCTGAATATCGCCCCGGAGGGCCACGTCCGACTGACGCTACCCTGCGATATTTCAGACTTCAGTCAGCTAGCCGAACTGAGCTTAATGCTGGAGATCCGCCAGCCGAACGCCACGCCGTGGAGTGAAGCGGGGCACGTGGCTGCGTGGCAGCAGATCGCGCTGCCGTCCGACTGGCTGGCGCTGCCGCCGAGGATACGCGGTGATGTTCAGCTTAGCGAAGAGGGCGAGTGCTATTACGTCACCGCCGGTAGCCGCCGCTGGGCATTTAACCGCAAGCAGGGGCTACTGACGCAGTGCTGGCTGGAAGGTGAACCACAGCTGCTGACGCCGTTCCGCGATCAGTTTGTGCGTGCGCCGCTGGATAATGACATCGGCACCAGTGAGCTGGGCCAGGAGCAGCCGGATGCCTGGGCCGTACGCTGGCGTACGGCCGGTCTGTACGACATGGAGAGCGAGTGCATCAGCTGCTCGGCACAGCAGTTGGAGGACAGCGTGGAAATCGTCGCCGATCTGCATTGGAGGGCCAACGGCAGGCTGGCGATTGCCAGTCGCTGGCACCTGCGGTTCGACGGAGAAGGCCAGCTGCATCTGACGGTGGAAGGCAGCCGTGCTGCATCACTGCCGCCGCTGGCGCGAATTGGCATAACCGCGCAGCTCGCGGATCGCCAGGCACCGGTATCCTGGCTGGGTAACGGTCCGTGGGAAAACTATCCCGACCGCGCCGCCTCCGCACGTTATTCCCGCTGGACCTTGCCGCTGAAGGCGATGACCACGCCCTATATTTTCCCCTGCGAAAATGGCCTGCGTACCCACACTCGGGAGCTGAGCTGGGGCGAGTTTCATCTGTACGGGGAGTTTCATTTCTCCCTGCAGCGCTACAGTACCCGGCAGCTGAAGGCGGTCGATCACCGGCATTTACTGCGCGAGGAACCCGGCGTTTGGGTCAATATCGACGCCCGCCATATGGGGATCGGCGGAGATGACTCATGGACCACCAATATCGTGCCGGAAGCGGATCAATTAACCGAAAAGAACTGGCGCTACAGCGTCACTATCGCGTTCTCACAACAACAATAATTATTATCCGATCGTAAAGGTGAACCTATGAACATCGGTACTCTGAACCCTGCTGAGAAAAAGAATTTTATTTCGTTCTTCCTCTTCTTTTTCTTTTACTACTTTATTATGTCCGCCTACTTTCCGTTCTTTCCGGTCTGGCTGGCGGACGTCAATCATCTGACCAAAACCGAAACCGGCATTGTCTTCTCCTGCGTGGCGTTCTTCGGCATTCTGTTCCAGTTTCTCTTCGGCTATATCACCGACAAGCTGGGGTTACGTAAACACCTGCTGTGGGTGATTGTTGCCGGGCTGGTCTGCTTCGCGCCGTTCTTCCTGCTGGTGTTTAAACCGCTGCTGGCGGAAAGCATTTACCTCGGCGGCGTGGTGGGCGGGATCTATCTGGGGTTCGTTTTTTCCGGCGGGTCCGGCGCGGTGGATGCCTATATTGAAAAGGTCAGCCGCGCCAATAATTTCGAATACGGTAAAGTACGCACCTCCGGTTGTATTGGTTGGGCGGTGTGCGCCTCATTAACCGGTATGCTGATGGGGGTTAACCCGGACATCATCTTCTGGATCTCCTCCGGCTTTGCGCTGATCCTGGCGGTGCTGCTGGTCATTACCCGCCCCGAGCCGGAATCAAAAGAGAAAATTATCGAGGTCACCGGTAAAAAAGGCGACATCTCCATTCCTGTTGCGTTCAGCCTGTTTAAGTTGCCGAGTTTCTGGGCCTTTTTAATCTACGTGCTGGGCGTGGCCAGTATCTATGATGTCTTCGACCAGCAATTCGCTAACTTCTTTAAAAGCTTCTTTGCCGATCCGCAGCGTGGCAATCAGGTGTTTGGCTTTGTCACCACCGGCGGCGAGCTGCTGAACGCCTGCATCATGTTTATCGCGCCGTTTGTTGTGTGGAAGGTGGGGGCAAAAAAGGTACTGCTGCTGGCCGGGACGATAATGACTATTCGTATTCTTGGTTCTTCCATCGCCACCACGCCGGTCGAAGTGGTGCTGTTGAAAACACTGCATATGTTTGAGATGCCATTCCTGTATATCGGCACCTTTAAATACATTAACAAAGTCTTCGATCCACGCCTTTCTGCGACTATTTATCTGGTCGGATTTAACGTGGCAAAACACGTTTCGGCGATATTTCTTTCCTCATACGTCGGGCAGATGTACGACACGATGGGCTTCCATAAGGCCTACCTGTTCCTTGGTTGCATCACCCTGAGCTTTACTGTGCTCTCTTTCTTCTTGTTGAAAGGAACCCCGCCGGAAGCGAGGACGGCAAAAGAGGAAACCGCCACCCGCGATCCGCAGCATTCTTCACCTTAACGCGAGTGCAAAATGACACCGGGGCCATTATGCCGACGGTGTCATTATTACTGCTGGTATAACAATAAATTAGCCGCTATTTCACTTCCACCTGCTGTCCACCCTGCCGCGCCAGCGTGCGAGCGAGGATCGTTGAGTAGAGCGGCTGGCCGCCGAGGAACTGCGCCACCAGCGTGGCACCGAGGCAGGTGATAATCATCGGCAGAATCAGCTGATAGTTATTGGTCATCTCCAGCACCAGCACAATCCCGGTCAGCGGCGCGCGCACCGATGCGGCGAACAGCGCGCCCATTCCGGCGATGGCGAACGTAGCGGGCTGGAGCGCATACAGTGGGAAAAACTGCGACATCGCCAGGCCGAAAGCGGTCCCCAATACCGTTCCCAGGGCCAGCATCGGGGCGAAAATCCCGCCGGGCGCGCCGGAGGAAAAGCACAGCAGGGTGGTCAGCAGGCGCAGAACAAAAATCAGCAGCAGCATCTGTAACGAGAACGTACCCGAAGCAGCCTCGGGGATCAGCAGGTTACCGCCGCCGACGATGGCCGGAAACAGCAGCGTCATCACGCCGCAGGCACCGCCGAGGATCGCCCCGGTGACCACCACTCGCCAGATCCGGCGCTGATAAATCCGCGCGTAGAGATCCTGCATCACGAAAATCAGTTTGTTAAACAGCACTCCTACCGCGCCGAACAGCACGCCAAGCAGCAGATACAGCCACAGCGTCGGCACGGGTGCATCCGTCAGCTGGCCGACATCAATAATAGGCCGACTGCCGTTAAACAGCTGGAAGACGATGCTGGCCATAATCACGCCGATAAACACCGCCTTAATCGAAATCAGGTTGTAGCGGAACTGCGGGCGCATCTCTTCCAGGATAAACAGAATCCCGGCCAGCGGTGCGTTAAACGCTGCGGATAAGCCCGCAGCGGCACCGGTGGCCAGCAGCGAGTGGCGGGCTTCGCCGCTTTTCAGCCGGAACAGGTCAAACACCATGCGGCCAATATTGCCACCCAGCTGTACGGTTGGCCCCTCACGGCCCAGCACCATTCCAGCACCCAGCGTGCCCAGCCCGCCGAAAAATTTCACCGGGATCACCCGCCACCAGCGAACCGGGCGCAGTTCTTCCAGCGCACCTTCGATCTCCGGAATACCTGAACCACCGGCTTCCGGAGCGAACCGCCGGACTAGGCAGTATCCCACCGCCGCCAGCGCTGCCGAAACGGCGAAGGCACACAGGTACAGCTGCCAGCCCGGCAGCACGTCGGCGGTCAGGTTGACGGCGCGCCAGCGCTGAATCGCCTCTACGGTTCTGGCGAAAATTACCCCCACCAGACCGACCAGCGTGCCGACCACGGCGGCGGAAATCAGCACGGCGACCGGCGTTTTATCCCGATTGAGTAAGGCCCGAAACATCCGGTAGCGGGCGGGAGGCGACTGCGGCACATTGACGACGGAAGCGGGTTCGTGGCTCATGGTATGGGCAAGGTTGCTGAAAGATGCCCGGAATTCTAGACCCACATCCCGTGCGATACAAAGGTTACGCCCGGAACTTAATCAACCCGCTGTTCCAGTGCCGCAATCGCTTCCACGCGAGTTTGATGGCGCCCCCCTTCAAACTCCGCGTCCAGCCAGGCATCAACAATCATCTTTGCCAGCTCCAGTCCGACGACCCGCGAGCCGAATGCCAGCACGTTGGTGTCATTATGCTGGCGCGACAGCCGGGCGGAGTAAGGTTCGCTACACACTACCGCCCGAATGCCGGGGAATTTGTTGGCGGTAATCGAAATCCCCACCCCCGTCCCGCAAATCAGCAGCCCGGCCTGCGCCTCGCCGTCAATAATCCCCTGCGCCACGGCGCTGGCAAAGTGCGGGTAGTCGGTGCGTTCTGCACCCCAGGTTCCTTTATCGATAACCTCAATGCCTCGGCTTTGCAGGTGGGCAATAATGTCTTCTTTCAGGATAAAGCCAACGTGATCGCAGCCAAAAACGATCTTTTTCATACCTTTCCTCCTTACATGTTTACTTCACGGTTTGTTTGGATTTGTGATTAATTGCGTCTTTGTGCGCAAAATTAGAGCAATAAAATCCCGTTTCGGCTCTGTTCTACACCGACGGTTCAGCCATTTCAACAGCGATCTAGTGAGTGGTTGGCATTAATGTTTCCGCTATCAATACGGCCTTTATCGCTAACGTTATGAATTTTATCGTTAAGATGTGATTACAAAAACGTGTTACTTCACGAAAGATAAAACTTTATGAATTTGGAAATATTGTGAAGTTGTTAGCATATTTCAAGCCGCGACTGTGGTGTTATAGTGTCGTCATCATTCATCAGGACAGAAGAGCGCGATGAGCCAGTCTGAATTTGAAAAAGAGCTTCCCCAGGGCATTGGGCTTGCCCCCTGGCTGAGGATGAAGCAGGAAGGCATGACCGACAATGAAAGCCGCATTGTTGACTGGCTGCTGCAGCCGGGCAATTTAAGCGATGCACCGGCGATCAAAGACGTGGCGGAGGCGCTAACGGTATCGGAAGCGATGATCGTCAAAGTGGCGAAGCTGCTGGGCTTTAGCGGTTTCCGCAACCTGCGCGCGGCGCTGATCGATTACTTTTCGCAATCGGAGCAGGTGCTTCCCGCCGAGCTGGCGTTTGATGAAGCGCCGCAGGACGTCGTCAACAAGGTGTTTAACATCACCCTGCGCACCATTATGGAGGGGCAGTCAATCGTCAACGTTGACGAAATCCACCGCGCGGCACGCTTCTTCTATCAGGCGAAGCAGCGTGATTTGTACGGCGTCGGCGGGTCGAACGCCATCTGTGCCGATATCCAGCACAAGTTTTTACGCATCGGCGTGCGCTGCCAGGCCTATCAGGACGCACACATTATGATGATGTCCGCCTCGCTGCTGAAAGAGGGCGACGTGGTGCTGGTGGTTTCCCATTCCGGGCGCACCAACGATTTGAAATCCGCCGTGGAGCTGGCAAAAAAGAACGGGGCGAAAATCATCTGCATTACGCACAGCTATCATTCCCCGATTGCCAAGCTGGCGGATTATATTATTTGCTCACCCGCACCGGAAACGCCGCTATTAGGGCGCAACGCTTCCGCGCGGATATTACAGCTTACCTTACTGGATGCGTTATTTGTTTCCGTCGCGCAGCAGAATATTGAACAGGCAACACTGAATATGCAAAAGACCGGCGCAATTGTGGATTTCTTTTCCCCCGGCGCGCTGAAGTAATAATATAAGCCCGTTCCGCAAGGAAACGGGCAACCCGTACCCCTACAATGAGACTCTTTCCATGAATAAATATCTGAAATTGTTCAGCGGCTGCGCTATGGGCTTAATGTTATCCGCTAATGTATTTGCCGCCGCAGACTATGCGGTCATATTAAAAACGCTATCGAATCCTTTTTGGGTTGATATGAAAAAAGGCATTGAGGAGGAAGCAAAAACGCTGGGCGTTAGCGTGGATATATTTGCATCAGCCTCGGAAGGGGATTTTCAATCGCAGCTCCAGCTGTTTGAAGATTTAAGTAATAAAAAATATAAGGGCATTGCCTTTGCACCGCTCTCCTCGGTGAATCTGGTGATGCCTGTCGCTCGCGCCTGGCAGAAAGGAATTTATCTGGTGAATATCGACGAAAAGATCGATATGGATAACCTGAAGAAAGCGGGCGGTAATGTGGAAGGTTTTGTTACTACCGACAATACGGCGGTGGGAGCCAAAGGGGCGGCCTTTATTATTGATAAGCTCGGCGCGGAAGGCGGAGAGGTGGCCATCATTGAAGGTAAGGCGGGTAACGCCTCCGGCGAGTCGCGCCGTAGCGGAGCTACCGATGCGTTCAAAAAGGTTCCACAGATCAAGCTGGTTGCCAGCCAGCCCGCCGACTGGGACCGCATTAAGGCGCTGGATGTGGCGACTAACGTATTGCAGCGCAACCCTGGCCTGAAGGCCTTCTACTGCGCCAATGACACGATGGCGATGGGCGTGGCGCAGGCGGTGGCGAATGCGGGCAAAACCGGTAAGGTACTGGTGGTCGGCACTGACGGCATCCCGGAAGCACGCAAAATGGTGGAGGCCGGGTTGATGACCGCCACCGTGGCGCAAAATCCGGCGGATATTGGCGCAACCGGGCTGAAGCTGATGGTGGATGCCGCTAAATCCGGCAAAGTCATCGCACTGGATAAAACGCCCGAATTTAAGCTGGTGGATTCCATTCTGGTAACGAAATAACCGTTATTTAATAAAAGGTCAGTGCTATGGTTGCGCCATATATATCGATGGCGGGGATCGGCAAATCCTTTGGTCCGGTTCACGCATTAAAATCCGTTGACTTAACGATATATCCTCACGAAATACATGCGCTGTTAGGGGAAAACGGCGCAGGTAAATCCACGCTGATGAAAGTACTGTCGGGAATACATGCGCCGACAAAAGGCACCATTACGATTAATGAAATAGATTACGACAAGCTCGATCATAAAATGGCGGCGAAGCTGGGTATCGGTATTATTTACCAGGAGCTGAGCGTTATTGATGAATTAACCGTGCTGGAGAATCTTTATATTGGCCGCCACCTGACCAAAAAAGTGTGCGGCGTAAATATCGTCGACTGGAAAGAGATGCGCGTTCGGGCGGCGATGATGCTGCTGCGTATCGGTTTAAAAGTCGATTTAGAAGAAAAGGTGGCAAACCTGTCCATCAGCCATAAACAGATGCTGGAAATTGCCAAAACCCTAATGCTCGATGCCAGGGTCATCATTATGGATGAGCCCACCTCTTCACTGACCAATAAAGAGGTGGATTACCTGTTCCTGATTATGAATCAGCTGCGCAAAGAGGGCACGGCGATCGTCTATATCTCCCACAAGTTGGCGGAGATCCGGCGGATTTGCGATCGCTATACGGTGATGAAAGACGGCAGCAGTGTCTGTTCTGGCCGGGTCAGCGAGGTCAGCAACGACGACATCGTGCATCTGATGGTGGGGCGCGAGCTGCAAAACCGCTTCAACCGGATGAAAGAGAGCACCGGCAACGTCGAACGGGACACGGTGTTTGAGGTGAAAAACGTCACCAGCCGCGACCGCAAGAAAGTGCGGGATATCTCTTTTAGCGTCAGCCGCGGTGAAATCCTCGGCTTTGCCGGGCTGGTGGGGTCCGGCCGCACCGAGCTGATGGACTGCCTGTTTGGCGTGGATAAGCGCAGCAGTGGCGAAATTCGCCTCAACGGCAGGGACATTTCGCCGCGATCGCCGCTGGACGCGGTGAAAAAGGGCATGGCCTACATCACCGAAAGCCGCCGGGATAACGGTTTTTTCCCCAACTTCTCCATCGCGCAGAACATGGCCATCAGCCACAGCCTGAAGTCCGGCGGTTTTAAGGGGGCAATGGGGCTGTTTCGCGAAGCGGAGGAGCGCACCGTGGCGGAAGCACAGCGCCAGCTGCTGGCGCTGAAGTGCCACTCGGTGGCGCAGAACATCACCGAGCTTTCCGGCGGCAATCAGCAGAAGGTACTGATCTCCAAGTGGCTGTGCTGCAATCCGGAGGTGATCATTTTTGACGAGCCCACGCGCGGCATCGATGTCGGCGCTAAGGCAGAAATCTACAAGGTGATGCGCGGGCTTGCCGACGAAGGCAAGGTCATCCTGATGGTGTCATCCGAGCTTCCTGAAATTATCGCCGTCTGCGACCGCATCGCCGTGTTCTGCGAAGGGCGGCTGACGCAAATTCTGACCAATCGCGACAACCTGAGCGAAGAGGAGATTATGGCATGGGCATTACCACAAGAGTGAAGGGCGATCTGGCAGAGAAAAAGCCGTTCAACTTCGCGCAGTTCTGGGACAAGTACGGCACCTTCTTTATTCTGGCGATTATCGTCGCCATCTTTGGCACGCTGTCGACGGAATATTTCCTGACCGCCAACAATATCACGCAGATCTTCGTGCAAAGTTCGGTGACGGTGCTGATCGGCATGGGTGAGTTCTTCGCGATCCTGGTGGCGGGGATCGACCTCTCGGTTGGGGCGATCCTTGCGCTCTCCGGCATGGTCACCGCCAAGCTGATGCTGGCGGGCGTCGATCCGGTACTGGCGGCGCTGATTGGCGGCGTACTGGTCGGCGGCGCACTGGGGGCGATCAACGGCTGCCTGGTTAACTGGACGGGGCTGCACCCGTTTATCATCACCCTCGGCACCAACGCTATTTTCCGCGGCATTACGCTGGTGATTTCCGACGCCAACTCGGTCTACGGCTTCTCCTTCGACTTCGTTAACTTCTTCGCCGCCAGCGTGCTGGGCATTCCCGTCCCGGTGATCTTCTCGCTGATTGTTGCCGTGCTGCTGTGGTTCCTGACCACCCGTATGCGGCTGGGGCGCAATATCTATGCCCTTGGCGGTAACAAGAACTCGGCGTTCTACTCCGGCATCGACGTCAAGTTTCACATTCTGGTGGTGTTTATTATCTCCGGCGTTTGTGCGGGGCTGGCGGGTGTGGTTTCTACCGCCCGTCTGGGCGCCGCCGAACCGCTGGCCGGTATGGGGTTTGAAACTTACGCCATCGCCAGCGCCATTATCGGCGGCACCAGCTTCTTCGGCGGTAAGGGGCGCATCTTCTCCGTGGTTATCGGCGGCCTGATCATCGGCACCATCAACAACGGGCTCAATATCCTGCAGGTACAAACCTATTACCAACTGGTGGTGATGGGCGGGCTGATTATTGCCGCCGTTGCCCTCGACAGACTGATTAGCAAGTAAGGAACGAACGATGAAAATCTCTCCCTCCCTGATGTGTATGGACCTGCTGAAATTTAAAGAGCAGATCGAGTTTATTGACCAGCACGCCGACTATTTTCATATCGACATTATGGACGGCCATTTTGTGCCGAACCTGACGCTGTCGCCGTTCTTCGTTGCTCAGGTGAAAAAGCTGGCAACCCGGCCGCTGGACTGCCACCTGATGGTTACCCGTCCGCAGGACTACATCAGCCAGCTGGCGCAGGCGGGGGCGGACTTTATTACCCTGCATCCGGAAACGCTGAACGGGCAGGCGTTCCGGCTGATCGATGAAGTTCGCCGCCTTGGCATGAAGGTGGGGCTGATCCTCAACCCGGAAACGCCAGTGGAAGCGATGAAATACTATCTGCACAAGGCCGATAAAATCACCGTAATGACCGTCGACCCTGGCTTTGCCGGTCAGCCGTTTATCCCGGAAATGCTGGAGAAAATCACCGAGCTGAAAAATCTGCGCGAGCGCGAAGGGCTGCACTATGAAATTGAAATCGACGGCTCCTGTAACCAGAACACTTATAAGAAGCTGATGGCGGCGGGTGCCGACGTGTTTATCGTTGGCAGCTCCGGCCTGTTCAACCATGCCGAGAATATTGACGACGCCTGGCTCGAAATGGCCAGCCAGATCCTGGCGGCGAAAAAAGAGGTTAAGCCACATGCATATACGGCCTGATGTGGTCGCCGGTGTGGATATGGGGGCGACTCATATCCGCTTCTGCCTGATGGATGCCGACGGGGCGGTGCTGCACTGTGAAAAACGGCGCACCTCGGAAGTGATTTCCTCCGGTGTGGCCGCAGGCGTTGCCGAACTGCTTCAGCGCCAACTCACTTTGCTGGAGGCGCGCTGCCGCGGCCTGGTGATGGGCTTTCCGGCGCTGGTGGGTAAGGACAAACGAACCATTATTTCCACGCCCAACCTGCCGCTGGCCGCCGATGAACTGCTTAATCTGGCCGAAAAGCTGGAGGTGAAGCTGAGCTGCCCGGTGGAGTTTGCCCGCGATGTGAACCTGCAGCTCTCCTTTGACGTGGCGCAAAACGGCCTGACGCAGCAGCAGGTGTTGGCGGCCTATCTCGGCACCGGCATGGGTTTTGCCATATGGCTGAACGGCGCACCCTGCACCGGCGCGCACGGCGTAGCGGGGGAGCTGGGGCATATTCCGCTGGGGGATATGGCGCTGCGCTGCGCCTGCGGCAATCCGGGCTGCCTGGAAACCGTCTGCTCCGGCATTGCGTTGCAGCACTGGTATGAACGGCAGCCGCGCGATTATCCCATGGGTGAGATTTTTATCCGCGCCGCCGATGACCCCTTTGTGCAGCAGCTGATTGCCCATGCGGCGCGGGCGATTGCTACTGGCATTAACCTGTTCGATCCGGATGCGGTGATCCTCGGCGGTGGGGTGATGGATATGGTCAACTTCCCCCGCACTGCGCTGATCGGGCAGATAAAGCAGCACCTGCGCCGCCCGCTGCCGTATCAGGCTGTGCAGTTTATCTCCGCGTCGTCCTCGGACTTCAACGGTGCGCAGGGCGCTGCCACCCTGGCGTGCGGGCGTTTTGTCCAGCAGGTTCAGCACTCAACCGCTTTAAATTAGCTTATCTTGCACCAGGTCAATAATGCCTGAGGTAGCGATTGTCCCGTTTGTGTTTCGTTTTATATTACCGACGCGTTCCCAGGCTTACTGATGTTCATCTGCTTAAGGGAGAATTCCGGAACGACGAATCAGTTTTCACTGAATAAAAGGGATATAACATGAAGATACACTTCCTGGGATCGGCCGCGTCTGAAGGCATTCCCAATCCGTTCTGCCGCTGCAATCACTGCCAGCAGGCGAGACGCCTTAAAGGCAAAGATATCCGCACCCGTTCCTCCGCCATCATTGATGACGTCATGCTGATTGATGTGGCGCCCGAGTTCAGCCAGCAGCTGCTGCGCGACGGGCTGGATGCGAACGGCATCACCGATCTGCTGTTCACCCACACCCATCCCGACCACTTTAACGTTGGCGATCTGTTCAGCCGCATGGAGGGCTACGGATTTGAGCTGGACCATCCGCTGGCGGTGTTCGGTAACGACCGGGCGATTAACGGCTGTGCGGCGGTGCTGCCCGGCTTTACCAAACAGCGTTTTGAGTTCAACTGCCTGCCGCCGTTTGTCACCGTCGAAAGCCACGGCTATCGGTTAACCCCGCTGCTGGCAAACCATGCCAAATGGGAGCTGTGCTACGTCTGGCTGATTGAAAAAGAGGGTAAAACGCTGTTCTACGGCCACGATTCTGGCTGGTTCCCGGAACATACCTGGCAATGGCTGGCGGGTAAGTCGCTGGATCTGGTGGTGCTGGAATGCACTTACGGCTTTAACGGCAACGACCGCAGCGATAACCATATGAGTCTGGAAACGGTGTTCGCCGCTCAGCAGAAGCTGCGCGATATGCACTGCCTGCACGACGCCAGCCAGATGGTGGTTTCCCATATTTCCCACAGCGGCGGTCTGATGCACGAGGAGCTGGTGGCCGCCTGCCGCGAAAAAAACATAACCGTCGCTTACGACGGACTGATCGTCGAACTCAATCACGGAAGAGCGTAAATGGATTTAAATAAAACCCCCCGGCTGCTGATCATGATGTTTGTGCAGTACTTTATGCAGGGGGCATGGAACATGACCATGGGACTGGTTCTGAGCACTTACGGCATGGCGACGATTATCGGTTCATCGTATGCGCTGCTGGGCCTGGCGACCATCCTGTCGCCGCTGTTTATCGGCATGGTGGCAGACCGTTTTTTTGCCTCGCAGAAGGTGATGGCGATTTTGCATCTGATTAACGCCGCCGTGCTGCTGTGCGTGCCGCAGTTTATTGAGGCGCACAACACCGGTATGACTCTGCTGCTGATCTTCCTGGTAGGGTTGCTGTTTTATCCCACCACCGCGCTGGCGAACAGCATTAGCTTCAGCCATATCGACGGCGTGAAGTCCTTTCCGGTGATCCGCGTGCTCGGCACCTTCGGTTTTATGGCAGTGGGTTTTATCATCGGCCAGATGGGCTATTCCGGCGATATCACCACGTGGTACATCGCGTCGGCAACCGGGGTGCTGCTGGGGCTCTACTGCTTTACTCTGCCGGACACGCCGCCGAAGGCCAAAGGTCGTGCACTGACTCTGCGCGATCTGCTGTGCCTGGATGCGCTGGCGCTGTTCAAGGACCGTAACTTTTCCATCCTGATGCTCAGCATCTTTGTACTGATGGTGCCGAAAACCGCCTACTCGGCTTACATTCCGGTGTTCCTCAAGGCGCTGGGCTTTGATAACGCCGCTTCAATGATGCAGGTTGGCATCGCCTGCGAAGTGATCTTTATGTTCCTGCTGTCGTATTTCCTGCTGAAGGCGGGCTTCAAGGTGACGCTGATGATGGGGGCGGTGTGCTGGATTGTGCGCTCGCTGCTGTTCTCCCACGCGGCAATCGACGCCAGTATGATGTTTGTATTGATCGGTCTGATGCTACAGGGCTTCTGCTGGGATTTTTTCTTTACCGTCGGCGATATCTATGTGGACCGTAAAGCACCTTCCGAGATTCGCGCGCAGGCGCAGGGGCTGCGGTTTATCGTTTCCAATGGTTTTGGCCTGCTTTTCGCGTCGACCCTGTGCGGGCAGATCTTTAACAGCACGGTGACCGGGGAGGGTGCGGAAGCGCTGCCGCAGTGGGAAAGCTTCTGGATCTACCCGGCGATTGTCGCGGCGGTGGTTTCCCTGTTCTTCTTTATCTTCTTCAGGGACGATTTGTCGCAGCGGAAAACCGCAGCGCCGCTGAAATCCACCAATTCTTAACGCTCTCCGCCCCACCGACCTGCGGAACGCATTTCTGCAGGCCGGCCCGATCCTCTAACCGTTTTTCGCGAAAACCTGCATCTTCTTGCTATTTTCATGGCGCTATACTACGTGGAATTTTTTTTCTAAAACTTGGATTTTTTGAAATGAAATGCTTGTTAATGATGAAATTCTATGAAGCGGTTACCCGTAACGGTTTCAATAATATCCCCTTTGGTTATTGGTTTTGGTAAAAAAAACATGGTTAATCATGCAGTAATGGCGATTTCGTGTAATGAAATGTAAAGTCGAAAAATTGAATATTAATGAAACTAAAAGGTCATTTTGTGATTTAGGTAGAATTTTGGTTTCGATTTGAATGCTATGTTATCAGCAGGTAAAAAACGGAAGAGTGATGAATCTTGCTGAGATGATGAAATGGGGTCACCAACGCGTCTGACGCGATTGAGGCAGAAAGGAACCTGAATCGTTGTTGCGGACCTTCCCTGGGGGAAGCATACAGTCGAAGACCAAAACGGTCTGGATGGCGGTATGAGCTGACGTGGGTGAAATATATTATCTCATCATGACCGTTAATAGATTGTGCGAAAAATTTAAGGTTTAAATTGAATAAGTAAAATGTATCAGGGGGAGTAACACTAAGTTTTATTATCGTGCCAGGTTGGTTATTTCGTATTTTTTAATTATTAAATAGAACCCTTTACCCTGCTTAAAAACGCCAGGAAAAATTTCATTTCCTCATAAATGAGGCGGTGAGGTATTACTTTATTAAATTTCCGGGGTTTGCGAGTCATTTAATGAAAGGATATGTATATGTCTTTATTGATGAATCTTAATACGCAACAACGAAAACGATTACATCAGATAACATTAGTAGCAACGTTCGGCGGCCTGCTGTTTGGCTATGATACCGGTGTTATTAATGGTGCCTTTTCTTCATTAAAAGAAAACATGGCTCTGACGCCGGACACCGAAGGTCTGGTGATGAGCGTCCTGCTGATTGGTGCTGCACTCGGCAGTGTCGGTGGCGGTAAGCTGGCTGACTTCTTCGGCCGCAGAAAGTACCTGATTTATCTCTCCTTTGTCTTCTTTATTGGCGCAATCTTATCTGCCGCTGCCCCGAACGTCACCAGCCTGCTTATTGCCCGATTTATCCTCGGTTTCGCCGTAGGGGGAGCCTCGGTAACCGCCCCAACCTTTATTTCGGAAGTCGCCCCAACGGAAATGCGCGGTAGGCTAACCGGGCTGAATGAAGTCGCGATTGTTATTGGCCAGCTGGCCGCCTTTGCGGTGAACGCGGTAATCGGCCTTATCTGGGGGCATTTGCCGGAGGTCTGGCGCTATATGCTGCTGGTACAGGCGCTGCCGTCCATTTTCCTGTTAATCGGTATGTGGCGTGCACCGGAAAGTCCGCGCTGGTTAATCAGTAAAAACCGCCGGGAAGAAGCGCTGGCGATTTTAAAACAGATCCGTCCTGAAGCACGCGCGGTGCAGGAGTACCAGGACATCATCACCTTAATTGAGATTGAAAAAGAGAAGAAGCTGCACTCGCAAAGCGCCACCTCGGTGATCTTCAGCACGCCGTGGATCATGAAACTGATTCTGGTGGGTATTGCCTGGGCCGCCCTGCAGCAAACCACCGGCGTTAACGTCATTATGTATTACGGCACGGAAATCCTGAAAACCGCCGGCTTCTCCGAAAAAATGTCGCTGATCTGTAACGTACTGAACGGTGTCTTCTCCGTTGGCGGTATGATCTTTGGCGTAATGTATCTGGTTGACCGCTTCAAACGTAAGACGCTGATCGTCTACGGTTTTGCGCTGATGGCAACGCTGCACCTGATTATTGCCGGTGCCGACTACTTCCTGGTCGGAGATATGAAAGCCACCGTTATCTGGCTGCTGGGGGCGATCTTCGTTGGCGTCATGCAGGGCACCATGGGCTTCCTGACCTGGGTGGTACTGGCTGAACTGTTCCCGCTGAAAGTTCGCGGCCTGTCGATGGGTATTTCAGTCTTCTTTATGTGGGTGATGAACGCGATCGTCAGCTACCTGTTCCCGGTACTGCAGGCAAAACTGGGTCTGGGTCCTGTCTTCCTGATCTTCGCCGTTATTAACTATCTGGCCATTCTGTTCGTCGTCAAGGCACTTCCTGAAACCTCCAACAAATCGCTGGAGCAGCTGGAAGAAGAACTGTCTGCCGGAAACTGATAGCGTGATAGTGTGGATTCAATAAAAAGGAGGCGGACTATGATTGATATTATTACCGTTGAAAACCTGCATCTTGGACGGCAGGCAAAAAACAAAGCCGAAGTGTTAGAGATGGTCGGCAAAGAGTTTAAGGCTAAAGGGTATGTAAGCCAGGACTGCGTGGCTTTTCTGAATGAAAGGGAGCACCAGGTTTCGACTTTCCTCGGCAACGGCATCACCCTGCCGCATTTACCGAAGTCGGAAAATCATATCATCGTGAAAACCGGCATTGAGATTTTCCAGTTCCCGGATGGCGTGATCTGGGATCGGAATAACGTCATGTTTATTGCAATTGGCGTAATAGCCAAAGAAAAAGAGCACATCGATGTCCTGCGTGATGTGGCCTCAATCTTTAGCGATGAAATTATCTCAAATGCACTGTCATTAATTTCCAGTGAAAAAGATTTCCTGAGAATTCTTAACCGGAAATAATATCCTCACCCATAGGTACGAGTGTATCTATGGGTTTTCTTCCCTCAGCTCATGCCAATACCAATTAACGTATTCACCAGCCCTGCGGTCATCAGTACCACACCGGGTACCAGGAAGTTGAGATCTTTCTTGCTGTAAAATTGCGTCATTAAACCCAGCCCGACCGCAAACATCGGCAGGGAAATGATGGAAAATGTTGACATGCTGACTCCTTTCTCTATTGAGAATAATCCTATACTGACTTTGCTGAAATGCCACCCCAGTTAAAAAATAATTATCATTTATCATGAGGTGTTTCATTTTTTATCAATGGGTTAGTGGTGAAATTTTTTTTATTATTTCCATAAAACCTTAACGCGACTGATAACCGAATCGGCCTGAATGGCGGACATCGGATCACGTGTGAAGGCATGGCGTTATTTTTGCATCGAATCCGTACTCAATCCTGATTCCACTCCAGAAAGAAACCTGTCTCCGCAGGCTGATATAAACCTGGGCTGGCCTTAACCGCTGTGAACCGCCGCAACCTTTCGGTCCATTGCCTTCAGGCAGATACAGATTCAGACGTTTCTGGGAATTTGATTCGTCAATCCACGGTGAACCGATTTGTCATCGCGTATTTTACCGCCGTGGAAATTTTCGCAGGTGGTGACCGTTTATGCAGCACGAATAATCTTAATTAAGGATGCACCGGTTTCACCCACATTGACGAATTTATGCCCCCATTCTTTTGCTGCGGGAAAGTTCCGCGCCGCTTTGTCAGCTCACCGTACCCACAATGCGCAGATCCACCTCATCCGGCACTTCGTTGTACGACAGCACGTGCAGCCCGGCGGCGAACAAGCGGCTGTAGCGGGCAATCAGCGGCCGCAGCTGCGGCGTCACCAGCAGCACGGAGGTCAGGTTCTGCGCCTTCAGCTGTTCCAGCACCACCGGCAGCGTGGTTTGCAGCTGGGTCAGAATATTGGGATCGACCGGGAAGCTGTCCAGGCTGACTTTTCCAGCCTGCTGTGCCTGGTTCAGGGACCCCAGCAGCAGATTTTCCAATGTATTGTCCAGCGTGTAGGCCGACAGCGGCTTGCTGTCAGGCGCAATCGCCGCCACCATCGCCCTGCGCAGGGCGAAGCGCACATCGGAGGCCAGCAGAATCGCATCTTTGGTGATCGCCGCACTTTCTACCAGCGTGGTGGCAATGGTGGCGATGTCCTTCAGCGAAACCTGATCCTGTAGCAGCAGTCGGTAAATCTTCAGCTGCTGGCTGTAGTTCAGCGCGGCGTTGAGATCTTCAGCCAGTCTGGGTGCCGTACCCGACAGGCGCAGATTCAACTGGGTGATATCGTCATAGTTAAACAGCTCCGGCAGATGCTCGCGGGTGACCCGGTTAATATGCGTGGCGATAACGCTGGCGCAGTCCACCACCTGATACCCGAGGTTCAGCGCCTGCGGTTTCATTTCCGGGGTGATCCAGGTGACGGCCAGGCCGTAGGCGGGATCGGTATCCAGCACGCCGTCGATCTCGCCGTACTGTTCCGCCGTTGGGATCGCCATCAGGCGATCCGGATGAACCTCGCCCACCGCCGTGCGCACGCCGTTCACCTTGATCGCATACTGCGCCGGCTTCAGGCGGAAGTCTTCGCGAATCGACATCTCCGGCAGCAGCACGCCGCTGGTTTCTGACACCACCTGGCGTACGCCGCGCACGCGCAGAGTCAGTGGATTACCCTTCGATTTATCCACCAGCGTCACCAGCTTGTAGCCGAGGTTCAGCCCCAGCGGCTCAATCAGCGGGATGCTTTCCCAGCAGACGTTTACGCTGTCGCTGTCGTCCAGCGCGCTGGTCAGCGCAGCGATATCCTGCTCGCTCTGCGCGGGCTTTTCGATAACCTTGCTTTGTCGCCAGGCGGTAAACGCCAGCAGGGCGGTAAACACCAGGAACACCAGATGCGGCATGCCGGGCACAATCGCCAGTACGAACATCACGAAGGCGGCGGTATAAATCGTGGCGGGTTTAGCCATCAGCTGGCGGTGAATATCGTCGGAAATTCCGCTGCTGTCGTCATCGCTGACGCGGGTAACGATAATCGCCGCTGCCGTTGCCAGCAGCAGGGAAGGGATCTGTGCCACCAGGCCGTCACCGATGGTCAGCAGCACGTACTGATCGAACGCCTGGCCGGCATCCAGATTGTGCTTGAAAATCCCGATCAGAATACCGCCGACCACGTTGATGATCAGAATCATAATCCCGGCAATGGCATCGCCGCGCACAAACTTCGAGGCGCCGTCCATCGCACCGTAGAAGTCGGCTTCGTTAGCGACGTCCTTGCGGCGAATGCGCGCCTGCTCCTGATTAATCAGCCCGGCGTTGAGATCGGCATCAATCGCCATCTGCTTACCGGGCAGGGCGTCGAGGGTGAAGCGTGCCGACACTTCGGAAATACGCTCGGCCCCTTTGGTGACCACCACGAAGTTGATGATCATCAGGATCACAAACACCACGAAACCGACGACGAAGTTACCGCCGATCACCACGTTACCGAAGGCTTCAATCACCTTACCGGCCGCGCCCACGCCGTCGTGGCCGTTCAGCAACACCACGCGGGTGGAGGCCACGTTCAGCGTCAGGCGCATCAGCGTCGTCACCAGCAGGATGGTCGGGAACACCGAGAAATCCAGCGGACGTTTGCTGTTGACGCTGGCCAGCAGCACCATGACCGCCAGCACGATATTGAAGGTAAACAGCACATCGAGGACGATCGGTGACAGCGGCAGGATCACCATCGCCAGCACGCTGAGCAGCAGCAGCGGAACGCCAACGTGGCTGTTGCGCAGCAGGGATTTCATCTGGCCTGAATTAAACGTTGCCATGTTTTTTGAACTCACTTTCTGGGAGTGGAATATGCAGATCCAGGTGCGGTTTTTCGCCCTGCCCGGTACGCCAGGATTTCAGTTGCATAACGTAGGTCAGCACCTGCGCAATGGCCCGGAACAACGATGCCGGAATCTGCTGGTTAACGCGCGTGCTGTAATAAACGGCACGTGCCAGCGGTGGGAACTCCACCACTTCAATCTGATGTTTTTTCGCCACGCTGCGGATATGCAGTGCCACATCGTCCAGACCTTTGGCGACGATCCAGGGCGCGGCGGCTTTTTCCGGCGCGTATTTCAGCGCCACCGCATAGTGGGTCGGGTTGACGATCACCACATCCGCCTGCGGCACCTGCTTATTAATCTGCCCCATTGCCATCTGGCGCTGCAGCTGGCGAATGCGTCCTTTAATCTGCGGGTTGCCGTCCTGATTCTTATGCTCGTCGCGCACCTCTTTTTTGGTCATGCGCATTTTTTTGGTGAACATAAACTTGCTCAGCGGCACATCGATAAATGCAAACAGGGCGATGGTAATCACAAACATTTTCATCACCCCGGCGTACTGCTCCAGCCCGGCGGTAATCGCTTCGTTCAGGAAGCGGGACTGTAGCGCCATCATTCCCGGCAGTTCGTCCTGAATGTTGGACCACAGCAGACCCAGCAGGATGGCGCACTTCAGCACCATCTTCAGCACGTCGGTCAGGTGCTGCTTGCCGACCAGGCGCTTAACGCCGGAGATCGGGTTAAGCTTTTTGAAATCCGGCTTGATGCGCGTCGGTACAAAAACCCAGCCTCCGGGCACCAGCGTGGCCAGACAGGCGGCCAGCGGGATCGGCACCAGCGTCGCCAGCACTTTCAAAATAATCAGCACCTGGGTCAGCATAAACTGGTGCAGCGCGCCGTCATCGTGGATGCGGCCGGCCATCTGGCTGACCGCGGTAAACGACGCCTGCACCAGGTCACGGTAATACGGAAAAAAGGCGCTGACGGTAAACAGGCTGGCCACCAGCCCGGCGGCCATCGTGACGTCCCGCGAACGGGGAATATCGCCCTTTTTCCGCGACTTGCTCAGCTTACTGGCGGTAGGCTTTTCACTTTTATCACCGCTGTTCGAAGACATCAGTAGCTCCTTAACTGGTCAAATTGCGCCAGAATCTGGTTGGTCAGCGACAGATAATGGTCGGGAATGCTGCCGCTCAGTAGCATCAGGCAGAACAGGCCAAACAGCATGCTGATCGGAAAGCCGAGTGCAAACAGGTTCAGCGTTGGCGAAATGCGGTTCAGCAGGCCAAACGCCCCCTGCACCAGCAGCATGATAAACACCGTCGGCAGCGCCAGCAGCAGCGCGCCGGTCAGCAGCCAGCCGACGCCGGTGGCGGCGGTGCGCAAAGTCAGCGCATTAATGGCCTGGCCGATCGGCCAGTAGGTGAATCCCTTATGCAGGATGGTGATCAGCAGCAGGTGGCCGTCCATACTGAAAAACAGCAGCACCGAAAAAACGAACACAATCTGAGAAATCACCATCGTCGAGTTACCGCTGCCCGGATCGTTCATCACCGCCATACCCAGCCCCATATTCATGGACAGGATCGCCCCGGCGGTTTGCAGCGCCGAAAACACCCAGTTCAGCATCTGACCGAACAGCAGGCCCCAGAGGATCTGCTCGCCGCTCAGCAGCAAAGTCTGCATGGTCATCAGTTCGTGCAGCACCACGTTGTTATCCAGCATCGGTACGATCAGGATGCTTAACAGCAGCGCCAGCCCGACCTTCGCTTTACGCGGAAACGCCCGGTGCTCAAAAATCGGGCAGAAGTGGAAAAACGCCGCAATACGCACAAACGGCAGCCACAGCGCCAGCAGCGGATCGAGCAGTTGGTGAATAGGAATGCCCACGGTCAGCCCACTAAGGTTGCGGCCTGTTCAAAAATCAACAGGGTGAAATCGATCAGCTGAGTCAGCATCCACTTACCGGCAAAGACCAGCACCAGCATGGTCATCACCAGGCGCGGCAGAAAGCTCAGCGTCTGTTCATTAATCTGCGTGGTGGCCTGAAAGATGCTCACCAGCAGCCCGGTCATCAGGCTTGGAAGGATGGCGACGACCGAAATCATCAGTACCAGCTTCAGCCCCTGGGCGATAATGTCGCCCGCCACATCGATGGTCATCATGGCGACAGCCCCTGTACGCTTTGCGTCAGCGTACCCACCACCAGCGACCAGCCGTCGCAGAGCACAAACAAAATCAGCTTGAACGGCAGCGAGACGATCAGCGGTGACAGCATCATCATCCCCATTGCCATCAGGATGCTGGCGACGATCAGGTCGATCACCAGGAAGGGGATATAGATCATAAAGCCGATTTTAAAGGCGGTTTTGAGCTCGCTCAGTACAAACGCCGGGGCCACAATGGTCAGATCCTGCTGCTCCGGTTCGCCGCTGGCGTTGGCAATGGTCATAATCTGTGCCAGCGAGGTGGAACTGGTTTGCGACAGCATAAATTTTTTCAGCGGCGCTTCACCGGTCGCCAGCGCCTGCTTCAGCGTGATCTCGTTCGCCTGATAGGGGATCACCGCGTCTTCATACACCTGGGTCCACACCGGGCGCATCACCAGAATGGTCAGCACCAGCGCGATGCCGGTCAGGATTTTGTTAGGCGGACTCTGCTGTAAACCAATCGCCTGGCGCAGCAGTGCCAGCACGATAATAAAGCGGGTAAAGCAGGTCATCATCAGCAGCATGATCGGCAGCAGCCCCAGCAGGGTCATCAGGATCAGAATTTCAATCTTGACGCTGTAATCCTGGCTGCCGTCGGGCAGGGTGGTGGCGCTGAACAGCGCCAGCCCGTTACCCTCCGCTTCTGCCATCAGCGGCAGGAACAGCAGGCTGCCCGCAAGTAATACCTGCGCCAGCCTGCTCCAGAGTGAATGACTCATAGCGCCAGCTCGCCCAGTTCTTTGTTGTTAAACTCGATGATGCGCAGCCCGTACTTATCGTTAAGCACCACCACCTCGGCTTTACCCAGCAGGATGCCGTTCACTTTCACATCCAGCGGCTCGCCCGCCATTTTATCCAGCTCCAGCACCGAGTCGTTGTTCACGCCGATCAGTTCAGCCAGAGAGATCTCTACCGAGGCCACTTCCAGCGTCAGCGTTACAGGAATACGGCTGAACAGCGAAAGATGGCGCTGCTTTTCACGCTGCACGGCATGACGATCGGCATCGTCTTTATCCTGGGTATCGATAGCCGTAGCGTCATCGAGAGAAAAATCAAAATCGAGGGCGTTTTCCGCCGGGATATTTACTTCAGTCATGGGATGTCTCGTTGTTTAACTCGTTAAATTCTGAAAAGAACAGCTTTCCGTGGTCTTCAGCAATCACCGCGTTGAACAACGGCTGTTTGCCAATCAGTAGCGGAACGCGGTCGCTCAGCGACATCGGCAGGATGTCGCCGTGCTTCAGCGTCAGCAGCTCAGCTACCGTCATTGGGATGCTGACCAGCCTGCCGGTTAAGCGCACAGGCAGCGTCATAAATGACGTCTGCACATTGACTACCGGCTGCTCGGCGTGGGCCAGTGGGCACATCTCCGCCTGCTGACGTAAATTAGCCAGCAGGCGATCGACATGGGTATTATCCAGCAGTAAAGAAAAACCACCCTGATAGCCTTCAAGGGTAAAGGTAATTTTGTACGACCACTGATTAATTAACGATGCCGGATCGGGTTTAATCTGTAGAGCTTTACCAAACAATCCTTCACCGGTAATTAATGCCACCAGTTCCAGAGCCAGTTTATTCTTCAGGCGCTCTTCCGTTTTTGTTACCGGCGTTTCCTCTGCGGTAAAACCTTCCTGTCTTTCTTTGTTCAGACCGTAATAATCGTGCAGTACGCTTAATAACAGGCTGCGGTCAATATCAAAGGCCAGGCTGCCAATATCGCTGGATAAAATCTGTGTATGCTTTTGCCAGACGTCCATCTCAAAACGCATCGTCCTGAGCGTAACGTTAACGCGATACTTCTTTAAAAAGTAGGTATTCAGTTTGCCATCTAAACTGTCGTGCATATCGTTAAATATTTTCGGGATTTTGTGATATGGACGACCCAATTTATTGACTTCTAACTTCATCATATCCGGGTGATGACCAGTATGATAAATTTTTACATGGCTACAGATCTGTCGCATGATTTGATTCCGTTAGATTCGTACTTCCTGTGTCTGAGTAATATCAGTAGCAAAGGGAACGTTTATCTGTCAGTGAAAAAATATTTAAGTTTTATGAATTGCTGTCGCTTTCGCTATTTATCAGGTCGCCGTTAAAATAGTGTGGCTCGCTGGCGTGTGTGGATTAGAACAACAACCTGTGGTGATGGCAATTTAAATGTGATTATTAATTTTTTAAAATTCTTAGTGAAATTATTGATAGATCTTATTTGATTAATAATATCATATTAAATTGTTGATTTTTATTGATAATATTTTTTTAATCTCAATTAATGTGACCTGTTTTAATAACCTAAGTATACTCGCTGCAAAATTTAGTTGTGGTGAGGGCCTGCTGATCCCCATTTATCACTGCCTCATGTGTTGAGGTGTTTAAATCCTCCGCCACTTTTTTATTCTGATGAATAACAACTTACTTATCCCGAAGGTTTCTATACGGGTGAATAAGAGAGGAACCTGTTGTGAGAGTAGCAGATAAGCATTCAGAAAAGGACGGTTCAGGGTTTATTGCCCATGCGGATTCAAGCGTAAAACTTCTGGCTCTTGCCCGCCGAGTGGCAAAGCATAATGTGCCCGTTTTAATTACCGGGGAAACCGGTACGGGTAAAGAGTGCGTGGCAAAATACATTCACTACCATGCCTTTGACAATAATGCCCCTTACGTGGGGGTTAACTGTGCGGCGATTCCGGAAAGTATGCTGGAAGCGATTCTTTTTGGTTATGAGAAAGGTGCATTCACCGGGGCAGTAAGTAGTCAGCCGGGTAAATTTGAACAGGCTAACGGTGGAACCTTATTGTTAGATGAAATTGGTGATATGCCGCTGGCGCTTCAGGCGAAGTTACTGCGCGTGTTACAGGAGCAGGAAGTCGAAAGGCTGGGCAGCCATCAGCGTATAAATCTGGATATTCGACTGATTGCTTCTACCAATAAAAACCTGGAGGAAGAAATTGCCGCAGGGCGTTTCCGTGAGGACCTTTATTACCGTTTGTCGGTAGTGCCGATGCATATTTCTCCACTGCGCGATCGTCCGCAGGATATTATTCCGTTAGTCGAACTCTTTATGCGGAAATATCAGCAGTTCTCTGCTTCGCGTCCTGCATTAACCGCCGAGGCCCGCAGCTCGCTGCAGCACTATCCGTGGCCGGGTAACGTCCGCGAGTTGGAAAACGTGGTGCAGCGTGGGCTGATCATGTCTACCGATGGTGTACTTGATGCCGGCTGTTTTGGCATCGCTGCCAGGCCTGTAGCCTTTGCTGTCGCGCTTGACGATGACGCTGCTGAGCCAGAATTAAACGGCGATCGTCCGATCAAACACCACGGACGGCAGGCCGAGTATCAGTACATCGTTGACCTGCTGCGCTGCCATCAGGGCAATAAATCCAAAACCGCTGAATCTCTCGGCATCACGCCGCGCGCACTGCGCTACCGGCTGGCTTCGATGCGCCAGCAGGGACTGATTCCAGCCTGACCTCGTAATCCATTTACCAGGAACATTTTTATGATCGACAAAATAACCGCCAACGGCGCATCAGCCGGACAGGCACAGATGATTGCCGATATGGCGAAGATGCGTGCCCAGGCAACCGGCAGCAGTATCGACCCGGCCAGCGCTATGCCGCAAACGGCTTCGCTCTCCACGCCTTCTTTTGGCTCCGTGATGGATCAGGCTATCAGGCACGTCGATAACCTCCAGCATTCGGCCGCTGAAAAACAGCAGGCGGTTGATATGGGGACCAGCGACGATCTGACGGGCGCGATGCTGGAGAGTCAAAAGGCCAGCGTGGCGTTTTCCGCCATGATGCAGGTGCGTAACAAGCTGAACACCGCCTTTGATGAAGTCATGAATATCTCAATTTAAGGTGCATCGTGGGCGATAAAATGAAATCGCTGCTGGCAGGCTTGCCGGTAGCACAACTGAAAAAATGGTGGCTGCCCGCCGCAGGCGCGCTGGCCGCTACGGCGATTATTGTTGCCCTGCTGTGGCAGAACAATAACCACTACACCATGCTGTTCGGCTCCCAGCAGAACATCCCGGTACCGCAGGTGGTGGAAGTGCTGAGCGGTGAACAGATCCCCTATCGCGTGGAGCCGCAGAGCGGCAACCTGCTGGTGCGGGAAGGCGATCTGCCGAAGGCGCGCATGGCGCTGGCGGCGAAAGGCATCAGTGCCCGGACGCCTGCCGGTTACGAACTGATGGATAAAGAAGAGATGCTGGGCAGCAGCCAGTTTATCCAGAACGTTCGTTTTAAGCGCAGCCTGGAAGGCGAACTGGTGCAGAGCATCATGGCGCTGGATACCGTTGAATTTGCCCGTGTCCATCTGGGCATTAGCGAAACCAGCTCCTTCGTGCTTAGCAACAAACCGGACAGCAGTGCCTCGGTCATCCTGCGGCTACGCTACGGTAAAACGCTGGCGGACGATCAGGTGGCGGCGATTGTGAATCTGGTGGCCGGCAGCGTTCCGGGTATGAAGCCGCAGCAGGTGCGGGTCGTCGATCAGCATGGCGCGCTGCTCTCCGCCGGGCTGGATGAGCTGAACGGGCGTCAGGGTGGAAAATCGGGCAGCGAGGCGATTCAGCGACTGCGGCAGGAAACCGAACGCAACCTGGCTAACGTGCTGATGCCGGTGATCGGCCAGGACAACTTCCGCATCAGCGTGGTGCCGCGCATTAACTTTAGCCAGGTGGAAGAGACTCAGGAACGCTTTAACGGCGAACCGCGCCCGGCCAGCGAAAGTCTGATGCAGGAAAACACCACCGAGCAGCTGGCGGTAGGGATACCGGGATCGCTCAGCAATCGCCCGGCTAACCAACCTGCGGCTGCGCCGGGGGCGGGTGCCCAGCCGCAGCTGGCAACACGCAATCAGGCACAGCGCCAGTTTAACTACGACCGCGACGTCCGTCATATTCGCCATCCCGGCTTCCAGCTGGAAAAACTGTCGGTATCGGTGGTGCTGAACCAGAACGCCGCTGCGGTAAAAGCGTGGACGGAAGAAAATCAGCAGCAGGTGGAAAAAATGCTCAGCCAGGCCGCAGGTATTGATACCGCGCGTGGCGATGCGCTGACCCTGAGCCTGCTCAGCTTCACCGAAGCCGAACCTTACGTGGAGCCGGAAACGCCGTGGTGGGAAAACCAGAGCGTGATCGACTGGAGTAAACGCGGCGGTATCGCACTGCTGGTCGGGGTGATCACCCTGTTCGGTCTGCTGCCGATGATGCGCCGTATTGGTCAGCGCAGGGAAGAAGCCGCCGCCGCTGCTGTCGTCAGAGAGCCAAATCTGAACACACAAGATGAGGATGATGACGGCGACGGCCAGGTTCGTGTCCTGCCCGCCAGTTCCTTCCAGGGCGATGAAAACCTGCCGCCGCAGAGCTCAGGTCTTGAAACGAAAATCGCCTACCTACAAACCCTGGCCCAGAGCGAAACCGATCGCGTGGCTGAAGTGATTAAACAGTGGATAAGCAGCAATGAGCGAAGCAGCAGTAGAAAATAAAAGCAGCAGCAAAAGCAGCAGCGCTGCCGGGCAGCGCCCGCGACTGGAACAGGCCGCCATTGTGTTACTCAGCATTGGCGAAGATGCCGCCGCGACGGTGATGAGCAAATTCTCCCGTGAGGAAGTGCTGCGCCTGAGCGAAACCATGGCACGGCTGCACGGTATTAAGGTGTCGCAGGCGCGGCAGGCGATGAATAACTTCTTCCAGGACTACCGCGAACTGAGCGGCATCAACGGCGCGTCGCGCAGCTATCTGCGCAATATTCTGGAGCGCGCACTGGGCGGGGAAATCGCCCGCAGCGTGATTAACGGCATCTACGGCGACGAGATACGTTATCGCATGGCGCGCCTGCAGTGGGTGGATACCCCGCAGCTGGCGGCGCTGATCGACCAGGAGCATTTACAGCTACAGGCGGTGTTCCTTGCCTTCCTGCCGCCGGACGTGGCCGCCACGGTGCTGACCCATCTGGACGCCACGCGGCAGGATGAAATCCTCTATCGCATTGCCCGGCTGGACGACGTGAACCGCGACGTGGTGGACGAACTGGATCGTCTGATCGAACGCGGCGTGGCGGTTCTCTCCGAACATGGGTCGAAAGTGCAGGGTATCAAGCAGGCGGCGAATATCGTCAACCGCATTCCTGGCAGCCAGCAGACGCTGCTGGAGCAGTTAAACGCGCGGGATGCCAACGTGGTGGATGAACTGAAAACCGAAATGTACGAATTCTACATTCTCAGCCGCCAGAACGAGGCCACCCTACAACGTCTGCTGGAAGAGATCCCGATGGAACAGTGGGCTATCGCGCTCAAGGGCACCGAAGCGGTACTCAGCCAGGCGATCTATTCCGCAATGCCGAAACGCCAGGTGCAGCTGCTGCAAAGCACCACCTCGCGGCTGGGATCGCTACCGGTAAGCCGCGTGGAGCAGGTACGTAAAGATATTATGACCCGCGTGCGCGAGCTGGCGGAAGAGGGCGAGATCCAGGTTCAGCTGTTCAGCGAACAGACCATGGAGTAGGCCAATGAGTAAAAAGAACCAACAGGTAAGCCATCCACGGCCGCGCCTCCATCAGTTCCCGCCGCTGCGCAAGTCATGGCCGCAGGGCGACGGCCAGTCGCTGAACGCGGCGGAATATCAGCAGCAGCTGATGGCCGGATTCCAGCAGGGGATCAGCGATGGCTTCGGCCAGGGGATGGAACAAGGTAAAGAGCAGGGCTATCAGGACGGGCTGAATCAGGGCCGCGAAGAGGGGATGCAGCAGGGGCGCGAGGACGGCAGGCGCATTGCCCATACCAAATTTATGCTCGCCGCACGTCCGCTGGACGATCTGATTTCGCAGATGCAGACGCAACTGGATGAATACGAACAGCGACGCCGCAGCGAGCTGTTACAGCTGGTGGAGAAAGTCACCCGCCAGGTGATCCGCTGCGAGCTGGCACTGCAGCCCACCCAGCTGCTGGCGCTGGTCGAAGAGGCGCTTAGCGTTCTGCCGGAAGCGCCGAAGCGTCTGCGGGTCTTGCTGAATCCGCTGGAGTTTGCCCGCATCAGCGAGAGCGAAGCGGAGAAAGTCAGCGAGTGGGGCCTGACCAGCGATCCGACCATTGCCGAAGGCGAATGCCGGATTGTTACCGAAGCGGCGGAGATGGATGTCGGTTGCGCCCATCGTCTGGAGCAGTGTATGGACGTGCTGTCGCAGAACCTGGCGCAGCCGCAGGATGAGCCTGACGCATCATGATTACTCAGTTGGCCCTGGATAAGGCGCTTAAATCGATAGAAAACATTAACCTGGTACGCGTGGCGGGCAGGCTGGTCCGCGCTAACGGCCTGCTGCTGGAGTCGCTCGGCTGCCAGCTGGCGGTGGGGCAGCGCTGCCAGATTGAAAGCAGCAGCGGCGAGCTGATAGATGCCCAGGCGGTGGGATTTGACCGCGATGTCACCTACCTGATGCCGTTCAAACAGCCGCAGGGGCTGAGAGCCGGCGCACGGGTGTTCCCGGCGGAAAAAAACAGCGAGCTGCTGATTGGTGACGGCTGGCTGGGGCGGGTCATTAACGGCGTGGGGGAGCCGATCGACGGACGCGGCAGGCTGGAAGGAGACACGGTACTGCAACAGCAGATCCCGCAGATCCATCCGTTGACCCGTAAGGCGGTGGACAGCCCGCTCGATGTGGGGGTGAAGGCGATCAACGGGCTGTTGACCATTGGTAAAGGCCAGCGCGTCGGACTGATGGCCGGCTCCGGCGTCGGTAAAAGCGTGCTGCTGGGAATGATCACCCGCTGCACCAGCGCCGAAGTGGTGGTGGTTGGGCTGATCGGTGAACGCGGCCGTGAAGTGAAAGAGTTTATCGAACACGCGTTGCAGGCCGCCGGGATGGCGAAATCGGTGGTGGTGGCGGCCCCGGCGGATGAATCACCGCTGATGCGCATCAAAGCCACCGAACTGTGCCACGCGATCGCCAGCCACTATCGCGATCGCGGCAAAGACGTGCTGCTGCTGGTGGACTCGCTGACCCGCTACGCCATGGCACAGCGTGAAATCGCCCTGTCGCTGGGTGAACCCCCGGCAACCAAGGGCTATCCGCCCTCGGCGTTCGGCATTATCCCGAAGCTGGTGGAAACCGCGGGCAACGCAGAGGGCCAGGGCACGATGACCGCGATCTATACCGTGCTGGCCGAAGGCGACGATCAGCAGGACCCGATCGTTGACTGCGCCAGAGCGGTACTTGACGGCCACATCGTGCTGTCGCGCCAGCTGGCGGAAACCGGCCACTATCCGGCAATCGACATCGGCCAGAGCATCAGCCGCTGCATGAGCCTGGTCACCGCGAAACCCCATCAGCAGGCGGCGCGCGACCTGAAGCAGATGTACGCCGATTATATGGCAATCAAACCGCTGCTGCCGCTCGGTGGCTATGTCGCCGGGGTAGACGCGGCGGCGGATCGCGCGGTGCGCCTGTTCCCGGCGGTGGAAAACTTTTTACGCCAGCAGGTAGACGAATGCAGCACGCTGGAGAGCTGCATAAGCGGACTGGAAAACCTGGCGAAAGCCTGAGTGGGTGCTCCGGGCGCTCAAAGAAAACAATAAACGAAAACAATTAAGCGCAAGGATATCGCGACATGAGTAAGAAACCTGCCAGCCTCCAGGTACTGGAAAAACTGCATCAGATCCGTCAGCGCGCGGTGGAAGACAGCAGCAGCAAACTCTCGCAGCAGAAACAGCTACAGCAGCGCTACAGCAATAATATCGAGGCGCTGCGAACGCTAAGCGACAGCAGCAGCGGCATTGCCTCCGACGCTGCGCAGCTGCATAACCAGGCCCGCTTCAAGGCCACGATTCAGCGGGTGATTGACTGGCAGCAGCAGGAGAAGGCGCTGGCGGCCATTGAACAGGAAGCCACTCAGCGCGAGCTGCTGGAACACGCCAGTCGCGAGATGACCCTCAATGTGGTGATGGAGCAGCAAAAAGTCGCCATCAGACAGGCGCTGGATCGCGACAGGCAAAAACTCACCGATGCTCAGGCGATGCAGAGCTGGATGCGCAGGCACCGGTCCGGAAAAAAGTAAACGCAGTGAAACCGCAATGAAACATGCTCAAATAAACCTCCATTCCCGGTCAGCCGGGCAGGCAGAGTCGCTGCCGTTTGTCAGCGTTGTGACCCCCACGTGGAACCGCCGCTCGTTTTTGCCCTATCTGCTGTATATGTTTCAGTATCAGGACTATCCCGCTGAACGGCGGGAACTGGTGATTCTTGACGACTCCACAACCAGCAGTGCCGACCTGATTGAAGGGATGAAAAAGTACGCCGCCTCGCCGCAGCAGATCCGCTACTACCATTTACCACAGCGGCTAACCATCGGCGAAAAACGCAACCGGCTGAACGCGCTGGCGAAGGGGGAGTACATCATCTGCATGGATGACGACGACTTCTATCCCCCTGATAAACTCAGCTACACCATTAGCGAGATGCAGCGCCACCGGGCAACATTCGCCGGCTGCGACAGTATTCCAATCTGGTACAGCCATATCGACCGCATCTATCACAGCCACACCTTCGGGGCGAAGCACGCGCTGAACGGCACCTTTGCCTATCATCGATCGCATCTTAAACGGCACCGCTATGATGACGACGCTCGGCTGGCGGAAGAGGGCAGTTTCCTCAACGACTTCAGCACGCCGGTGCTGCAGCTGGCCCCGGAGCGCAGCATCCTGTGCATCTCTCATAATGCCAACACTTTTGATAAAGATTTTGTGATGGGCAGCGGTGAGCGCGACGACCGACAACTGGTGGATTACGTCACCGATCCGCACCTGAAACGCTTTTATCAACGGCTGCGGCATGCACCAGTACGTACGCAGATCGACTGGTCCTTTTTCGACCGAGTGGTGGTCAGCGCCTGCCCGGCGCAGCCAGAGCGGCTGACGGGCTACATCAGCGAGCTGGTGGCGCAGGGCGTGCAGCCGCAGCAGATCGAGGTGCTCTACTCCGTTCCAGATGAGCCGCTGGCGGCGGGCCATTTGCGGGCAGCCGAGCTGGCCCGTCGAGTGGGCTGGCGTAACTATCTGCTGCTGGACGACCGTACCCGTTTTGTCCGCCAGGAAAAAACCGTTAACAACCTTAACCAACTGCTTGCCGCCTGCCGCGCGCTGCACTGGGACGTACTGCTGCTGGGCTGCGAACTGGAAAGAGGCCAGCCGCTGAAGGCGCTACCGGCGGCGATTCGCGCGATCAACGCTTCCCGCCCGGTGGCCTACGCGGTTAACCAGCCGCGATATAACGATTTTATCGCCATGCTGGAAGCCAGCCTCGAACGGCAGCTGGCAGCGCCGGAGGATCTGAGCCTTCAGCAGAACCTGCAGTGGCAGCGGCTGTGTGAGAGCGGGCGCTGGTTTGCGCTCTATCCCAGCTACATCTATCAGGATAGCGACGAATCCGGTCGGCCGCTGGCCCATCATTTTTTCAATAAACTGAATGCCTTACGCGGTGCGGACAGCGCCGGGGAGCCAACGTGAATTCGACAGAAAGTTATACCCCTGAATATGTTTTACGCCTGCGGCATTTTGCCGTGGCCTGTGATTGTCCCGGCTGCCAGCAGCAGCCGTGGCAGGTTACCCGGCGCTGGCAGGATGAGATCCGCCACAGCGCACGGCCCGGCTGCGATCGCGCAGCGGAGGAGATTTTGTGCCGGGAAGATGCTTTTGTGTTGCACAGTGAGATGTCGGTGCAGCCGGAAGCCGCAGCGCTCGATCCACGCCAGCAGGCGATGAATCAGGCGGCGATCAATCTGGCGATTGCCAGCGATGCTCCGCCGGAACTGATCCTCTACGCGCTGGGTGTGCTGATTGGGAAAAGTCCTCAGCTTGCTGAGCCACAGCAGATTTCGGCGTTTGGTGACGAGCTGGTGATGATGATGCAGCAGGGCGCGATGGCAGAGGCGTTTGCCCAGCTGCCGCCGGTGGATACCTACAAGCTTGCCGAGCTTCAGGCATTAAGCCGCAGGGATCTGGATGCCAGCCTCGATCCGCTTACCGGGATGACGCTGGTGCTGAAGCTGAATGAAATTAACGTGATGACTCCGCGCTATTTGCAGGAGATGCTGAGCGATCTGGAGAGCGATAGTGAGCTGGCGGCGTTTATGCAGTCGCGGCGCAGTGTGTTTATTAATGTTTTGCTGTATGCGTTTTATCACCATGTTTTTCCCGGTGCGGACGAGCGGGCATGGGAGCAGGAGTTCAACCGTTTGTGTCAGCATTTCTTTAGTTTGAAAATGCTTTGTGGGTTGTTTATTCAAGGTTATCTGGTGCTGGATGATGAGACGATCGCTGCGCTGTTTGCTGCCTGGCATCGTTCGGAGGATGTCAGGGGCGGTGACAATCCGCTGTTGGCGGGGATTTCGTTATTGAGATAGGTTTAGCCTGCAATTTCGGGGCGTTACGCTGGCTGGTTGTGCCCCCGTTCGGGCGGTCCTCGCGCCGCTTCGCGGTGCCTTCACTACGTTCGTCAGCCTGACGGACTGTCACAGGCGAGTAACTGTGTCGTGTTTATTGCGGAATCGGTGGCTGGCGCAGGCTGGCTGTGCCCCCGTTCGGGCGGTCCTCGCGCCGCTTCGCAGTGCCTTCACTGCGTTCGTCAGCCTGACGGACCGCCACAGACGCGCGTCCTGCGCGGCTGTGACTTTCGGCCGCGTCCATGCGGCCGAATCCTGGCTTCCTTTCTCCGTTCAGCGCTGTGGATTGCCCGCCCGGGGGCACAGCCAGCCTGCTTTCTGACTTTCGTGTTGCCTGAAATTAAAAGAGTGTCCCTGATGGTGAATCTGTTTTCACTTTCCGTCAGCGCTGTGGATTGCCCGCTCGGGGGCACAGCCAGCCTGCTTTCTGATATTCGTGTTGCCTGAGATTAATAATGCGTCACCTGCGGGTTAAAAGAGCGTGCAATGACGATGGGGAAGGTGTTTTGGACTTTTTAGTTTGGCGGTTTTTACAACGGAAGTGTTACTTGTCGACCGGTTGTGTGAGTTCGGCGTTGTAAGCGAAATGGGGACAGGAAAAACAGCAAGCACAATGTATCGAGGGGATCGGCGTGGGGGGCTACCCGGCAATCCGCAGCGCTGAGGTGGAGGCAGCGGGCCAGGAGATGGCAGCATGGACGCTGACATCAGGCCAGGCGTGGGCAGGAAGCCCACTCCTGGCCGATCCGTCGGCCCGATGCCGGAAACGAAGGCATCGCGTAGCGACGCGAGGACCGCCGGGTAGCCCCCCACGCCGAACCCCGGTGCACCATGATGCCAGCAACCAGCGCTCCCCGAATTTACCGGGAATAAAGGAAATCCTGCGGATCGTTATGCAACAGTGAACCCAGCATCTCCTGCTGGCTGCTCAACAACAAACCGTTGTGCTGATTCAACTGCTGGCAGCGCTGTGCCTGCTGCTCAAGCTGAGCCCACCACCCGGTGGCCCGCTCACGCAGCGCGGTGGGCAGGCGGGAAAACAGTGCCAGCAGCCCGCGGCCGTCCGGCGACAGCGAGAAACCGACCAGCGTCTCAGCCCGGCGGCGCGCGCTGGCCTGTAGCAGCGGATAAACCGTCATTAGCTCACCGCCAATCTCCTCGCTGCGAGCGGCATGACAGGCCAGCATCGCCTTGCGCTGCTGCTCCAGTAAAGCCAGCAGCCGCTGATAGCGATCGGTATCCTGCTGCAGATCGTGCAGCAGCGTCTTAACGCGTTCGGTCGGGTTACTCATCGGCGGTAATAATCCATCATGGTTTGTGCAAGTGATGCCGGGTCGGTATCCAGCACACCCTTGCTGATGGCCGCCTTCAGTTCCGCCACGCGCTGGCTATCCACTTCAGGCATACCGCGCAGCGCCTGCTGGGCCTGACTGATCGGCGCAGCTGAAACGGAGGGGGCCGCAACAGAGGTTTTCACATTCTCTGCTGCCGGGCTTTTTATCGTATTTTGCATGGCGCTGCCTGGGACTAAGAGATTAGAAGTAATTTTCATCGCTGGTTATAACCCAAATTCGTTTAAATATCGTCTGACTTCAAATAGCGACCCGCAGAAAACGAACTTAAATCAGTGATGAAATAATTTCCGCCTGATATCCGCCGGGCAGTGCCAAAGCGGAAGTTTTCCTTCCGCTCAGGCCATTACTGAGAAGGGGCCAGCAGCATATGCACCACCCCAGGCCCTTCCACCACGGCGCTGACGGTGCGCTGGCTGGTCAGGTTTTTCACCTTGATCACGTCGCCCTTACGACCTTTCTTCATGGCTTCGCCAATCATCTTCGCCTGCACGCCGTCCTGCTCGGCCAGCATTACCACGCGCTGGCCGCGTTCCACCATCACCGGCTGATCCAGCAGCGAAGGGGAAATCGGCTGCATATCACGAATGCGCTTCTTCACCGTCAGACCGATGGCGTCGTCAGGGTTAACGATAATGCCGTCGCGTAGCCCGGTAATGTTCTTCTTTTTTATCTCTACGTCGCTGGCCGCCAGCAGTTTACCGCGCTCCAGCGTGCTTTTTGCGACCAGAATCGGCAGGTAGATGTCGGGTTTGACCGTAACGTTAATTTCCCAGCCGTTCGCTCCCTCACAGCGAATATCGTAGCGCATTCGCGACAAATCAGGACGATCGCTGACCGGCATGGCCACGCTTAGCGGGCGGGAACAGCGCGCAAAGCGGCTGGCTTCCCCAGGGATAAAGACGTTGATTTTGGTTTGATAGCCCTGCCATTTTTTCAGTGCGGCCACGCGTTTGATATCCGCGTCGGCGCTGGCCACGGCCTGGTTGTAGATCTGCTTGCGGGCGGTTTGCGGTTCGGGGGCGGCAGCGGAAAAGAAGGTTACTCCCCACAGTGCCAGGCAGAGGAAAGAGGCCTTCCCCTTTGTCATCGGATTATTCATATAAACCTCGAAAAATCAATCAATTAAAAAGTTGGCACGCTTGTTGCTATAAGCGTGTGAATCATTGTTTAACTGAGGTTTTAACGTGGGAATAAGTTTTGACAAGGCATTGAGCATTCATCCAGCCGCACTACAGCTTCGACTTTCCCGAGCAGAGCTGTTGTCGGCCAACCTGGCTAATGTCGACACCCCAAACTTTCAGGCTAAAGATATTGATTTTGCCGCTGAGATGCAACGTTATCAGAACAAAAGTTCGTTAAGTTCCTCTCCTTCGGTGAAATATCGCGTGCCTTATCAACCTTCTACGGATGGCAACACCGTTGCCCTTGAAGTGGAGCAGGCCGAATTCGCGAAGAACCAGCTGGATTATCAGACCAGCCTGCAATTTTTGAATTCGAAACTAATTGGCCTCAAGCAGGCCATTGAAGGGAAATAACCATGTCATTTAACGACATTTATCGCGTGTCAGGTTCAGCGATGACGGCGCAGACGGTGCGCCTGAATACCATCGCCAGCAACCTGGCGAATGCGGAATCCCCGGCGGCCAGCGAAGAAGCGACGTATAAAGCGCGCCGCCCGGTTTTTGCGGCGGTTTATCAGCGCAGTCAGCTGATGGACTCCTCAGCTATGCCGGGAGCCCGTGTACAGGTGCTGGACGTGGTGGAAACCGGTTCGGCGATCCGCCGCTATGAGCCGGGCAACCCGCTGGCAAACGCCGACGGCCAGGTGTTCTACCCGGATATCAACACCGTCGAGGAGATGGCCGACATGATGTCGGCGTCGCGCAATTTTGAAACCAACGTTGAGGTATTGAACAGCGTGAAAAGTATGCAGCAGAGCCTGCTGAGACTGGGAGAAGCCTGATGAGCGTGCGCAATGTAGAGAGTGGCTATCACAGCGACGACATCAATGCGTCACGCGCGCCAGCGGGCAATGGCGGTAACGATCTCAACGATATGTTTATGAAGCTGTTGGTGGCGCAGATCCAGAATCAGGACCCGCTTAATCCCACCGACGGTACGGAGTATGTCGGCCAGCTGGCGCAGATGACCCAGGTCCAGTCGATGCAAAACATGACCGGCATGATGCAAACCGCCGCCACGCTGGTGGACAACCTGCAGGTGCTGGCGATCGGTAATCTGGCCGGTCAGACGGTGATGGTGCGTTCCGACAAAATCAGTCTGGACGGGCAGCCTGTTGATGGCCGCCTGACGTTGGATCACCCGTCGAGCAATGTGACCGTGCATATCAAAGACGCCGCCGGAAATGAAACCACGCTGGAACTGGGCAAACAGGAAAAAGGCCTGGTGGACTTCACCATCGATCCGGAAGCCCTGGGACTGGAACAAGGTGAATACACCCTGTCGGTGGTGACGGATGAGGGCGGCGTAAAAGTGCCGATCGAGATTGCCGGTACCGTTAACAGCGTGCGCATCGGGCCGGACGGCTCGGCGCTGCTCAATATTCCAGGTTTGGGTGAAATACCTTTCTTCAATATCAGTCAGTTTGGCGGCCAGTCCGCGACTGCCAAAGCGTAAGGATTCTAGTTATGAGTTTTAACATTGCCACTTCCGGCCTGAACGCCATTACCCAGCAGATGAACGCCATCAGCAATAATATCGCCAACAGCGGTACTACCGGCTATAAGTCGATGCGTGCCGAGTTCTCCGCGCTTTACGCCGGCAGTGCCCCGCTGGGCGTAGGCGTCAGTAGCCTGTCACAGAGCATCTCCACCGGCGGCGGTATCTCGGGTACCGGCCGTAACCTTGACCTGGCGATCAACGGCAACGGTTTCTTTGTGGTCCGCGATACCAACGGCAGCACCAACTACACGCGAGCCGGCTATTTTGGTACCGATAACGACGGCTATCTGGTCAACAATATGGGCAGCAAGCTGCAGGGCTATCCTGTGAACGGTGAAGGCAAACTGCAGAGCGGTACGATTGGCGATCTGCAAATCAACGCCAGCGGTCTGCCGGCTAAAAGTTCGTCGACGCTGGATTTTGTCGCCAATCTGGATGCCCGTGCTGAGGTGAAACCGGCCGATCCGGCCTTCGATCCGGACAATAACGACACCTTTAACAACAGCTACACCTCTCAGGTGTACGACTCGCTGGGCCGCGAGCACACCCTGACGCAGTACTTCGTGAAAAATGACGAAAACACGTGGACGGCTTACTACGTGGTTGACGGCGATAAGGCCAACGCGACCTCTTCCCCGCTGGAGTTCGATACCAACGGTTTACTGACCAGCCCGAGTGGCCCGGTCAATGTTACCGCACCGACCACCGGCGCTGACGATCTCAATATCAACATCAACTACGGCGGCAGCAGCCAGTACGGCTCAGACTTCTCGGTGAGTAAAAACAAAGCCGACGGCTATAAATCGGGTGAGAAGACCGGCCAGCAGATCGATGAAGACGGCATGGTGTATGCCACCTTCAGCAACGGTCAGCGTTTACTGCAGGGGCAGATGGTACTGGCGAACTTCACCAACCCGGACGGCCTGCAGGCCACCGACGGCACCACCTGGCAGCAGACCAACGCATCCGGTGCACCGCTGCTGGGGACGCCAAAGTCAGGCATGTACGGCACCATTAAATCCGCCGCGCTGGAGTCATCCAACGTCGATCTGACCGCCGAGCTGGTGGGGCTGATGTCCGCACAGCGTAACTATCAGGCGAACACCAAAGTCATCTCGACCAACGATCAGATGATGAACGCCCTGTTCCAGGCGCTGTAATTATGGATCGTCTTATTTATACCGCGGTCAGCGGTGCCAATCGCAGCTTGAACCAGCAGATGATCCACGCCAACAACCTGGCTAACGCCAATACCGAAGGCTTCCGCGCCGATCTGGAACGGGCCAACAGCCAGCAGGTTGCGGGCTACGGCTACAACAGCCGCTACCAGGTCAACAGCGCCAACGGCGGCATCAATATGGCCAACGGTGCACTGAAAGAAACCGGGCGCGAGCTGGATATCGGTATTCGCGGTGATGGACTTATCGCCCTGCGCGAAGGGCGTCGTGAGGTGTATACCCGCAACGGCCATATCGATATTGATGAGATGGGCAACCTGTCGGTCAACGGTAAACCCCTGCTGGGCGAAGCCGGTCCGATCCAGCTGCCGCCATTTTCCGAAGTGGCAATTGGCGATGACGGCACGATCTCGGTGATCCCCGAAAGCGGCGATCTGGATGCGGCGATGGATGTGGATCGCATCAAGCTGGTGGATGTTCCCGCCAACCGCCTGCGTAAAAACGATGACGGTCTGCTGGTCAGCACCCGTCGTACGGAACCGCGCAGTGAGAGTGTGCAGGTCGCCAGTGAACATCTGGAAACCAGCAACGTCTCGGCGATCAACGAAATGGTGGCCACGGTATCGCTCAGCCGCCAGTTTGAAGCACAAATCAAAATGATGAAAGCGGCTGAAACCCTGGCACAGGCGGGCAACCGACTGATCCGCGGCAGCTAATCAGAAGAAGGAACGACAATTATGAATCCCGCATTATGGGTCAGTAAAACCGGGCTGGCGGCGCAGGACGCCAAGATGGGCGCCATCTCCAACAACCTGGCGAACGTCAATACCACCGGCTTTAAGCGCGATCGCGTGGTCTTTGAAGATCTGTTCTATCAGACCCAGCGTGCGCCGGGCGTGGCGCTGGATCAGAACAACAACACTCCCGGCGGTATCCAGTTCGGCAGCGGGGTGAAGATCCTCGGCACCGAGAAATCCTTTACCACCGGCTCCATCCAGGTGACCTCGAAAGAGCTGGACGTGGCGATTACCGGTCAGGGCTTTTTCCAGGTGGAAACGGCGGACGGTGATATTGCCTACACCCGCGCCGGAAACCTGCGCATCAATGCCGACGGCGTGCTGACCAACGCTCAGGGGCTGCCGCTGATACCGGGCATCGAGCTGCCGCAGGGCACCAAGAGCATCGGTATTGCTAAAGACGGCACGGTGACCGCGCAGGTCGGCGGTGAAAGCGAACCCGCCGAGCTGGGGCAGATCACGCTGGTGAACTTCATCAATCCGGCCGGGCTGGAAGCGACGGGCGGTAACCTCTACCGCGAAACCACCGCCAGCGGCGAAGCCTTTGAAGGCGTGCCGGGTGAAGAGGCGTTTGGCGAACTGGAGCAGGGGGCGCTGGAAGGCTCCAACGTGCAGGTGGTGGAAGAGATGGTCGATATGATCACCGTACAGCGTGCCTATGAGATGAACGCAAAAATGATCTCGGCCGCTGACGACATGCTGAAGTTCCTTAACCAGCAGGTGTAACCCGTAATCACACGGTGCGGAAAGGCGCTTTCCGCCCGCAATTAAAAGAAAAATATCTGCGTTGACAGGAAAAAAAATGAACAAGAATCTTCTGCTGCTGGCGGCGTTACTGCTGCTGAGCGGCTGTGAAAGTTCGCCGTATCTGGTGCAGAAAGATGACGCCGAGTTTGCGCCGCCGTCAGATTTCAGCCAGCCAGCCGCCACCGTGCGCGGCGGTGGACTTTATCAAAGTAGCTACAACTGGTCGCTGACTCAGGATCGCCGGGCCTACCGCGTGGGCGACATTCTGACCCTGCTGCTGGACGAGTCCACCCAGTCGAGCAAACAGGCGAAAACCAACTTCGGCAAAAAGAACGATGTGGAGCTGGGCGCGCCCTCCGTGGCCGGTAAAACGCTGGATAAGCTCAGCGGTTCGCTCTCCGGCAATCGCAATTTCAACGGCAACGCCACCTCTGCCCAGCAAAACATGCTGCGCGGATCGATAACCGTGGCGGTACATCAGGTGCTGCCCAACGGCGTACTGGTGGTGCGCGGTGAAAAATGGCTGACGCTGAACCAGGGGGACGAATATATGCGCGTCTCCGGCCTGGTGCGTTCCGAAGATATCAGCCGTGATAACACCGTTTCTTCACAGCGTATCGCCAACGCGCGTATCTCCTATGCCGGTCGCGGCGCGCTGAGCGACGCGAACTCCGCCGGATGGCTGACGCGCTTCTTCAACCATCCGCTATTCCCGATTTAAGGTTTTGATTATGTTTCGTTATTTATTACCTCTGCTGCTGACCGGCCTGTTCGGCGTAACAGCACCGCTTCTGGCGCAGCCGCTGAACCAGCTGGTCGATGTGCAGGGCGTTCGTGGCAACCAGCTGGTGGGCTACAGCCTGGTGGTCGGGCTGGACGGCACCGGCGATCGCAACCAGGTGAAGTTCACCAACCAGTCGGTCACCAATATGCTGCGCCAGTTCGGCGTGCAGATGCCGACGAAAATTGATCCGAAGGTGAAGAACGTGGCTGCCGTGGCGCTGAGCGCTACGCTGCCGCCGATGTACGCGCGCGGCCAGACCATTAACGTCACCGTCTCATCAATGGGCGATGCCAAAAGCCTGCGCGGCGGCACGCTGCTGCTGACTCAGCTGCGCGGTGCGGATGGTGAAGTCTATGCGCTGGCACAGGGCAACGTGGTGGTTGGCGGCGTTAAAGCCAGCGGCGACAGCGGTTCCAGTATTACCATTAATACGCCGACCGTCGGCACCGTTCCCAACGGCGCAACGGTGGAGCGCGAGATCCCCAGCGATTTCGTTGAAAGCAACGAGGTTTACCTTAACCTCAAGCGCCCGAGCTTTAAGACCGCCAACAATATTGCCGTTGCGTTGAACCAGCGCTTTGGTAACGGCACCGCTCAGGCCAAAAGCGCCACCAATGTGTCGGTGAACGCGCCGAAAGAGGCCAGCGCCCGCGTCGCCTTTATGTCGATGCTGGAGGAAGTGCAGATCGACGCCGGGAAACAGCCTGCCCGCGTGGTATTCAACGCCCGTACCGGCACCGTCGTGATGGGCGAAGGCATCGTGGTACGTGCGGCGGCGGTATCGCACGGTTCGCTGACCGTCACCATCAGCGAGTCAAAAAATGTCAGCCAGCCCGGTGCGCTCAGCGGCGGCAGAACGGCAGTCACGCCGGAAAGTGATATCGGCGTCAGTCGCGGCGAGGGACAGATGGTGATGGTTCCGGCGGGCACCAGCCTGCGCAGCATTGTGAATACCATTAACAGCCTGGGCGCATCCCCGGATGACACCATCGCGATTTTGCAGGCGCTGCATGAAGCCGGGGCGCTGGACGCCGAACTGGTGGTGATCTGATGGTGAATGCAATCAGCACACCGCTGCCGCGGGGCGCGGGTGATTTTACCGCACGGGTTAAACCGAAAAACCTGGAAGAGGCTGCAGGCGAATTTGAAGCGATGTTTCTGCGCCAGATGCTGCAGGAGATGCGTAAAAGCGTGGACGCGCTCGCCGGAGAAGACGGCCTGTTCAACAGTCGGGAAGCACGCACGCTGCGTGATTTCTATGACGATGCGCTGGCGCAGGAGCTGGCCAGCCAGCGTACAACTGGTATTGCCGGGCTGTTAATTCAGCAGCTTTCAGACAACATCACCACGGGGTAACGATGAACTCTCTATTCAATATTGGCTACAGCGGGATGCGGGCCGCACAAACTCAGCTGAACGTCTCCGCGCTGAACACCGCCAACCTCGCCACGCCGGGCTACACCCGCCAGCGTGTTGAACAGATGGCGATAGGTCCAATGGGCCAGTCGCGCTTTGACAGCGGCAGCGGCGTGGAGGTGACCAGCATCCGCCGCATGGCCGATCCGTTTCTGACCGGCCAGGTGTGGCGGGCGACCAGCGGCGGCAACTTTTATGCCACCTCGCAGAATTACCTCAGCCAGCTGGAAACCATGATCGGTTCGGAAACCTCCGGACTGGGCGACGGACTGGATAATTTGTTCGGTGCTTTAAGCGGTGCAACGGAAAGGCCGGAAAGTCAGGCAATGCGTCAGGATGTATTGTCCAATGCGCAGCTGCTGGCGACCCGTTTTAATAAGCTGCAGGAGTTTATCAACAAGCAGCACAGCGATATCCGCAGCCAGCAGCAGAGCAGCATCGGTAGCATCAACACGCTGAGCGGTAATATTGCCGACTACAACAAGAAAATCACCGAATCCGAAGCGGTGGGCGGTGATACCAGCATTTTGCGCGACCAGCGCGATGAGCTGGTTAAGCAGCTCAGCAGCTTCGTTGACGTGCGTGTTAATGAAACCAGCGACGGTAGCTACACCGTCGCGCTGAACAGCGGGCAGCCGTTAGTCAGCGGCAGCACGGCGGGTAAGCTGGAGATGAAACAAAGCAACGGCAGTCACAGCCTGTCGCTGGCGTTTTCCAATACCACTTTCCCGGTCGATATGAACTGTGGCGGCGCGCTGGGCGGTCTACATCACTATGAAACTGAAACGCTGGCCGGAATGGAAAACTCAGTGCAGGGCATGGCGCAGTCGCTGGCCGAGGCGTTTAACAGCCAGCTTGCGGCAGGGTTCGATCGCAACGGCAATCCGGGCAAACCGCTTTTCAGCTTCGATCCGGCTAACCAGAACGGTATGTTGCAGCTGACCGACATCAGCTGGGATGAGCTGGCGTTCTCAAGCCTGCCGGACGCTGATGGTAACAACGACAACCTGAAGAAGCTGATTGAAATCGGCAACATGGCGATGGACATCCCGGGAATGGGCGAGACGACGCTCTCCAACGCCAGCGCCACACTGGTCGGTACTGTCGCGACAAAAAGCCGGGATAATCAGGCGGCGCTGGATGCCGCATCTTCACTGTTAACCCAGACGGAAAATGACCGCAGTAACTACAGCAGCGTGCTGGAAGACGAGGAAGCGATCAATCTGATCGTCTACACCAAAAACTATCAGTCCAACATGAAAGTCATTTCAACCGGCGATCGGATCTTCAGCGATCTGCTGGCACTGTTCTGATTCAGAGGGAGCGATTATGCGTATCAGCAGTCAGAGTTTTTCTAACAGCGTCATACTGAATCTTAGCCGCAACAACAGCAAGTTGTTTGACGTGCGTAACAAGATCAGTTTACAAACGCGCATTCTGAAACCGTCCGACGATCCGATCGCCAGTTCTCAACTGGCGCAGCTGCGGCGGGAGCAGTCGGCAATTAGCCAGTATCAGACCAATATTCAGCGTTTGTCAGGTAATCTGGCCACCCAGGAGAGCAGCATTAAGGGCTGCGAGCAGCAGCTGCTGGCGATGAAAGATAAACTCCAGGAAGCGATGGGCGGTACGCTGTCGGTGGAAGAAATCAGCGCCTACGGTAAAGAGCTGGAATCGATGCTGGAAGCCACCATCACCCTGGTGAATACCCGCGATGAGGATGGCCGTTACCTGTATTCCGGCACCAAAACCGGCCAGCAACCGGTGGTGTTTAATGAAGAGAGTAAAACATGGTCTTATCAGGGCAACGATGACACCGCCAGCACGCTGGTTTCCAGCGGACAGGAAATCCAGGTGACGACAGCGCTGGCCGCCGCTTTCGGCGACGATCTCGCCATGCTGAACACTCTGCAGGACGTTGTGACGAAAATGCAGGACGGCACGTTGGCTCCCGCGGATTATTTCGGGGACATGCAGTCGGCATTTAACGCCATTGAGAAGACGCACGGAAACGTCGGCGCGCTGTATACCGAGCTGGGTGGTCGGCAGAACCGGCTGAGCCTGCTGAAGGATATCCACGACGACAATAACGTGGTCACCGATACGGTGATGAGAAGCCTGACGCAGCTGGATATGTATGAGGCGAGCATTGAACTGAGCAGCCTGTACAACGCCACGGTCGGCGCGCAGAAAAGCTACACTAAAATCCAACAGCTTTCGCTGTTCTCACTGATTTAAGACAGCCACATGATCCAGGTAAATCCTCGTTCCGGGGCCGCAGCCCCGACAACGCTCAGCACCGCTGCCGCCACCGCCGGGAAAGCCGAGCTTACAACCCGTTCATCGGCGGCAGCGGCCGTCAGTCCGGTTGGTCAGTCCGCGCAGAAAGCGGCGGCATTGGCGTATCCCGACCGGCCGTTAATCTCCTCGGAGCCGCTGCGCTATAACGTGCAGCTTAACCAGCAGCTTACCGCCGTGCAGCAGGCGGACGGTTTCCTGCTGGAGATGGAAAAAAAGCTGCTCCAGCTTAATCATCTGATTACCCGCCGGGTACCGGCGGAGGAAGTGGTGAAGCAGGCGGAAACACTGCAACAGCTGATGGCGAAGCGCGAATCGCTTTCTGGGGGCGCAGTCGATCGCCAGCTTCAGCTGAGCCTGCAAAGCCAGCCAAAGGTCAATTTCAACCTGCAGGACGGCGCTGCGCTGCTGCACGACGAGCGCCCGGAAGTGCTGACTTTTTCCCTCGCAGGCCGCCAGCGGGCGATCAGCGCTGCGGAACTGGACGGCAGCTCGCCGCAGCAAAATCTGCTGCGGCTGAATCAGGCGCTGGGTAAGTGGGGTATACATGGACAGCTCAGCGGCGGCCAGCTCAATTTTGAAGTGGGTGAGCAGCGCTGGCCGGAGGTCAGCCAGCATCTCAGCGTGCAGGGTAGCGGCGAACGCTATCCGCAGGGGCAGTTTTACCCGTTGAAGCCGCAGGCGGAAAACGGACTGGAGGAGACGTTGCAGCAGCTCGTGCGCGTACCCGGTAGCGGCAGCGCGTTGCTCGGCAGTCTTGAGCAGTCGCTGGAAACCGTCACCCGCCAGCGCCGTACGCTACAGGGAACACGTGGCCGGGTTCAGCAGCGGATTGACAGCATGGCAACCTTTAACGGTCCGTCTTCGGCATTGCAGGCAGCGGAAGACGTTGCCGCCCGGCTGCGCAAGGCGGATTTTAGCAGCGTATCGCAGGCGCTGGCGGGCCAGGCCAACGTTCAGGGTGCGCGGGTTCGTAACGTACTGGCGGCGGCCTGACTTCACTACGGGGTCGTTACCGGCCCCGGTTTCTTATAACCTTATGTTTTTGTGAAAATAATTTGGTACTTCCGGTTTTTTTCACTTTTTTTTCCCCTCGCGCTTAATTATCTCCACGGGCCTGCCGCTTATCTCAGGTACTGGAAACGGAATCACGGTGATTCCTCAAGGAGAAAAAAATCATGGCACTTTCTATTTTCACCAACGCAGCCTCAATGAGCTCGACCAACGCAATGAACAAAGCCACCGGCAGCCTGAACGTTGCAATGCAGCGCCTGGGTACCGGCAAGCGCATCAACTCAGCGGCCGATGACGCAGCGGGCCTGCAAATCGCAACCCGTCTGCAGGCGCAGTCAAACGGTATGGGCGTGGCTAAGCAGAACATCGCCAAAGCTACTGCGATGATGCAGACCGCAGAAGGTGCATTTGATGAAGTGAACAACATCCTGTACCGCATGAAAGATCTGGCTACCCAGGCTGCGGATGACACCAACAGCGATGACGACCGCGCGGCGATCACCTCTGAGTTCGGTGAACTGAACTCAGAACTGGAAAACATCATGAGCAACACCTCTTACGGCACCGAGAAACTGCTCTCTTCCGTAAGCGGCAACGTTTCCGGCAAGCTGACCCAGGAACTGCAGTTCCAGATCGGTGCCAGCACTGACGAAACACTGAAAGTGGATTTCGGTGCTGATATGACCAAAGTGACTGATTCACTGAAAACGCTGCTCTCTTCCGATCTGAGCTCGGCAACCGGTGGTAACACGGCGATTGACGAACTGAACACCGCCATTAAAGAAGTCGGTTCAATGCGTTCTTCTCTGGGTGCCAACATTAACCGTCTGGGTCACACCGCGGCTAACCTGGCCAACATGCAGGACAACACCAACGTCAACCTGGGCATTATCCGTGATGCGGACTTCGCCACCGAAGCCACTAACATGACGCGTAACCAGATGCTGACGCAGTCAAGCCAGGCGATGCTGAAGCAGGCTAACGGCATGAGCCAGATGGTTCTGGGCATGCTGGGCTAATCCCCTCCTGATAATCAAAAACACCGCTCACGTAGCGGTGTTTTTGTTTCCTCTGGCGGAAATTATGTACCGCTGTTTGCGGAAATAATTCTTCCTCCTTTCTTTTTAACATTATGAAAAATAACAAATTTAAAAGTTGGCACGCAGTTTGCTATTAACTGCGTATAAACACGATTTTTTTGTCAGCCGCAGAGCTGGCGACGAGAGGCAAGAATGAGTTGGCTAGACAGTTTTGATCCGCAAACCATCGCCCAGCAGCTGGCGATGGCCAGCATCAGCGCACAGCAGTCGCAGCTGAAGAATCAGCAGAACCGGGTTTCAGAGCAGCAGAAAGCGCTGACCACGCTGAAGACCGCCCTGACCGATTTTCAGTCGGCGCTGAAAGGGCTGGCGGTGAGCGGCAGCAGCGGCGGCATGGTGAAAAACAGCGCCACTGCCAGCCAGGAAGGTTACGTTTCGCTCAGCGCCAGCAGCAGCGCAAAAAAAGGGTTGTACAACATCAACGTTAAAGAGACGGCCAGTGCCGACCAGAAAGCGTTCGAAAGCCTGACCGATGCGGATATCGCCGCCGCCAGCGGTAACCTGAAAATCAGCGTTGGTGAGAAAGAGGTCGACATTGATATGTCCTCCGTCAGCAACCTGGCGGAACTGCGCGACAAAATCAACGCGGACAGCGGTAACTCGGGCGCAACGGCGTCGCTGGTGAAGCAGAACGGCAAGAACATTCTGATGATCAGCAGCGATAAAACCGGGGCTGACAACGCCGTCACCCTGACCGCCGATGATGCCGCGCTGCACGGTCAACTGACCACTCAGGCCACGCAGATTTCAACGGCGAAGGATGCGGTGATCACCATGGGCGACGGCGCGATGACCTTCACCAGCAGCACCAATACCTTTAAGGACACCATTCCCGGGGTTGAGCTGACGGTGATCCGCAAAACCGCCGATGACGAGCCGCTGATTATCAACGTTGATAACGATGCGACCGGCACCCGCGAACAGGCCAATACCTTTGTTGATGCCTACAACAAGCTGCGCAAGCAGCTGGACGAGCTGACCAAAAGCGGCAACAGCGACGGTACCGTCGCTCGCGGCGCGCTGGCCGGTGACTCCGGGATCAACGCGCTGGAAAGCAAACTGAACTCCCTGCTGCGCACCGAATTTAACGGCGCGAAGCTGGCGGATTTCGGCATTACGCCGGACAAATCGGGACAGCTCAAGCTGGACGGCAAGCTGTTCGAAGAGGCGCTGAAAGAGAAACCGGATGCGTTTAATGCGCTGTTCGACGGCAATACCGGCCTGTTGAAGCGGGTAGAAAAAGAGGCGCTGGACACTTTCCTCAGCGGGACTAAGGGAACCCTGAAGCAGCGCCAGGAAAGTCTGGATCGTAAAAGCGAACAGCTGAGCCGCAAGGATGCGCAGATCCAGACGCGCTACGAGACCACCTTCAATCGTTATGTGAAGGAATTCACCAATATGAAAACCATCATCGCGCAAATGAACCAGACGATGGGGCAATTTTTCTAGGAGTTTGACAGACAGTTATGTACGGAAATTCTAACGACTTTACGCAGTATCAGGATGCGGATCTGGCAATCCGTACCGCCGCAGCGACCCCGCACCAGCTGGTGGTGATGCTGTTCAGCGGCCTGATGGATGAGCTGACTCGCGCCAAAGGCCATATCCAGGCGCGCCGCTTTGAGCGCAAGGCGGAGAGCATCAACAAGTGCATCGATATTCTCAACGCGTTAACCAGCGCCCTCGACTACGAGCGAGGCGGCGATCTGGCTCTGCGCCTGGCCGGGCTTTACGACTACTGCGTGTATCGCCTGTATGACGCCAGCCACCATCTTTCCGTCGAACAGATAACCGAGGTGGAGACCATTCTGCGCAATATCCAGGAAGGCTGGGAAGGGATGGGGGCGTGATGGATCGGCGCATTCTTCAACTGGGGCAGGCGCTGGAGCAGGCGGCGGCCGATGAAAGCTGGGATGAGATCCGTCGCATTGATGCGCGGATTAGCCAGCTGCTGGTCGCGATTCGCGAGCAGGGATTGCAGGATGCGCTGCGTGACGATCTGGATCAGCTTCGCCGCAGCCACCTGCGGGTAGCCAAAACCTGCCGTGAACAGCATGACCTGCTGCAAATGAAAATTCAGCAGTTTCAGCAAAACCGGGAGCGGCTGCAGGCCTACGCGCTGTTCTCAGAAAGCCATGAGGAGAATGAATAATGTCGACGATCTCTGCCGCTGCGGGGGCATCAATGCTGGCCAGCACGCCGTTAACCGGCATCGCGCCGCAGCCTGCTGTTTCAGCTCGGCCTGGCGCATCGCTGGCGGCAAGTCTGCCACCGATGACGATGCCGTCGTTCCCGCCGCAGGGTGAGATCGTCGAACCGTCGGCTGACAAGGATACCCGGCCTGCGGCTGCCGACAGCGACCCGCAGCAGCTGCTGGATCTGCTGCTGGCAGCGCCGGTTGCCCAGACGGTGGAAGACGGCGCGGTTCTGTCTGTGCGTTTTGCGGCAGCCGCTTCGCCGCGTGACGGCGGCGATATTTCCACGCTGAACTTGCAGGCGGGGAGCGCCGGACTGCTGAGAAACAATCTGCTGGCGGGAGGAACACCGTTAAGCGGCCTGGCGCAGCCGGAAGCGAAAGCGATGGTGCTGGCACCGTTACCGGCAGCGGGCCGCGGTACTTCAACGGTCATGCCGTCATTCGCTACGCCATCCTCCTCGGTGCAAACCGCAGGCTCAGAGGCCGATGTGGCGGAGTTCGCGCTGCATAACATACCGAAAAAGCTGGTCACATCCGCCGATGCGATGCTGGCCAGTAAATCGGTACAGCAGATGCTGCGTGTCGATCGCGAGCCTTCTGTGGCAGAAAGCACGCTGCTACCTGCTGCTCCGCCGCTGGTCAATACGCTGCTGAAAGGGGAGGTAAACGGCACAAAACTCCCGACGATCGCTTTACCGTCTGCCCCCGAACAGCAGGCTGAAGCGTTACAAAAGGCGCTGGCCGAACGACTGGAAATGCAGATCGACAGGCGCGTTCAGAAAGCGACGATCCGCCTCGATCCCCCTAACCTGGGGAAGATGGATATCTCAATTCATTTCGAGTCGGGAAAACTACAGGTTCAGATTCAGGCAGCACAGCCTGAAGTTACTCGCTTACTGCAGCAGGTCAGCCATGAAATGCGCGCCAGTCTCAGTGAGCAGAACAACGTTCAGGTGAACGTACAGGTGTCGACCCAGAGCGGTGATAGCCGCCAGCAACAGCGACACCGCGATCGGCCGGAAACGGCGATTGCAAATAATAACGAAGAGGTGACCCCGCAGCAGCGTGGCACCGACGGCACAATACTGACAATGGTTTAATTATGAATATAAAGACGTTAATACTGAATTTTATTCTGATGCTGGTCGCGGCAATTATCACCGCGCTGCTGGTTCTGGCTGGCTCAAGGTATCTGGATAATAAATCTGATAACAGCGAAAGCAGTTCTTTCTTTTCTTCAAAACCGGCAGACGATAAGAAAAATCTACAGTTCGTTGAAATTAAAAATCTGGTCATCACCCTGAAAAGCAACAGCGTTAAAGAGCGCTATCTGCTGCTGGATTTGGCACTGACTACGCACGATGAAGCACAGTCGCAAAGAGCGGAAAACCTGTTGCCGAAAATTAAAGGTATCGCGGTAGATGTGCTGACGTCGATGGACTACAGCGAGGTGCGCAGTATGACGGTGATGGAACTCCGATCGCTGATGATGGAACGCTATCAGTCCGCTTTCCATAACATCAATGTCACCATTCCTTTTGACGACGTGACCATTTCTAAAATGGTCTTCCAGTGATAAACCGCCATGAGTACTTTTACTGATATTACGGCGCTGTCACCCGTCGAAGAGAGCCGCTTTATGCAGCAGTGGCTGCCTCTGGTGAAGAAAGTCGTTCGTCAGCTGTCCCCTCAGGCTAACGGTATGATGGATCGTGAAGATATCGAACAGGTGGCGCTGATGGGGCTGCTGGAATCGCTGCGGCGTTACGGCCAGCCGGACGAACAGTTTGCAGGTTACGCCATGCAGCGTGTACGCGGTGCGGTACTCGATCAGTTCCGTTTACACGACTGGCGCCCTCGTACGCTGAGGCAGAAAACGCACAAAATCAATGACGGTATCCGCGCCATCACCCGCAGTCTGGGACGGGAGCCGACGGATGAGGAAATCTGTCAGCAGCTTGCACTGAGCCCCGAAGCCTGGCTGGAACATCAGCAGCTGGACTCGGCCTGTGCGCTGGAAAGCCTGGACGAGATCCTCTCCGTCGAGGGTGGTGGTCAGACCGCCGCGTTCGCCGGGCGTGAACTGGAAGACGAGGTGAATATTCAGCGAACGCTGACGCTGGCGTTAACCAGTCTTGATGAGCGCGAACGTATTATTCTCAATCTTTATTACCAGCAGGGAATCAGCCTGAAAGAGATCGCTTTAGTTCTTGATTTAACCGAAGCACGGGTCTGCCAGTTGAATAAAAAGATGAGTGAAAAAATTAAAGCCTTTTTTTAAAGGAAAATAAAATGCAGAAACTATTGGGATTAATCGTGGTTTTAGGCTGCGTGGTTGGCGGCTACATGATGTCCGGCGGACGTATTTCCGCATTCTGGCAGCCAGGTGAATTAATTATTATTCTCGGGGCCGGAGTGGGGGCGATGGTTATTGCCAACCCGAAGCATGTATTAAAAGCCATGTGGGTGCAGATTAAATCTGCCGTAGGAAAAGATGAGCAGGATGCGGAATTTCAGCGTCAGCTATTAATGCTGATGTACGAACTGCTGGAGCTGGTGCAGGACGGCGGCCTGAAGGCGCTGGATGAGCATATTGATATTCCGGAAAACAGTTCACTGTTTCAGAAGTATCCGCTGATCTTAAAGAACCGAGACTTTATTACTTTTATTTCCGATAACTTCCGGCTGATGGCTATGGGAAAAATCAACGAGCATGAAATGGAAGGGCTTCTGGAAGCGGAAATAGAAGCGGTGGAAGAGGAGATGCTGGTGCCTTCGCGTTCGCTACAGCGTACGGCGGAAGCGATGCCGGGATTCGGTATTTGTGCGGCGGTACTGGGGATCATTATTACCATGCAGTCGATTGACGGCTCGATTGCGCTGATCGGTCTGAAGGTGGCCGCCGCGCTGGTGGGGACGTTCCTCGGGGTATTCTTCTGCTATTGCCTGATGGACCCGCTGGCTAACGCGATGGAGCAGTGCATGCGTAAACGTATGACCATTTTCTCCTGTATTCGTACTGTGCTGGTCAGCCACGTGGCCGGTAAACCCACTCTGCTGGCGGTTGACGCCGGGCGTAAGCTGCTGTCGCTGGAGAGTAAGCCGACCTTTGCCACGCTGGACGGCTGGGTGAACGCCATGAACGAGACTGAAGAATGAAGAAGGGATCGCATACCACCATTATTAAGCGCGGTGGCAAAAAGGCCCATCACGGCGTGCATACCGGTGCGTGGAAGGTCGCCTTCGCTGACTTTACGCTGGCGATGATGGCGCTGTTTATGGTGCTGTGGATTGTGGGCGCGGTGTCAAAAGAGGAGCGGCAGGAGATTGTCGCTAACCTGAACGGGACCTCGATTTTTGACGGCACGGTATTCAGCCCGATTAGCGATCCGACGGCGATTGCCGGTCCTGCGCCCATTATGACCAGCCTGCCTGTACAAGCCGCCGAGGCGAACGAATCCGCGGAGCAGGAAGCGTCGCAGCCGGAGTCGCTGGAAAATGTGTTGTCGCGTTCGGATCGCGAGCTCAATGAACTGGGTGAGGCGATAGCCCGTATCACGGCGGAGTTAAACGCGCAGGGTAATCTGTCGCTGGAAAAAGTCCCGCAGGGCCTGCGTATTCTGCTGCAGGACGACGACGATCGGGTGATGTTCGAACGCGGGAGTGCGCAGATGACCCCTTTCTTTACTCGGCTGCTTAGCGAGCTGGCCCCGGTATTTAACCGTATTGATAACAAAGTGATCATCAACGGCCATACCGACGCGGCTAACTACCGTGATAACGCCGGATACAACAACTGGAATCTGTCCGGCGATCGCGCGCTGGCGGCCAGAACGGTGCTGGAAAAAGGAGGGCTGGAGGCGAAGCGAGTACTACAGGTGAACGCGATGGCGGATCGCATGCTGCTGGACCCGAAGAACCCGCTGTCGGCCCGTAACCGCCGTATCGAAATCATGGTGCTGACCCAGTCGGCATCGGACACGCTGTATCAATTTTACGGGCGTAACGGCGTCAAGGTAGTTAAACCGATTGCCGAACGCCTGCAGTGATTCTGTCAGTGCCTTGAGTCAGAAAGCTGGGCTCAGCCGGCGGCAATTTGCCGCCGGTTTTTTTAATGCTGTACGTGTCTGCGGCGTATTTTATCCTGATACATGCTGCTGTCCGCATCGTGGACCGCCAGGTCCGGCGTACAGGCCAGCGGATTTGCCGCGATGACCCCCAGACTGGCCCCGCCGTAATCAATCAGATTGCCGCGAAGCTCATACCTTCCTGTTATTTTCTCAGCCAGCTGTGCTTTAAACGTCTGCACGTGATCGTCGCTGACGGCGTCGATCTGCGGCCCCAGACTGGCGATGATAAATTCATCCCCGCCCAGGCGACCAATGATATCTTCCGGCCCGGCAAACTGGCGTAGCCGCTGGGCAATAGACTGCAGGAACCGATCGCCGCTTTCATGGCCGTAGCTGTCGTTAATGGCTTTAAAACCGTCGAGATCGACAAAGGCCACCAGTACCGATCGTTCCTCAATGGCCGCTGCGGCAAACAGTTTTGGCAGATGGTTGAAGACCGAGCGACGATTGGGTAGCCCGGTCAGTTCATCGGTCATACTGACGGCGGTCAGCGCATCGTTGGCTTCGCGCAGCTCCTGCAGCAGCTGCTCTTTACGAATGTACTGGCCGATCAGTTCGGCAAACAGGTGGATAATCTGTTCCGCACGATCGGACAGGGGGTGGCTTTGCGCACTGGCGGCGCAGAGCGTGCCGTATAACAAGCCGTCGCCCAGCATGACTGGCGTACTGAGGTAGGTGGTGATACCCAGCGCTTTGGCGGCTTCAGAATCGGGCCAAACGCCGGGTACATCGTTGGTGAAGCTGCGGCCATCTTCCATCGCGCGTTTGCACAACGTATCCTGCCACGGCACCGACAGACCTTCGGGGATCTGCATTTTCTGCGTGTTACGGGCATACAGGATATGCTGAAGCCCTTCGGCATCATCAATATGCGTCAGGTAGGTTGATTCCATATCGGTAACCAGTTCGAGCATTTCCAGCAGCTGGCGCACAAAACCTTCCAGCGTTCTTTCCGATCCCAGCGCCGTTGAAATACGTTCAATCAAGTTTTCGGACATAGATCTTTTTCCTGGTAGTGAGGTCAAGCATGCCCCTGAAAGCAGAGGCTAAATTTACAAATAGAAAACGTGCTGCCTTCTCGCTATATATATGAATATGCGGAAGCGTATAACGTTATTAAATTCACTAAATTCAGTAAGTTTTGTTATAAAACGGCAAATAATGACAGGCGTAATTATAACGACCCGTAAGCGCCTGCTGTCCTGATAGCGGGGCAATCTGCACGTGATAAACATCAGTGTTATGATTTTCCAGCTCAACTGCCGGAGCAAATCGACTTTATTTGGTAAAAAAAGCGTAAACGCATTCAGAAATGCATAATTACAGATGAAAAAAATTATGCAATTTATACACGCAATGATCAATACGTACAGGTATCAACGCAGATATATTGTGTTAATTAATGGCGTTATCAGATTTGTGCCATTCAATATTGGTCCAACCAGCTTGCCGATCCTGCTTACTGACTGCCGGGCATTGCCGCGCCGGAAGCGATAAACCATACCAAAAACGCCATTGCGGCAATAAAGATAACGGTAGGGGCTATCGCTCTTTTATTCACGGCTGCATACCTTTGAAGGGGCTGAAAGAGAGTTGCACCGTTCGTGAAACGGCGCGCTGGCGGCGATGATAGCACAGGCGCCGCTGCTGACGATCGTTGAAAACAGCCTGACCGCTTACTTTTTCAGATTACCCCCCGGTTCCGGCTGCGATTCGATACCCGGGATTTTCTTGCGTGCGGACGCGGCAAGCTGCTGGCGTTCATGCTCGTCCAACTGCTGATAAAAGAAGCGCGCGGTGGCCTCTGCTACCTGCTGACGCTCCTGATCGATGGTCACCAGATGATAACTTTCCTCCAGTTGGATAAATTCGGTTTTACCACCGTAGTGCCGTTCAACGTAACGGGAATTGGAAATATCTGTCACGTCGTCCTCACGTGCGTGGATTAACAGGGCCGGTACTCGGGTTGTCGGCATCACTTTTTTTGCCTCACCGGCAAGGCGCAACACCTCGCGCAGCATCACTCCGGGTGTGTTGGTGTGGCCGGCGGCCGAACTGTCCCCGCTTTGCAGTTTCAGAACGATACGCTCGCGCAGCTGTTCGTTTTTGATGCCATACGGCGGTGCTTCCTGAAAGTGATAGTTGTTGCGGAACAGCGGGATTTTAAGTAACAGCGGCAGCATAAATGAGAATTTTGATACCGCCCAGCCGTTACATTTCAGCGTGATGGCGTAGAGCGCCAGCCCGCGCATATCAGGAAAGTGATGGGCAAGAATAATCCCCATCGATGCTCCGGCAGACAGGCCACCGGCGAAAACCTGGTAGCCTTCGCCAGTCAGCCGCTTATATTCAGCGGCGATTTCCCGTAGCCAGTCCAGCCGGGTCGTTTTTAACAACGCGTTCATATCCGAGCAGTGGCCCGGCAGCACGGGAATAGAAACGGTAAATCCATAGCGATGCAGGCGCATCGCGATGGAGTCCATTTCTTTTGGCGTACCGGTAAGACCGTGAATTAACAGCACGGCGATACGGCTTCCCCGGTGAAAAATAGCAGTGGTCATTGTGCAGTGATACTCCGTTCATTATCTGCCTGATAAAACACTTTTAATTCTCCACGGGCCAGTAAACGTTGCCCGCAGGCAACGTTGAATTCCAGCATGGACAGGTCAGCAAGTTCAGTCGTAATGGCGACAGAAATCAGCAGCGTTTCTCCTGTTCCTGCATCGTCAAAGAGCTGAAAATTATTGACCGAGGCCAGCAGTGCAGTTGCAGACTCCCGGCCTTTGGCGGCGTCGACACCCTTTAACGCACAGGCTGCCTGAGCCGCAAGTTCAATGTAACCGCAGCGGTCGAGCGTACCGTTTTCATCTAACAACAGATGATCGGCGTGCAGTTTTACGGATGCCTGTACTCGCGGCCCCTCGATACTGAGAATACTGTCGATACAACACATTCCTTCGCGATGAGGGATCAGGCTCTGCGCCGATAAGGGGAATATCATCCGTGCTCCTCGTAATAATCAGACTGCCTGAGCCATTGAAGTTTTTAAGATAAACTCCTGAAGTTCACCGAGCGTTTTAATGCTAACCAGCTCGGTATTCTTACCAATATTGATAGCAAACGCTTTTTCGAAGGCGACGACCATATCCACAGCGTCCAGGCTGTCCAGTCCCAGATCTTCGTACAGCTTTGCTTCCGGATGCAGATCGCTCAGCTCCAGTTCAAATTCCTCAGCCAGGATCTGATTAACTTTTTCCTTCAGTGCGTTCTTATCCATCATATTTTCCTTAATATCAGGGTTGAAATAATGCCCCCAAGGGCAAAACTGTTTTTCAGTACGTGTTGCACCGGCGTAGTGGTGAGCCCGTTGACGTGTCGAATGCTGTCGCATTGATCATCGGGATTATCAAGATTGAGAGTAGGGATCAGTACCCCCTGCTGAAGCATGCCGATGCAGGCGATAAGCTCCAGTGCGCCACTGGCCGCCATGGTGTGCCCCAGATGCCCCTTCAGGCTGGACACCGGGACCAGTTTTCCGCACAGCCCGGCAATCGCCTCGCTTTCGGCGATATCGCCTAACCGTGTGCCGGTGGCGTGGGCGTTAATGTAGCTCAAGGCATCTACCGGGATCTGGGCGTTGTTCAGTGCCTGCTGCATGCAGCGGCGAAGCGGGAACGGGTCAGGATTAGCAATACTCGACACATCGCTGGCGGAGGCAAATCCGGTAATTTCTGCCAGAATCGTCGCGCCTCGCGCCAGGGCCCTTGAGCGGGATTCCAGCAGCAGTATCCCGGCGCCTTCTGCACAGACCACGCCGTCACGCTGTTGATCAAACGGACGTGGCGTGGCGTGAGGATGCTCGTTGAAGCCTCTTGAAGCGGCAGCCATATGATCGAATGTTGCAATCGTCAGCGGATGGAATTCATCGGCTCCGCCGCACAGCATCGCATCCTGCAGGCCGCAGGCAATCGCCTCATAGGCCATACCGATCGACTGGGCGCTGGAGGCGCAGGCTGATGTTACTGCCATCACCCGGCCGGTAATATCCAGTGCCTGCGCCAGATTTGACGCGACGGAATGGCCCATAATGCGGAAGAAGTCGCGCGCTTTAACGGCGGCAAACTGACGGGCAACCAGGTAGTTTTCAAAAATAGAACGCCAGGTATCAATGCTGCCCATTGTTGAACCCACGATAACGCCAAAGCGCGGATCGGACAGTCGTTCGCGAGGAAAGGCAGCCTGTGCCAACGCTTCCTCTGCGGCCAGCAGGCTCCAGCAGGACATCGGGGACATCGTGCGACGATGACGGCGTGGAATACTGGTTGTGTCCAGGCGCGGGACGCGCCCGGCAACTTGCGGCACGTCCTGTGTATCGCTGTAATCGTGCTGCGGCAGGCGGCCGATCCCCGATTCACCACGGGTTAAGGCGGCCATCATTTTCTCAGCACCGGCACCGAAAGGAGATACGGCACCCACACCGGTGATAACGACTCTTCTTAACGGCATGCTCTGACTCCGTTCAGTAGATTCTGGTGATCCAGCAAATAGCCACAGGCGAGAAACGCTGAAATCGTCGCGCCCATCACCCCCGGGCCGGTCACCGCCTGGCCAGCCACGAACAGGCCAGCAACGCGAGTCACCGGCAGCGGATTAAACTGCGTTACATCGTGTGCTACGCCGTACATTCCCGCGCCCGGTGAATAGAGATACTTTTGTAATGTTGCGGGAGTGGCACCGTCTACCAGCCTCAATCCCTCGATTTCTGGGACAGTCCGACACAATGAGGCGTAAAGCTCTTTGAGACGCTGCTTTTTCTGCGCCCGGTAGGCGGAAGGGCGCTTGCCGCTGCCGGTACCATAAAACGCGCGGTATTCCGCTGCGTCGCAGGGGATCGCCGCGACAAAATCAACGGAATCAAATTGTCCACTCTCGCGGTTAAGCACTGACGGACCCGGCATAATATAAAAAGGCCCTGCAGTACCCCGATGGAGAGGTTTAAAAGCCTCGGTAAATGACCGGGCGTGCTGACAGTAAAGGAAATTCTTTTTGTCGAGCAGCAGCGGCGGCTCGGTTCCACCGGAAAGATACAGCAGGTGTGCCGACATCCCATCGTAGAGCTGATGCATGCGATTCACTGCCGTCGGGCGCAGCGCTTTTTCTGGCAGCATCTGCGGCAGAAAACCGGGGTGCCCGGTGTAAATAACGACAGAGCAGCCCAGACGCTCACCATTATCCAGTTCGACCTCGCTCAGCGTACCGTCGGATTTGCAGTGGATCTGCACGACACTATGGTTACAGTGCAGCACTACGCCTTCTTCAGCCAGGCGCTGTTCGAACGCCTTAACCAGCGACAGCCCACCCTGTGTAAAGGTACGAACGCCGCCAAAATGCGTCCCTGCCACGCGGGCGTGCTGCAGGAAGGAGACGTTTTCAGGAGAAACGCCATGGTACAGGCAGGGGATCGCCAGCAGGGCCTGTAACCAGGGATCGCGGATATAGCCGGCAATATAGTCCTGGAGTGAGATATGCCATCGAGGATCGGTTTCATCCCTGATGGGGGAGCCCTGTAGCGTGTGAAAAGCAGAGGAATAATAGGCGGCCTTAACGTTGGCCATATAGCGATGAATTCCCTCTTTTTCTGCCGGGAAATCGGCACAGAGTCCGGCCAGCATTTTGTCGTAATCGGCAGCCAGCGAAAAGTCACCGCGATCGGAAAAACGCACGGTTTCAAAGCAGTTACGATCGAACTCGACACTGGGCAGATCGCGTATGCCCAGGTAACGCAGATAGGCGGTTAACACGCCGTGTGGCGACAGTTCACCGACAAAATGAACGCCGCTTTCGAAGTAGACTCGGCTTTTCAGAAAGCCGCGCATAGTGACGCCCGGTTCTTTCGCTCGCTCGACGATTGACACGCGATAACCATGCATGGCGAGTAGCAGCGCAGACACCATTCCTGAAGCGCCCGCCCCGATAATCACGGCTGAAGGTCTGGTGGCCATATTAAAAACCTATTACCAGGCTGGAGTTGGTGCCGCCAAAGCCTGCCGAATTACACAGTGCTGAAGTCAACGGCTGCTGGCGGGTTTCAGTGATTATGTCGAGATGCGAGGTCGCTTCATCGCCGCCATCAAAGTTAATGTTGGCGGCCATAAAATCGTTCCTTGCCATCAGACAGCTGTACACCACCTGTGCGGCCCCGCTCATCCATAATTCGTGCCCGGTCATGGATTTGGTTGAAGAAACCGGCACGCCGCGCTCGCCGAAAATATCAAGAATATTGCCGGCTTCCATCGCATCCCCCAGAGGGGTCGATGTGGCGTGCGCGCAAAGATAGGAAATATCCTGCGGCATCAGTTCGGCATTTTTCAGCGCCATACGCATCGCGCGGCCCAGCCCGGTTCGGCTCGGCGCGACGATATTTTCACCATCGGAGGAGAAGCCGTAACCGAGAATTTCTCCCCAGATCGGTGCTCTGCGTGCAACGGCAAGATCGTAGCGTTCCAGCATTAAAACGGCGGCACCGCCGCCGGGTACAAGCCCGTCGCGGCTTTTAGCAAACGGCCGACTGGCTGACTGCGGGCTATCAACGCGGGTTGAAAACGCGCCCAGTCCATCAAAGCTACAGGTGGCCTGCCAGTTGATTTCCTGCGCCCCGCCGCAAATGATGCGATCCTGGCGCCCAAGCATAATCAGGTCTGCGGCCTGGCCCACCGCGTGTCCGCTACTGGCACAGGCACCGCTGATTGACCAACTTGCTCCCTGCGTACCCAGAATGGCATTGAGATTTATGGTGGTGGTGGAGGTCATCGATTGAAATACCAGGCCACTGCCCAGTCGTGACGTATCACGCACCTCTTCAAGGCGGTTGGCCTGTTCAATACCGGCCAGGACGCTGGAGTCACAGCCAAAAATCAATCCACTTCGGTCGTTACGAATGTCATCGGGTGACAGGCCGGAATCATCCAGAGCGCAAAATGCGGCTTCAGCAGCCCATTCAACGAACTGCGGCGTGGTTTTACGTTGTTTACGGTTTAGCGGAAAACGGGGAGAGAAGTTTTTTATTGCACCGGTTAACGGTGAATTAAAGCCTAAATCCTGCCGTACAGGATCGATGACGATGCCAGAACGGCCGTGATACAACGCATCAGTGACTTCACTGACTGAGGTTCCAATACTGGAAACAATACCTAATCCTGTAATAGCAACACGGTGTAACATATCCACTCCCTGTTCGAATGATGGAATATTAATACGATGCGCAAGGCATCATTCTATTCACAATAGAACCCCCGCAATCCGACGTGGGGATATGCTTACGTCTGCAAGTAATCCGTACTGGCAATATGCTCTTAAGTGCCAGATGTTAAAAAGGCTCTATTTCGTTATCGTTTAAAGTGCTTTATCATTAATAGATATTGTTTTGGCATCTTACCGTTTGATGCCGTTTTTCATTTTAATTATTAATGCTACGTTTATTAAAAGTGATTTTTTATGTTTCCGTGGTGTTTAATTAATGAATATTATTATTCTAATGTAATAATTTTTTAATTTTAAATAGAGTTAAAATGATTATCGAGTAGCTTATAGGCCCTGGTTTATATACGAAGGGGATAGTTAACATGGATACAACGGCAACACGACAGAGGCCAGAGTGCCACGTCGCTCTGGTGACCGGAGCGAGTAGGGGAATTGGCGCTGCAGTTGCGCGCAGGCTGGCCGGAGAGGGTTTTTCACTCTGGTTGAACTACCGCCGTGAGCACGCTGCTGCCGAAGCGCTGCGTGATGAAATCGTCGCTGCCGGGGGGGAGTGTCGATTACTGCCTTTTGACGTCTCTGACGCCAAACAATGCCGTGAGGTGCTGGAGCCGCTGATCGAGCAGTTCGGCGCGCCTGCGGTGCTGGTGAATAATGCCGGTTTCGCCTGCGATAAGGTCCTGGCGATGATGACGCGTGAGGAGTGGGACCGTGTGTTGCAGGTGCATCTGGGGGGCTTTTACAATGTGACCTCGACCGTGCTGCCGGCAATGCAGCGCAGGCGGGGGGGCCGTATTATCAATATCGCCTCCACCGCCGGGCAAACCGGCGTTGCGGGCCAGGTCAACTATTCGGCTGCGAAGGCCGGGTTAATTGGTGCTACTCGCTCACTGGCGGTTGAGCTGGCGCGCCGCAATATTCTGGTTAACGCCGTGGCCCCGGGGTTTATCAGTACCGATATGACATCGGCGCTGCCGCTGGAAAGCATTAGCAGTACGATTCCACTGCGCCGCGTTGGCGAACCCGAGGAGGTGGCGTCCGTTGTCAGCTTTTTCGCTTCTGAAGGGGCCAGCTATATTACTGGCCAGGTGATTGGCGTTAACGGTGGATTATTTACCGGCTGATAGCATCGGAGGGATCTGACCCTGCTTCCAGCGCTGACAAAATGCGGCATAGAAGTCGGGCTGCTGGGTCAGATACTCTCCCGATTTTAATGTAAACATCTGCACGCTAAAGCCCGTTGCGACCGTCTCGCCCTGCGTGTTAATAATTTTATAAGACATGTTCATCCGTGCCGCTTCACTCCAGTGCAGGCGAGCGACTATCCGGCAGCGTTCTGCAAACGCCAGCGGGCGATGATAGTTAACAAAAAGTTGTTTAATCGGCGCAGGAACCTGCTCCCGATAAAGCGTGGAATACCCAATACCCAAATGTTCCCCCAGCGCGACGCGCGCATCTTCGAAGTAGCTGGCATAGTGCCCGTGCCAGACAATTTCCAGCGAGTCCACTTCGTCAAAACGTACGATGCGTTTCACGCTGTATTCAATCGGTGCAGGTGCCGCACTGCCGTCAAGGCAGTGCGATGAAGCAAAATAGGGATATCGCGTCATTGCCATGCCTCGGTATGCTCCAGTTCGAAAACGAGGCTTGTGCAATCTATCTCATTACTGGAAATCACCGCCTGGTATTCGCCAGTATGGCGGCCTGGTTTAACGGCAACGGACACCGTTTCACCCGGTTTTATTGGATGTAAAAACTTGCAGCGTTTAACACCGGCCAGCTGCGCACTTTTTCCTGCGGCAGCGGTGTAGCGGGCCAGCATAATTTGTACGATTCCTGGCAGTAGCGGGTTATCGGGAAAATGGCCGCAAAAGCCGGAAAATTCAGCCGTTAAAATAAAACTACAGTACATTTTATCCGGCTCGCCTTCCCGGCAAATTAATTGCGGCGGTGAAACGACAAAGCGGGATAATTCTTCGGATAATCCGGGCATCTTCTTCTCCCTTTGGGTGCAGACAGTCTTGTCAATGATACTCATCAGATAATCTGTTTTTTGTCGTGAAATGGCGTCGGATATCTATATTAGGCTATTGCCCTATGTCATGTGGTGAGATTTCATTATTTTGTAAGGGTTGGATATTTTCTTTGGAAACTAAGTGTGAATCATTTTTTAGGAAGCGGTGTGATTGCTGGAGTTGTTTGATATTTAATGCGTAATTCTAATTATAAGTAAATGATAATAAATGTTGGGATTGGAATTGGAATTGGGGTTGAAATTAATGATGAGATAATACGGGGTGGACACATCACCACCCCGTGAGTTATCAATCAGAACAGATCGACCCGGACATCCAGACCCGCAGTACGTCCATTGTTTACCTGGGCGTAGGCCGAACCGTTCTGCACGATGCCGTAAGTGCGGTAGCGGCGATCCATCAGGTTGTCGATATAAGCGGCAATATTCACCAGCTCGGTCGCCTGCCAGCCGAGGCGAATATCAGTAGTGGCATAGCTGCCCTGGCGCAGGGTGTTATCACCGTCAAAATAGTGCTCGCCGACCAGATTCAGCGCCAGGCGCGGTGTCAGCGCGCCCCACGGCGTATCAACAATACCGTTCAGGCTGGTTCCGGCGCTGAAGCGCGGCACGAACGGCACGCGGTTATCGGCATACAGTTCGCTGTCGCCGGTAAACTCGGAACGCACCCAGTTGCCGTTAACATCCCAGGACCATCCCGGTGTGAACGTCCAGCTCGCGCTCAGTTCAGCCCCTGTCGCATCGGCGGCACCGGCGTTGCTCAGGCTCTGATAGCCCACCGGGCCGGAATAGAGCTGTAGATTTTTGGTGTGGGTGTAGAACAGCGCGCCCTGAACCCGCAGAGCGTCGCCTTCGTAGCGGGAGCCGATTTCATAGTTAATCGACTTCTCTGCATCGTAAGGCGCGGCGCTGACTAACGGCGTCGGCTGGATGCTGAACCCGGCCGGTTTATAGCCCTGGGCCACGCGCACATAGCCACGCAGTTCCGGGGTAAACTGCCAGCCTGCCGATACCTGGCCGAGCAGATTGTCGTCGCGGGTTTTCCCTTTGTCACCCCAGCCGTAGCCCATGCTGCTGCCGTTATAATCCGTTTTGGATTTATCGTGGGAGTAACGCAGACCGCCGCCGAGGTCGAAGCGGTCGGTCAGGTGCCACGTCAGATCGCTATAGGCGGCCAGCGTTTCGTTGGCGGTCCAGCCACGGGTGCTGCTGATTGGAACGCCGCTGTAAGTGTAGGCGGAGTCCACCGTTTCCCGGCTGTTCTGGCGGTAAAGGCCAAACACCATATCCACCGGCGTGTTACCGCCGAAGGTGGCCGCGCGCAGCTCCTGGGTGTCCTGATTCCAGCGTTCCGGCAGGCTGGCGTTATAGGCCGAATAGGGGAATTCACGCTGATAGTTTTGCTGCTGCCAGGCACCGATCAGACTGAACAGCCAGCCGTCGGTACGGTACTGTGTGCTCAGCGACTGGCTATGCGTGCAGCGGCGCAGATGGGGATCGCCGCTGCCGTCGCTGATTTCCAGCGTGCGGCTCTTTTCATTATCGTACGGCAGATAGGTGTCCTGGGTGGCGTGGGTGCACTCTTCGCTAACCGCCACGCTGGCTTCCCACGGCTGGTCTTCCGGTGCCAGACGCAGTCGGAAATCGCCCAGATTGGTACGCGAGCCGCCCAGATTATCGCTGTCGGTCGCCGGGTTGGTCATCGATCCGTTATCCACCTGGCGCAGCAGAGTGGCGCTGCCGTAGAGCAGGCCGGGGGCGAGCGGGCCGCTCATATTCACTTTGGTGTGATAGCCGTCCCGGCTGGCGATGCCGCCTTCCACATAGCCGCGCGGTGTGTCATCCGGTTTTCGGGTGACGATGTTGATAATCCCGCCCTGCGCGCTTTTGCCGTACAGCGTTCCCTGCGGGCCGCGCAGCATCTCCACGCTTTCCACATCGCCCAGCGCCTGCATGGCATAGGTCGACAGCTGCGGAACGCCGTCCACGTAAATGCTGACCGCCGGATTATAGAAGTCCTGCGCCGACGAGATGCCGCGCAGCGACACCGACTGGAAAATCAGGCTGCCGCTGTTGCCCATCGTCAGGCCCGGCAGCACTTTGGGTAGCTCGTCGGTGCGCGTCACGTTGGCCTGCGCCAGCTCTTCCGCACTGACCTTCACCGAGGAAACGTTCTTTGCGGAAGCCGAGTCCGGTGACTGTTTACTGGCGTTGACCAGCATCGTATCTGACGGTGAGTCGTTGGCACCTGCGGCCAGCGCGAGGGGGCTGAGCAGCAGGCTGCTGATGACCAAAGGAGTAAGGCGCAAGACAAGCATAGAGGCATCCCGGTGAGTAAAGAAAAAATCGAGCTTACGTGAGCGCCGCCGAAAAACGGTTGCACAGTACGGACGAACATTGCACGATAAAGCTAAATAAAAATCATTATCACTCGGAGGGCCTTGTGTCTGATTCACAGCTGGCTAAACTGCCAACGTCGGGAATGCGGCGCTGGCAGCTGACGCCGAAGATCCGTTTAACCTCGGTACAGGCCACGCTGGCCGACGATCTGGAACTGCGCGGGGAGGGCGATGCTCACCTGTCGCTGGTGATGATGTGCGAGGGGGCCGGATGGTTCCGCCTCAACCGGCAGGCGATTCAGCACTACTGCGCGGACAGCTTCTGGCTCTCCTGCGCCAGCGGCCGCTGCCAGGGCTATGATTTTTTCCCACGGCATCACTTTTACCATTTGCTGATCGTCGACTTCTCGCCGGAGCTGCTCTCGCTGGTGGAAGAGTGCGGCCTGCGAGTGCCCGGTGATGAGCCGAAGGTGTTTAGCGCAGCGCTAACCGAACCGCTGAAGGCGACGATGATGGCGATTCAGCAGGGATGGAATGAAGCTTCGCCGCTGGCTGCACTGCATCTTGAAAGCCTGGCGCTGAACGCGCTGTGGCTGGCGTTAGGGCAGCTGCAAACGCAGCAGGAAGCGCGTCCGCTACCGACGGCATCCCGGCTGCCCAGCCGCGAGCGTAAGCGGCTGATTGCCGCCCGCGATGTCATCCGCCAGCAGGCCAGCGAACCGTTGTCGATTGAAGAAATGGCGCGCACCGCCGGGCTGAGCCTGATGGCGTTTAAACGCGGCTTCCGCGCCATGTTTGGCATCACGCCATGGAACTACGTGATTGAGTGTCGGCTAAAGCTGGCGCAAAACCTGCTGGAAGAGAGCGCGCTGCCGCTGAGCGATATCGCCCTGCGCTGCGGCTTCGCCCACGCCAGCCACCTGACGCGATTTTTCCAGCGTCAGTATGGTCAGCCGCCGGGGCGCTATCGCAGCAGCTGTCAGCAGGTCCGCATGGCGGGCTGAACCGCCACGACACATTTAGCCGCACGGGAGTAGAGATGAACAGCCAGATCAATCAACCGCAGCCCGCATGGCTGCGTGCCGGAAGCCATGCTGCCGGGCAGCTGCCTGACGATCGCCGCCGCGCCGCGCTGGCGGCGTTTCTCGCCGAAAGCGAAAGCCTGGCTCCGCTGCTGATGCTGCACAGTCTGATGCGGCTGGAATTTTGTGCAGAAGATCGCTGGCAGATTGCCGATCGCCGTCAGCAGCTGCGGATTGCCCCCTGCTTCGACGAACTGCTACAGCGCTGGCATCTGCACTTACTTGATGAGGGGCTGCTGGACAGCCACGACGATGACATCTGGACGCTGTCACCGTGTGCGCCCGCAGAGCACCAGCTGGAACAGCGCATTGATGATGCACGGCATCGCCTGCGGCAGCTAATGAACTGGCTGGACGATGCAACGCCGCTGGCGGATGCGCTCTTCAGTCGTTCAATGCAGATGGAAGACTGGCTTCGCGCGCCGTCGCTGGCGAAGGATTGGCGGCCGGATCTGAATCTGCATCAGCTGCTGCATCTGCCGGGAATTATCAGCGACTATTTTGCCGGAATCGCCGTCAGCGTGCTGCCCCTGCTGCTGGACGAGAGTCGCATCGACGTTCCCAGCCTGCTGGCTCTGGGCCATACGCCGCCGCGCCTGCAGGACTGCTTTACCCGCGTCGCCGCCTCGGTGGTGCCGCTGGATAGCGAACGCTCACTGGCAGACCAGCTGCCCGGCGACAGCCTGCATGATGCGGTGGTGCTGAGCGACCTGCTCAATCAGCCTTCTCCTGATCATCTGCTGGCCGAGCTGCGGTCCTGGCTGGCTCCGGGTGCGGTGCTGATGCTGCTACAGAATACCGCAGAGCGGCCGCTGCACTGGGTGACACCTGCGGCGGTCCAGGCTCACGCACGTGTCGGACAGCTGGAAGCGCACTGTGAGCATCGCTGTCAGCAGATGTTGAGCCAGGCGGGCTTTGCGCTGCTGCAAAGCTGGCCGCAGACGGATTCACCGATGGCGTTCACCGGTCAGCGGCTGTTTGTCGCTCGTTACGATCCTTCTTCTTTTCGTTAGCTGCAGAGGTCTGAGATGTCTGAACCTGTTATTGATACGCACGCCTGGCCGCTGGTGCACTATGTGATGCCCGAGCGCGTGGCGGATGAGGATGCACCGCAGCACATCGCGGCGCTGCAGGCGGTGCTCGATCGTCAGCAGCCGTTCGTGCTGATTTTCAGCGGCGTGGAGCTGCCGAAAGATTCCGCCCACTTCTTTCGCCTGTATAAGAAATGGGGCAGCGAAACGCGCGCTGCCCAGCAGCGCTACTGCCGGGGCGCGGTTCGGGTCGAACCGGATGAGGCTAAGCGCCGTTCGCTGTGGCGTAAAGCGCTGCGCTATCTGACCACCCGCACCATACCCTATCCCTACGAAGTTGTTGCCAGCGGGCAGCAGGCGGAACAGCAGGCGCAACGCTGGCTGCAGGATCTTAATTAACCCCACTTCGGACAGACTATGACGGTTGAAACGGTATCACCGCTGCTGACGCTGCGGCGGCTTCTTGCTGCTGAAAAATCAACGCTGCTGCTGGCGTTGACGATCTCTGCCAGCAGCGTATTGCTGGAGCTACTGCCCTGGTATCTGCTGTGGCGGGCGGTGGGCGTGCTGGAGCAGGGCGGTTCGCTGCTGCATCTGGGAGGCTGGCTGGCGCTGGCGCTGGTGTGTAAATATCTGCTGGCTTCGCTGGCGGGCTATTTCAGCCATCTGGCCGCCTTCCGCGTTCTGCATCACACCCGCCTGCGCATCGCCCGAGCTCTGACACGATTGCCGCTGATGCAGCTGGCCCCCTTCAGCGCAGGCAGCCTGCGCAAAATCATCATGAACGACGTGCAGCGGCTGGAGGACTTTATTGCCCACCACACCGTCGATCTGATCTCTGCGTTATTCAGTCCGCTGATTGCCGCACTTTTTCTGTTCTGGCTGGACTGGAAAATGGCGCTGGCGGCGCTGCTGACCGTGCCGCTGGCAATTGTCGCCCAGCGTCTGTGCCTGCGCGGTATGGCCGAGCGTAGCCGGGACTATCACCTGGCGACCGAGCGCCTGAATTCGGCGATTGTGGAGTATGTGCGTGGTATCCCGGTGATGAAGGCGTTTAGCCAGGATGCGCGTTCTTTCCGCCTGCTGGACGACAGCCTGCGAGACTATCACCAACTGGTGGTACGTTTCACCCGCCGAGCGGTTCCTGCCTGGTCGCTGTTTGTGGTGCTGCTGAATGCCAGCATCTTTATTTTGCTGCCGCTGGGATTGTGGCGCGTGAGCCAGGGAACACTGTCGGTTTCTGCGCTGCTGCTGATCCTGATGCTCGGCAGCGGGCTGCTGAAACCGCTGCTGCGCGTGACCTTTTTTGGTTCGCTGATCCGTGAACTGTTCGCCGGTCTGAGCCGGATGGCACCGTTTCTTGATGATGCCTCAGAGGGACATTCCGCCGCCACGGTGACTTCGCAGAGCGGTATTACGCTAATCGCCCGCGATTTGAGCTTCAGCTACGAGCAGCGCACGGTGATTGATACGCTGAATATGACGCTGCAACCCGGCGGTTTCTATGCGCTGGTGGGGCCATCCGGCGCAGGAAAATCGACGCTTGCAGGGCTGCTCTCGGGGATGCTGCCGCCAACGAGCGGGACGGTCACGCTGGGCGGCATGGCGCTGGATGATATCGATGATGCTACACGTGCCTCGCTGCTGGCGGTGGTCAGCCAGCAGGTGTTTCTGTTCAAAGGTTCGCTGGCCGACAACCTGCGCCTGGCTCAGCCGCAGGCCAGCGATGAACAGCTGTGGCAGGCGCTGGAAATTGCTCAGGGGCGAGCCTTTGTTGAGGCATTACCGCAGGGGCTGGCGACAACAATCGGCGAGGGCGGGGCGCGGCTTTCCGGCGGTGAACGCCAGCGTATCGCCATCGCGCGCGCTCTGCTGGCGGAGACGCCGCTGCTGATCCTTGACGAGGCCACCGCTTTTGCCGATCTGCTCACCGAGGCCGCCTTCTATCGGGAACTACGCCATCAGCGCCCGACGGTTACCGTACTGACCATCGCTCACCGGCTGTTCGCCGTTCAGCAGGCCGACTGTCTGCTGGTGATGGAGGCGGGGCGGTTAACCGGATGCGGAACGCATCAGCAACTGCTTAGTGAGCACCGGATTTATCAACAGATGTGGCACAGCCAGTCTCAGCTGGCACAGTGGCAAATCCGCCGTGAGGAAGATACCCATGTCAATGCTTAGTCCGCTTCAGCGCAGTGCGGAAGGCCGCCGTCAGGTGCTGACCGGAATGCTGCTGCGGCTGATAGCCCAGCTGTGTACCGTTGCGCCACTGTTTATTGCCTGGCTGGCGCTTAGCGACATAAGTCCCGGAGCAGGCAATTGGCAGTACTGGCCGCAGCTGCTGACGACACTGCTGGCCTGCCTGCTGGTTCAGCTGTTGTGTTCCCACTTTGGTCAGCTTTACTGTTTTATTGGCAGTTACGAGGTGATGCAGCGCTATCGCGAAGCGGCGGCGGAACAGCTGCGTCGGCTGCCGCTGGGTTACTTTCAGCGCCACCGGCTCGGGGCCACCACTCAGCTACTGACCGACCATATGATGCGGGTCGAGCAGATTTTTTCTCATCTGCTGCCGGAAGTGGTGACCGGGATCGGCACCGCGCTGATTTTTGTCTTGATCCTGCTGACGATCAACGTGCCGCTAACGCTGGCGCTGATTGCCCCGCTGCCGCTGGCAGTACTGCTGTTGTGGGGCGGATCGCGGTTCTTACTGCGCGGCACTCATCGGCAGAGCGAGCGGCTGCTGCGGGTGTCCGGGCTGCTGATCGAGTTTATCGGCGGAATTAAAACGCTGCGGCTGTTCCACCGTCATCAGGGCATGCTGGCGAAGCTCGACGACGCGTTCGGTGAAATCCGCCGCGCCAGCATGGGGCTGGAAGCCTGGGGGGCCGGGGCGGTGCAGCTGTTCCGCCTGTTTACCGAACTGGGACTGGTGGTGCTGTTTATCGTGGCGGGAGGACTGCTGCAACAGCAGGCACTCGATCCGCTGACCTGGCTGCTGTTTATACTGGTGTCGATCAAAGTGCTGGAGCCGCTGCTGGATGCTGCCGCCTACTTCACGTTGATGAGCGTGATGCGGCAGTCGCAGCAGCGACTGGACGCGCTGATGGACGAACCGGTGCTGAATGAAGAGAACAGCGTGCCGCTGCCGGAAAGCAATGCGATCGATTTTACCGATGTGCATTTTAGCTACGACCGGCAGCCGGCAATTCAGGGTGTTTCATTTGCTGTGCCTGAAGGTAGCGTCACCGCGCTGGTTGGTCCGTCTGGCAGCGGTAAAAGCACGCTGCTGCATCTGCTGGGGCGCTTCTATGAACCTCAAAGGGGGGAAATTTCGCTCGGCGGCGTGCCACTGGCGCAGATCGGCACCCGGGCACTGTATCAGCGTATCGGCTACGTCTTCCAGGATGTGCAGCTGTTCGACGGCTCGGTGCTGGATAACGTCCGTCTTGGCAGGCCGGATGCCAGCGAAGACGACGTGATGGCCGCCTGCCGTGAGGCGTGCTGCGACGGATTTATCCAACAGCTGCCGCAGGGATATCACACGCGTTTGGGAGAAGGGGCACAGCGTTTGTCGGGTGGTGAACGGCAGCGTCTTTCGATTGCCCGCATGATGCTGAAAGACCCGCCGGTGATCCTGCTGGATGAAGTGACGGCGCTGCTCGACCCGCTTTCGCAGGCGGATATTCAGCAGGCGCTGACCCGTCTGGCACGCGGCCGCACGGTGTTGATCATCGCGCATCGCCTGCGCACCGTGGAGTACGCCAGCCAGATTCTGGTCATGGAACATGGGCAGATTGTCGAACGCGGTAGCCATCAGCAACTGTTGGCACAGGGGGGGATCTATCGGCGCATGTGGCAGGAGCAGGAGTAAACCGGCTCGTTAGCGTGCGGGAAAATCAGGTGATTTTCCACACCAGAATGTTCTGTAAGCGGATCGATTCTCGGCGGGTGCTGAGTCAGTGACTATACTGGTAGCTGTGAAAACCAACCGGAGGATAACGATGACCATTCATAAGAAAGGACAGGCGCACTGGGAAGGCGATATCAAGCGCGGTAAAGGTACTATCTCAACGGAGAGTGGGGCGCTGGATAATCAGCCCTATGGTTTTAATACCCGTTTCGAAGGCAAACCCGGCACCAACCCCGAAGAGCTGATCGGGGCCGCGCACTCGGCATGCTTCTCAATGGCGTTGTCGCTGATGCTGGGCGAGGCCGGGTTTACGCCTGAGAGTATTGATACCGTGGCCGACGTTTCACTGGATAAAGTCGATGGCGGTTTTGGCATTACCAAAGTGGCGCTGCAAAGCAAGGTGAAGCTGCCGGGTATCGCGAAAGATGAATTTGATAAAATCATTCAGCAGGCCAAAGCGGGCTGCCCGATTTCTAAGCTGCTGAGTACCGAAATCACCCTCGATTATCAGTTGGAAAACTAGTCTGGATACGGGGCTTATCCATAATTTATCCACAGTGTTAAGAATGCGTAAGCCCCGAGAAAAAGATCCGCTAATCCGGCGGAATTAGGAGTTCGGGAGATAGGGAAGTGTTGACGGATGCCCGATATTGCTGGGTAACGACAGTATGCAGGTCGTGAGCAAATTGAGGGCATCAAGATGAAAAAAACAACACTGGCACTGGTTCTTAGCGTATTAACCGCAAGCAGCTTCTTTTCCACCTTCTCGCACGCTGACGGCCCGGGAAATGGTCCGGAACGTCAGTGGCATCAGCAGGGTGGGGGCCAGCCTGACCGGGGCGATCGTCACGATCGCAGCGATCGCGGCGGCCCGGATCGTCATGACAATCGTGGACCCGATCGCGATAATCATGAGCGTTTCCGCCCGGCAGAGCGCGATCGTTTTGCCTGGAACGGCCACGACTTCCGTCGCGGACAGCCGCTGCCGCCACATTTCCGCGGTAACGACTACCGGGTGGATGACTGGCATCGCCGCGGTTTGTATGAGCCGCCGCGCGGCGCGTACTGGGGCTACATTGACGGCAACTATGTGCTGATTGCCGCCGCTACCGGCGTGATCACCTCGATCATTCTGGGCAGTGCCTTAGGCCACTACTAAGCTGATTCTGACCGGCGGCCGCTGCCGCCGGTTTTTTACTTTCCGGGGCATCATTTCTGTGACAAAAGACGCTTTGCGTTATCGCCAACCCCAGTCTTTCATCCCGCACCGACGACAAAAAAACGTCTGCCACACTTGATACAGAAACATGTTACAGGCTCATCTTATTCATATTTTTCAAAATGATGGATTGCATATCGTTACATCCCGATTTCCCGAGACGGCCCGCAGAAAATTCCCTTTTGGCATATTGCCAGCCGATATTTGCTTACCTTACGATCCCCACAGATGAAATTATCACCAACCGGAAAAGGGACATGCCATGGTTGAGCGCGTAGTTAAGCTGGAAAAAAACACCGATACGCTGCAGCAGGATGTGACCGCGGTGAAAGAGGTCGTAACGGTTATTAAGGCGGATGTCAGCACGCTAAAAAGCGATGTGAACGTGCTGAAGGTGGATGTAAAAGAGTTAAAGACGGATGCCACTGTGTTGCAGACGGATATGACGGGGCTGAAGAAAGATGTTGACGTGCTGCAGGCGGATATGACCGGATTAAAGACGGATGTGGCTGTGCTCAAGACGGATGTCGCCGTGCTGCAGACGGACATGACGGGGTTGAAGAAAGATGTTGGCGTACTGCAGGCGGATATGACCGGATTAAAAACGGACGTGGCTGTGCTGCAAACGGATATGACGGGTTTGAAGAAAGATGTTGGCGTACTGCAGGAGGATATGACCGGATTAAAAACGGACGTGGCTGTGTTGCAGACGGATATGCAAGTGCTGAAGCAAGATGTTAGTGCGCTGCAGACGGACATGACGGGACTGAAGAAAGATGTCGCTGTCCTGCAAACGGATATGATGGGTCTGAAGAAAGACGTTGGCGTACTGCAGGCGGATGTCAACGTGCTGCAGACTGATATGGCGGAGCTAAAATCGGATGTGGCGGTGATTAAATCTAACTACACCACCAAAGCGGATCTGCTGAACCTGGAAAACAAGTTTGAGGGTTTACGGACGGAGCTTCACCGTTCGCTGGCGACGCAAACCAAATGGGTCGTGGCTTCGCAGGTTGGCGTTCTTGGCCTGGGGCTGGGGCTGGCGAAACTCCTTTTTTAACAAGCGTGGCGGATACGGGTTGAGAACCGCTTTGAGCGCATTTAATACTTAACTTTCCCGTACTTCAGCGTATAGACGTCTGGACATGTAGCCATCAACTTATGTAGCATGCTGTCATTCGAAATTTGCTAACGGGAACAACCGAATGTCGCAGCGGGTAAAAATTCTGGACGGGGGCATGGGGCGTGAACTGGCGCGCATCGGTGCACCTTTCCGCCAGCCGGAATGGTCTGCACTGGCGCTGTATGAAGCGCCGGAGCGCGTCCGTGAGGTCCATAACAGCTATATCGCGGCCGGGGCTGAAACGATCACCACTAACAGCTACGCAGTTGTCCCCTTCCATATTGGTGAAGAGCGCTTTGCAAATGATGGTGCTCGCCTGGCTGCACTTGCCGGCCAGCTGGCCCGTGAGGCTGCTGATTCTGCCGATATCATTACCCCGGTGCGTGTTGCCGGAAGCCTCCCCCCTGCGCTGGGTTCTTATCGTCCCGATCTGTTTAATGAGCAGCAGGCGCAGGCGATCCATCGTGTGCTGGTCGCCGCTCAGGCACCTTACGTTGATCTCTGGCTGGGTGAAACGATTAGCTCGATTGCGGAAGCAGAATCCATCCATGCCGTGCTTGCCGGTCAGCCCCAGCCGCTGTGGCTTTCATTTACCCTGCAGGACGAGCCTGAGCTGTACGATGCCGTCAGCACCTTACGCTCCGGTGAGAGCGTGGGCGCGGCGGTGAGCAGGGCGATTGAGCTGGGCGTAGAAAATGTGCTGTTCAACTGCAGCCACCCTGAGGTGATGTCTTCTGCGGTGAAGCAGGCGGCAGCCGTGCGTGAGCAGCTGGGTGCGGATATCGGCATTGGCGTTTACGCTAACGCCTTTGACCACGGCAGCAACAGCGGCGGCGCTAATGAAGGGCTGAGCGCCCTGCGCAAGGATACGCACCCTGAAGGCTACCTGAACTGGGCGCAGGAGTGGGTGGCGGCTGGCGCGACGCTGGTCGGTGGCTGCTGCGGTATCGGTCCCGAGCATATCGGTCGACTGGCCGCGTCGCTGAAGTAATCTCTACGGCAACGACAGATAAAACCAATAAAAACAAATTAAAACCAGGAAACACAATATGAATCGTCGCGACTTTATTAAAACCACCGGAGCGCTTTCGGTGGCTGCGGCCTGCACCAGCTGGCCATTTACTGCTGCAACGGCGGCTGAAGCGCCGTCCACCACGCCGAAAAAAGGCGGCCATCTGATTGTCGGTATGGATAATGCTTCCAGCACCGACCGCCTCGATCCGGCGTTCTGGTTCGAATCCTATATGTATTTCGTCGGTTCCCAGCTGTTTAACTGCCTGGCGGAAGTCGATGAAAACGGCAAGATTGTTCCCTCGCTGGCGGAGAGCTGGGAAACCAGCGACGGCAGCAAAACCTGGGTGCTCAATATCCGTCAGGGCGTGCAGTTCCACGATGGCCGCACGCTGACGGCGAAAGACGTGATTTATTCGCTGAACCACCATCGCGATGAAAAATCCAGTTCGTCGGTGAAAGGCTATCTCGATCCGGTTGTGTCGCTGGAAGCCACCAGCCCAAATCAGGTGACGATCAAGCTGAAAGAGCCGAACGTGGAATTTATTGCGCTGCTCAGCGACGTTCACTTCGCCATTACCGCAGAAAACGAGAATTTTGATAAAGGCATCGGGACCGGTGCTTTTATTCTGGAAAGCTTCAAGCCGGGCGTGCGTACGCTGGTGAAGCGTAATCCGAACCACTGGAACCCGGCTCGCGGCCACGTGGATTCCGTGGAAACGCTGGCGATGAATGATTCCACCGCGCGCGTTGCGGCGCTGGCCAGCGGCTCGGCGCATATTATCAACCGCGTTAACCCACGTATTGTTGACCGCCTGAAGAATATGCCGAACATCCAGCTGCAGCGCTCGCGCGACAGCCAGATCTTCACTTTCCCGGGGCTGGCAACGGCGGCACCGTTTAATACCCTTGACGGGCGTCTGGCACTGAAATACGCCATCGACCGCGAGCAGATTATCAAAACCGTGCTGGGCGGCTACGGCACCGTGGCTAACGACAACCCGATCTTCCCGTCCAGCCAGTATTTTGCGAAAGACATTCCCCAGCGCCCTTACGACCCGGAAAAAGCCAAATTCCACTGGCAGAAAACCGGTTTCTCCGGCCCGCTGGTGCTGTCGGTCGCCGAATCCGGCTTTCCTGGGGCAGTAGATGCCGGCCAGCTGTACCAAAACTCGGCCACTCGTGCCGGTATTCCTCTGAAGGTTGAGCGCGTGCCGGATGATGCCTTCTGGGATAACGTCTGGATGAAGAAACCGTTTGTTTCCTCAAACTGGTCGCTGCGCCCGACGGCGGATGCGCTGCTGTCGCTGGTGTTTACCAGTAACGCACCGTGGAATGAGTCGCAGTGGAAAGAGCCTAAGTTTGACCAGCTGGTTAACGCTGCCCGTGGCGAGCAGGACGAGCAGAAGCGCCGTCAGATTTACCACGACATTCAGCTGATGCTGGTGGAGCAGGGCAGCGAAATCATTCCGCTGTATGCCGACTCGCTGGACGCCAGCAGTAACAAAATCAACGGGTTTGTCGCGATTCCGGGCTTCACTATGAGCGGCAACCGCGCGGCGGAAAAAGTGTGGTTCGCCTAACGGCTTCCCGGTTCAGCTTCAGGTTGCAGGATATCTTTTGAGTAATTTGCGTGAGACAAAGGGGAAGGGGCACCTTCCCCTGTTAAAACTAATCGGGCTGCGGCTGTTGGCCGGTGTGGTGATGCTGCTGGTGGTATCGGCGCTGATCTTTATCGGCATCCAGCTGCTGCCCGGCAACGCGGCAACGGCGATCCTCGGCCAGACCGCAACGCCACAGGCGGTGGCAGCGCTGAACGAGCAGCTGGGCCTCGACCAGCCCGCGCTGGGCCGCTATCTGGGCTGGCTGGGCGGCGTGCTGCAAGGTGATTTTGGCCACAGCTTTACCAGCCGGGAGGCAATTGCTCCGGTGCTGCTGGATCGGCTCGGTAACACGCTGTCGCTGGCCTTCTTCACCGCCATCGTCGCCGTACCGCTGGCGCTGGTGATCGGCTTTCTGTCCGCCCGTTACCAGGGCAGCTGGCTGGACCGGCTGCTGAGCCTGTTTACCCGCGCTGCCGTATCGCTGCCGGAGTTTTTCTCCGGCTATCTGCTGATTCTGATATTTTCCATCACGCTGTTCTGGCTGCCCAGCAACAGCAGCATCTCCGACGATATGCCGCTTGGCGACCGACTGCTGGCCATCGCACTGCCGTGCATGACGCTGATTCTGGCGATCCTTGGCCATATGAGCAATATGACCCGGGCCGCGCTGGTTAGTGCGCAGAATGCAGCCTGGGTAGATACGGCGCTGATGAAGGGGCTGTCGCCTTCAGCGATCCTGTTCCGACACGTGCTGCCAAACGCTTGGGGGCCGATAATTAACGTTATCGTGTTAAACCTTGCCTGGCTGATGGTCGGCGTAGTGATTGTTGAAAACGTGTTTGTTTACCCTGGCCTGGGGCAGTATATGGTCGACAGTATCAGCAAGCGTGATATCCCGGTGATTCAGGACTGTGCCCTGCTACTGGCGGGGATCTATATTTTGCTGAATCTGCTGGCCGATGTCGTCGCGCTGCTGGCTAACCCGCGCCTGCGCCACAGCCGCTAAGCGGCAGGTATAATTTTTACCCCCGGTGGTGCAGCAAGGTGCACACTGCCGGGGCTAACCAGGAATTGATGTGGATGTTTAGGCTGAAATTTGCGGTGCTGCCCGGTGTGATCGGGCTGGGCCTGTTTATTCTGGTGGCGATTTTCGCCCCCTGGCTGTCGCCGTATGCGCCAGACCAGGTAGTGGGCAGCGCATGGAGCGGGGTCACGGCGGAAAACTGGCTGGGGACCGATAACCTGGGGCGCGATCTGCTTTCCCGACTGATCTGGGGCACCCGTACTTCGCTGAGCGTCAGCGCCGTAGCAACGCTGCTGGCCTTTGCCATCGGGACGTTTCTCGGCTTTCTGGCCGGTTTCTGCCGTGGCTGGGTTGACCAGCTGATCTCCAGGCTGAACGATATTCTGATGGCGATCCCCACGCTTATTCTTGCACTGGTGGTGCTGGCGATGCTGCCGAAAACCATTCCGGTGATCGTGCTGGTGCTGGGTTTCCTTGAATCCACTCGGGTGCTGCGCGTGGCGCGTTCGCTGGCGGTGGATATTGCGGCGCAGGAGTTTATTGAAGTTGCCCGGCTGCGCGGTGAGCGCCTGAGCTGGGTGCTGTGGCGCGAGATCCTGCCAAATGCGCTTACCACGCTGATCGCGGAGTTTGCGCTGCGCTTTATCTTTATCCTGCTGTTCCTTTCTGCGCTGTCGTTCCTGGGCATGGGTATTCAGCCGCCGACCGCCGACTGGGGCGGGCTGGCACGGGATAATAAAGACGGCATTCTGTTTGGCGTCTGGGCCGCGCTGATCCCCGGTGCGGCCATCGCGCTGCTGGCGATCGCGCTGAACAGCGTTGCCGACTGGCTGTTAAGCCACCACACCCGCAGCTGGCAGGAGTAAATCATGAGCCAACAACCACTTTTACGCGTTGAGCAGCTGCGGGTCACCGCCGGGAATGCCGTGCTGGTGCAGGATATCTCCTTCACCCTGAAAAAGGGCGAGGTGCTGGGGCTGATCGGAGAGTCGGGCGCGGGGAAATCCACCATCGGTCAGGCGATCCTCGGCCATTTCCGTTTTGGCATGAAGCTCGGCGGCGGCAAAATCCATTTTGCCGGGCGCGAGCTGACCGGGCTTTCCGAACGCCAGCTACGCGGCGTGCGCGGCGCGAAAATTGCCTACGTGGCGCAGTCGGCCAGCGCGGCGTTTAACCCGGCGAAAAAGATCGGCGAGCAGGTGATCGAAGCGGCTATTCGCCATCGGATACTGAATCGTCAGCAGGCGATAGTGCGGGCGATTGAGATTTTCAGTCAGCTACAGTTGCCGCAGCCGCAGGATTTTTTCCACCGCTATCCGCATCAGGTGTCGGGCGGGCAGCTGCAGCGTGCGATGATCGCAATGGCGATCTGCGCCGGCCCTGAGTTGATTATCTTTGATGAACCGACCACCGCGCTGGATGTGACCACCCAGCTGGAAGTGCTGAAGGCGATCCGCGAAGTGATCCGCCTGACCGGAGTCGCTGCGCTGTATATCAGCCACGATTTGGCGGTGGTGGCGCAAATCAGCCAGCGCATTATGGTGCTGCGCCACGGGCGTGAGGTGGAGTGCGGCAACACCGCCGAGCTGCTGGCCGCGCCTGAGCAGGCCTATACCCGCGATCTGCTGCACAGCCACGGAGAACCGCATCAACCGCGCAGTACCACGCTGCCGTTGCTGACCGCCGAGCAGATTTCCGTTGATTATCAGGCCAACCGCGTGCTGGACGACGTCTCGTTGACCATCGGGCGGGGCCGGACTCTGGCGCTGATTGGCGAGTCGGGTGCCGGGAAATCGACGCTGGGCAGGTTGATTTGCGGGCTGGTTGCCCCCGCGCACGGCAGTGTGCGCTTTAACGGCCAGCTGCTGCCTGCTGCACTGCGCCAGCGTTCCCGCCAGCAGCTCCAGTCGGTACAGATGATCCATCAGCACCCGGACACCGCGCTGAATCCGCGGCTCACCATCGGCGTGCAGATTGCGCGCTCGATGGTCTGTCTGACCACGCTGACGCCGCTGCAGCGGCAGGCGCGAGTCAGCGAACTGCTGGAAAAGGTCGGCCTGCCGCCGCAGCTGGCGGATCGCTATCCGCACGCGCTGTCCGGTGGTCAGAAGCAGCGCGTCTGTATCGCGCGCGCACTGGCGGTCGATCCGGCACTGATTGTCTGCGATGAGCCGACTTCCGCACTCGATCCGCTGGTCGGTCGCGAAGTGCTGGCCCTGCTGAAATCGCTACAGGAAGAAACCGGCGTGTCGATGCTGTTTATCACCCACGATCTGCATGTGGTTCAGGCGGTGGCCGATGAGGTGATGGTGCTGCGCCACGGCAAGGTGGTGCGCCAGGGGCGGCTGGATCAGGTGTTTACCGCGCCGCTGGACGAGTACACCGCCCGACTGCTGCGGGCGGTGCCTGAAATGCGCGTGGGCTGGCTGGAAGAGGCTGGTGCGGTGGCATAGCTCCGCTGTCCGGCGCAGCCTATGGTCGTTACTGGTGGGCAATCACCGAAGCAATCACGCCAGTAGCGATAGCAATCAGCACGTAGTTGCCGTTCACGTTCATCCAGCGATGACCTGACGGTGGTGCTTTCAGACCGTGTTTTTTCCAGTCGTTAACCTGATAGCCTGCACCGCGATACTGCTGCGGCAGAGGGCGTCCCTTACGGAAGTCAGGCTGCTGGCGCGCGTTGTTTTCGCGCTGAGGTTGGCCGCCGTTGGCGTGCTGATTCTGCTGCGGCTGCCCGCCATTGCCCTGCTGTTGTTTCTGCTGCTGGTGCTTTATTGGCTGCTGCTGTGCGTCGCGGCCGTTGTCCGGCCCCTGGGCAAAGGCGCTCAGACTGCTGCTGGCAATCATCATTACGGATAAAGCCATAATCAGGGTCTTTTTCATCTTGTTATTCCTTTCGGTTGAATCAGTGTTCAGACAAAAGGAATGTGGCCTTCGGGCGGGTCGCTAACAAGGGTAAAAATCTGAAGAGTGTGGGTTTAACGGTTTTTTTAATTCGTCTTTACGCAAAACTGCAACGCCACCACCGGCAGCGTTGCAAGAGGGGTTAAAACGGTGTTTCGACCACGCCGCCATCCACCCGTAATGCGGCACCGGAAGTGGCGGAGGAGAGCGGTGAGCAGACGTAAGTCACCATGTTACTCACCTCTTCCACGCTGGCGGCTCGCTGGATAACTGACGTTGGACGATTGGCCTTCACAAACTCTACGCCCAGATCTTCCAGCTTCGCGCCGTTGGCCACTTCCTGCTTAAACATTTCGGCGAAACCATCGGACAGGGTTGGCCCGGGCAGCACCGCATTGACTGTCACACCCGTGCCTGCGGCGGCTTTTGCCAGACCGCGAGACAGCGCAAGCAAAGCGGTTTTGCTAACGCCATAGTGGATCATATCTGCCGGAATATTGATGGCGGATTCAGAGGAGAGGAACACCACCCGTCCCCAGCCGGATTGGATCATTTTCGGCATGTACGCGCGGCTCAGGCGCACCGCCGACATGACGTTGATATCCCAGATGTTCTGCCATAGCGCATCGTCGGTTTCAAAGAAGTCGCCACCGGGGAAAATGCCGACATTATTGACCAGGATATCGCACTGCGGTTCGGCGTTCAGCAGCGCGCTGCATCCGTCGGCGGTACCCAGATCCAGAGCATGGCCTCGTGCCCCATTGCCCAGTTCTTTGACCAGCTCATCCACCTGCTGCTGATGACGCCCGGTGATCACCACTCGTGCTCCGGCTTTTGCCAGCCCCTGAGCAATACCTTTACCGATACCTTTCGTTGAACCGGTGACGATGGCGGTTTTGCCGCTTAAATCAATCTTCATCACAATCTCCTGTGCGGTTAGGTCAGGAGAATAAGTGTAGACACGATTCAGCGGCTCTGTGAATTACCCGATGCGATAAGCCTGTTCCAGCATCCAGTGCTGTTGTTCGCGGCTGTAGCTGACCAGGGAATTCTTGCTATTGGAACGCGAAAGAATCCAGTCAACCTCATCCACCGAGAGGGGCTGAAGATCCTGCCAGAACGCCAGGCCTGCGTTAGCCATTAGCCACTGCTTTAGCTGCTCTGCGGGCTGTTCGCTGTTCTGCTGGAATAGCGCGAAGTTAAGCTCCTGCATCAATACCGCCTGCTGCGGATGCGGGTTTTCGTCCAGTAGAGTCAGGAACGGCAGCAGCAGACGGCCGCAGACCTTGCCGTGGTGGTAATCTTTGATGGCACCCAGCTCCCCGGCAATACCGTGGATCACCCCCAGCCCCGCCATGCTCAGGCTCTGGCCGCCAAGCCAGGAGGCCAGCATCATTTGCTCACGTGCTCTATCGCCCTGAGAACCGCTTTCGGTCAGCTGCGGCCAGCCGCGCACGAAGGCCTGCATGCCGCTGATGGCGGTCTGACGGGTAAACGCATTACCCTTTGATGACAGATACGCCTCGAACAGGTGGGTGAAAGCATCCACCGCGCAGCAAACCAGCACGTTATCCGGCGCGCCACGCAGCAGGTCGGGATCGAGAATGGCCACCTGCGGAACAAATTCGGGATGGCGCAGCGAGGCTTTTACTTTGATCTCTGCTTTATCCGTAATAACCGCATTTTGCGTCACTTCGCTGCCGGTTCCTGCCGTGGTCGGTACGGCGATCAGCGGCAGGGTTGCGCCACTGACCGTCGTGTCGCCGACTTTCTCCAGATAGCGCAGCGTATTTAGCGGATGCTGGCTCAGCGCCGCCACCGCTTTCGCCGCATCCAGCACGCTGCCGCCACCAATTGCGACGACGCGCTGGATTTTGCCGCGCCAGCGCGCCACCCAGCTGTCGATCTCACCGGGTGATGCTTCGTGCGGCACAATTTCAATCCCGACCAGCAGCGGTTGTACCTGATGCTCCAGGTTTTTCCAGGCATCGCTACGCAAGAAAGAACTGCCGCAGAACAGCAGGGTAGGTAAAGGTGTTTCAGTCAGCAGGCGCGGTAGCTGTTGCAGGCTGCCGCTGCCGAAGAAGGTCTGACGATTGGCGATCAGTTGGCTGGTATTCATAAACGGACTGGGGCCTTTAGGGTTACAGCTGCCCGGGTGCCGGGCAGTTGAAGGTGATCATCTGATTTTGCGGTGAATTGATAATACTGAATTGCCGATCGGAAATACGCTGCGCCAGCCAGCCGTCGCGGGTGACGGCGGAGGGAATATACAGCTCGCGATTGGTGGACTGCAGCATGCCGCTGTCCAGCGTTAAATCGGGCAGGGTGACGGAAAAAGAGTTGAAGCGGTCAACGACTAATCCCTGCACATTACCCAGCGGCTGGCCTTCAAGGCTCTGACGCTGGCCGTTACATTCCACCCCTTTATAGTCAGAAGAGCAGGCGGCAAGCAGCAGAACCAGTACGGCAGGCAGCGGACGTAAAAACGGAACAGCGGAAAGGCGCAGTGGCATCGGCCTGAGACATGAGTACGGCATTACGCATCCTGTCGGTTGGGGGATCCTTAGTATAGCGCGAGTATAGCGCGGCAGTTGTACCGGGCGAAAGCCATTGCGCACGACGGTAAATTTACACTTTCCGCTGAATAACCCTCCACTATGTAACAATATGCGGAATCGATTCTGTGATTTTGTTAACAATAGTTCGCAAAAGAATTAATGAGTGCTACAATCCTTGCGATTTTTGTGACGGATATCACATTGATGGCGATGTAATCCCCCTCTTACTGTCACATATCCCTCCGGACGGAGGGCAGGGAAAGCAGCACGGCACGGTTTACGGGCAGATTGCGCAAGGAGTTATATACTTTTTGGCGAGTCTTCTCTGTGGTGGCTGTGCATCAGCGCGTCAGGGAAGGCAGGTGCTTATTCCGGGAATACCGGGCTGATCTCATTGGCCGCATCCAATTTGCGGCGTGGGGATTCTGGTATGGGATTGAGCGTTTTTTGGTGCTTGTTAACTCCGAATCTTTCCAGTGAATAAAAATAAAACCTCTGTATTGCTGCTGACGCCGATGTTCTTCATCGCTCCTACAGCCGTCAGCTTTGCGCAAACCTCTGCAACGGCCGCTCAGGGACAGGATTCCACCCTGATGGTCATCAAACACCGTAATGGTCTGTCCGAACTGGACACCCCTGCCGCCGTCAGCGTGGTGGAGGGCGACGATCTGCGCCACAGCACGGCGCAGGTGAACCTGTCTGAAAGCCTGGGCAGCGTGCCGGGCCTGCAAATTCAGAACCGCCAGAACTACGCACAGGATCTGCAATTATCAGTGCGTGGCTTCGGCAGCCGCTCGATGTACGGCGTACGCGGCGTGCGCATCTACGTTGATGGCATTCCTGCTACCATGCCGGACGGCCAGGGCCAGACCTCGAATATCGATATCAATTCCATTGGCAAAGTGGAAGTGCTGCGCGGCCCGTATTCGGCGCTCTACGGCAACGCCTCCGGCGGCGTGGTGAATATTGACACCACCACCGGCAGCCAGCCCGCCACGCTGGAAGCAGGCACTTACTTCGGCAGTTACGGCACCTGGCGCAACAGCGTTAAGGCCAGCGGTGCAACCGGCGACGGTACTCAGGCCGGTGACGTCAACTACACCATTTCCGGTTCCCGTTTTACCACCCATGGCTTCCGCGACCATAGCGGTACGCAGAAAAGCCTCGGTAACGGCAAACTCGGCGTGCGGCTGGACGATGTCAGCACCCTGACGCTGATGTTTAACAGCGTATCGGTTGATGCTAACGATCCCGGCGGACTGAGCGAGGCCGAATACAAAGCCAATCCGAAGCAGTCGCCTCGCGGCGATCAGTACAACACGCGCAAGAGCCTTGACCAGACTCAGATTGGCCTGCGCTACCAGCGCCAGATGAGCGATAACGACGAGCTGACGTTGACCACGTGGCACGGCGAACGCCACACCACGCAGTATCAGTCCATTCCTTACGCGACGCAGCAGAACGCGGCTTATCCGGGCGGCGTGATCGTGCTGGAACGTAAATACCAGGGGATTGATACCCGCTGGAAGCATGACGACCAGCTGGGATCGATGCCGGTTTCGCTGATTGCCGGCCTGGATTATGAAACCATGACCGAGCGCCGTCAGGGCTTCCAGAACTACAACCTGGTGAACAACGTGCCGCAGTTCGGTGAGAAAGGGGATCAGCGCCGCAACGAGAAAAACACCATGTGGAATCTCGACCCCTATCTGCAAACCAGCTGGCAGCTCTCTTCCGCTTGGACGCTGGATGCCGGTCTGCGTTACAGCACGGTCAGTTTTGATTCTACCGACTACTATATTACTCAGGGCAACGGTGACGACAGCGGCAGCGCGCGCTATCACAAGCTGCTGCCGATGGGTTCGATCAACTATGCGGTGACCGATGCGTGGAATCTTTATGCTTCCGCCGGTCGTGGTTTTGAAACGCCGACCATCAACGAGCTTTCCTATCGCTCAACGTCCGGTAGCGAAACCGGCCTGAACCTTGGGCTGAAACCGGCCACCAGCGATACCTTTGAAATCGGCAGCAAAACCCGCATCGGTTACGGCCTGCTGACCGCCGCCATCTTCCAGACCAACACCGACAACGAGCTGGTGGTGGATAAGAGCCAGTACGGTCGTGCGGTGTATAAAAATGCCGGGGAAACTCGCCGCCGTGGCCTGGAGCTGGGCTTCGATCAGCAGTTCGCCCAGGACTGGCGTTTGAAAATGGCGTGGACGCTGCTGGATGCCACCTACCGCAACGAAACCTGTTCTGCCAGCGGCAGCTGCACCCCGGCGGGTAATCGCTTACCGGGTATCGCCCGCAATATGGGCTACGCCTCGCTGGAATATGCACCAGAAAGCGGCTGGCACGCCGGCGCGGATATTCGCTATTTAAGCAATATCCAGGCCGATGACGCCAACGATGCTCAGGCACCGTCCTATGCGGTAACCAGCCTGAACACCGGCTATCGCTTTAACTGGAGCCGCTGGTCGCTGGACCTGTTCGGCCGGGTGGATAACCTGTTCGATCGCCAGTACGTCGGGTCGGTGATTGTTAACGAAGGCAACGGTCGTTACTTCGAACCGGCCCCCGGACGCAACTGGGGCGGTGGCGCGACGCTGGCTTATCAGTTCTGATGATTTAACGCCGGAAGTTTAACGGCAACGGATCCAAAACGGCCCGCTAATGCCACCGGCAGCGGCGGGTCAGAACACACCGGATGGATGGCTAAACAATAACCGGGTGTTTTTAAAGATTAGGCTTACGCTTAATCGACGACTTTAAATATTGGTAAGGTTCAAATTATGCAAAGTAAAGCATCAAGGATCCTGATCCTGTTGACGACGATATTTGCCGTACTCAGCGGCCTGTATCTGTTAATTGGCGGTATCTGGTTAGCTAAACTGGGCGGTTCGCTCTACTACATTATTGCCGGTGTGATTCAGCTGATCACCGCCTTTTTGCTGTTCCGCCGCCGTGGCGCAGCGTTACTGTTGTACGCACTGTTCCTGCTCGGCACCACCATTTGGTCGCTGTGGGAAGTGGGATCGGATTTCTGGGCGCTGACTCCGCGTCTGGATGTGACCTTCTTCTTCGGCCTGTGGTTGGTTCTGCCGTTTATCTGGCGTGGCCTGAGCAGCGAAGGCGCCTTCCCGCGCACGGCGCTGGCTGGCGTGCTGGTGTTTGTGGTTATCGTGCTGGCCTACTCGGTATTTAACGATCCGCAGGAAGTGAACGGCACGCTGAGCGCTGACCAGGTTGAACAGCCTGCGCCTTCCGCTGACGGCGTTGCTGCCGGTGACTGGCCTGCCTATGGCCGCACCCAGGGCGGTACCCGTTACTCTCCGCTGAAGCAGATCACCGATAAGAACGTCGGCGAGCTGCAGCAGGCGTGGGACTTCCAGACCGGCGATTTGAAAACCGCAACCGATCCGGGTGAAATCACTAACGAAGCAACGCCGATCAAAATCGGTGATGCCCTTTACCTGTGTACTGCGCACCAGAAGCTGTTTGCGCTGGATGCCGCGACCGGTAAAGAGAAGTGGCGTTTCGATCCGAAAATGAAGACTGACCCGACGTTCCAGCACGTGACCTGTCGCGGTGTGTCTTACTACCAGACCCCGGAAGCCGCCGCGCTGCCAGCGGGTGCCAAGCCTGCGCTGTGCGCACGCCGCATCCTGCTGCCGGTGAACGACGGTAACCTGTACGCGCTGGATGCCGAAACCGGTGAACTGTGTGCGGAATTTGGTGACAACGGCAAGCTGAACCTGCAGAGCAATATGCCGTTCAACAAAGTGGGCGGCTATGAGCCAACCTCACCACCGATTGTGACACCAACCACCATCGTGATGGCCGGTGCAGTGACCGATAACTACTCCACCAAAGAACCGTCCGGCGTTGTCCGTGGTTTTGACGTGAAGACCGGTAAGCTGCTGTGGGCCTTCGATACCGGTGCTAAAGATCCAAACCTGCTGCCGGAAGCGGATCAGCACTACACGCCGAACTCGCCAAACTCCTGGGCACCGGCGGCGTATGATGCCTCGCTGGACCTGGTGTATCTGCCGATTGGCGTGTCTACCCCGGATATCTGGGGCGGTAACCGTACCCCGGAAATGGAACGTTTTGCTACCGGTCTGCTGGCGCTGAATGCGACTACCGGCAAGCTGGCCTGGTTCTACCAGACCGTGCATCACGATCTGTGGGATATGGACGTTCCGGCTCAGCCAACGCTGGCGGACATTGATGATAAGAACGGCAACAAAGTTCCGGTTATCTATGTGCCGACTAAAACCGGTGACCTGTTCGTACTGGATCGCCGTAACGGTAAGCCGGTAGTTCCTGCTCCTGAGATGAAAGTGCCGGGTGGCCCGGCGAAGGGCGATCGCCTTTCTCCAACCCAGCCTTACTCTGAGCTGAGCTTCCGTCCGAAAGAGCATCTGGCCGGTAAAGATATGTGGGGTGCCACTATCTACGATCAGCTGATCTGCCGCGTGATGTTCCATCAGCTGCGTTATGAAGGCCCGTTCACCCCGCCATCCGAGCAGGGTACGCTGGTGTTCCCGGGTAACCTGGGGATGTTCGAGTGGGGCGGTATTTCCGTTGACACCGACCGTCAGGTTGCCGTGGCAAACCCAATGGCGCTGCCGTTCGTTTCCCGTCTGGTACCGCGCGGTCCGGGTAATCCGATGGAGCCGGACGAGAACGATAAAGGCGGCACCGGCAGCGAGTCCGGTATTCAGCCACAGTACGGTGTACCGTACGGCGTGACGCTGAATCCGTTCCTGTCTCCGCTGGGCTTCCCGTGCAAGCAGCCTTCATGGGGCTACATTTCAGCGATTGACCTGAAGACTAACGATATCGTGTGGAAAAAACGTATCGGTACGGTGCGCGATAGTTCACCGATTCCGCTGCCGTTTAAAATGGGTATGCCAATGCTGGGCGGCCCGGTTTCTACTGCCGGCAACGTGTTCTTCATTGCGGCGACTGCCGATAACTATCTGCGTGCGTTTAACGTGTCTAACGGCGAGCAGCTGTGGCAGGCGCGTCTGCCAGCGGGCGGCCAGGCTACACCGATGACGTATGAAGTGAACGGTAAGCAGTACGTGGTGATTGTGGCCGGTGGTCACGGTTCGTTTGGTACGAAGATGGGCGATCATGTGATTGCTTATGCTTTGCCGGACAGTAAGTAAGCGTGTTATTCGGGGCGGGCCTGAGGGTTCGCTTCTGAGATAGCGTTGAGGGCGGCCGTTTTTACGGTCGCCTTTTTTTATCTGCGGTTTTGGAAAATCGGTGCCGTTGTGACTGTGCTGACGGTGACTGCTGTGACTACGCTGGCTGGTTGTGCCCCCGGTCGGGCGGTCCTCGCGCCGCGTTGCGGTTCCTTCACTTCGTTCGTCAGCCTACCGGACCGGCACAGACGCGCGTCCTGCGCGGCTGTGCCTTTCGCCCACGTCCATGTGGGCGAATCCTGGCTTTCCTCTCTGCGTTCAGCGCTGCGGATTGCCCGCCCGAGGGAACAACCAGCCTGCTTGCTGACTTCTGTGTTTTCTGAAGGATGAGTCCTGGCTTTCCTCTCTGCGTTCAGCGCTGCGGATTGCCCGCCCGGGGGCACAGCCAGCCTGCTTGCTGACTTCTGTGTTTTCTGAAGGATGAGTCCTGATTTTTCTCTGCGTTCAGTGTTGCGGATTGCCCGATCGGTGGCACAACCAGCCTGCTTGCTGACTTCTGTGTTTTTTGAAGGATGAGTCCCGGTTTTTTCTCTACGTTCGGAGCTGCGGCTTACCCGTTGTGGCAGTAACCCGTCAGCGCCGTGACTTTGGTGCTGTCTTCATATAGGAAAGCATCTGTTTTGTGCATTGATGTGTTCAGACGAAAATCGGTGATGCGGCTCTTGGTTGCATTCTGGCCAGAAGGTATTTGCTGAAACTCTTTGGTCTCCTTTCACCTCATGGTCGCTGAACTGCAATGCTGAATATCCTAGCCTGAACCGTTTACCGGGCGGCGATAACAATGAAATGAAGGTGCACAGCCTCTGCCGGGGATGCCGGGCAATCCGCAGCGCTGAGGTGGAAGCAGATGGCCAGGAGACGCCAACATGGACGTTGGCGTCAGGCGAAGTCGGGTCAGGGATGACACGTCTTCGCCGGTCCGACCGGCCAGATGCTGTAACCGAAGGCATCACGCAGCGCGTGACGTGAGGACCGACCGGAAGCCCCGGCAGAGGCTGGGAACCCGGCACGGATTTATCAGCGACAAAATCGCAGGTCCGCCCGACCTGAAGCTCCGGCAGAGGCTGGGAACCCCACACCAGCCTATTAGCGACAATATCACCGAACCGATTTCATCAGCGACAATCAATCACCAGGCAGCGCCTTCAACTGCGCAATCTGCTGCCGCCAGCGCGCTACCGCTCCCGCCTCATCCTTCAGACTGAACGTCACCCCGCTGGTTACCGTCGCATAGGGCGCACGGTGAATCACCACCTGCTGTACGGCGGCATCAAACACCGCCAGCTGAAGATCGGTAATCGTTTCCTCACGCTTATGCGCCAGCGCCTGAATCTCAATCACCGCGCCGTCATCGACCAGCGCCAGAGTCATTTTCCCGTCGCGGGCCAGATTGGCGGTGGTGGTGGAACCGGGCCAGATGGCGAAACGTAGCTGCTGCGGAGAAACAGCGATGATCTCCCCCACGCTCAACTGCGCCGCATACGGCCAGCCGTTGCTGCCAACACTGGAAAGACGAATCGCCTGATGCAGATGGCTGTCCGGCAGTGAGCCATCCAGCAGGGTCAGCAGCGTTTCAGGTAAAAAGGTGTCACTCATCAAAAACTCCATGTGAAAATTCAGCATCAGCATCAGCATCAGCATCAGCATCAGCATCAGCATCAGCATCAAGACTCGTATTCTTTACATCCAGCGGCCAAAGCCAGCGATGAGCCATGACTCTAACGTTGCAGACGACAAGAACCCGATATCGTCCTTATCCGGCCAGCATTTTCCCGCGAACAATCACCTTGCCGGGCTTGATATCACTCTCGGTCGCGCGGCGAATCGCCAGATTAATCACCTGCCAGGCCATCTCGTGCAGATCGTGGGAAATGCAGGGGAAATTAAAGCCGTAGATCGCCGCATGGGAAACCTCATCAATGCTGAACAGCGACACATCTTTCATCGGCTGAAGCTGACGATCGATGCAGGATTTAATAATCCCCAGTGAGATTTGGTTGTTACAGCCAACAAAAAAGTCCGGCGGTGGGTTGTTTTGCAGATAATCACTGGTGATGCTGGCGGCGATATCCATATAAAAATCGGCGTACAGCACCTCGAAGCTGGCGACTTTACCCGCCAGCGCGGCGCTCAGCCCGGTCACGCGTTCGCGCGCCACGTTGGAATCTTCCGGGCCGGAAACCACCACCACCCGCTGCGCTTTTCGATCCAGTAAATAACGCCCCGCCTGCAGGCCGCAGTCCAGATTATCGATATACACCCCGCTGCACGAACTGATATCCAGTTCGCGATCCACCAGGATCACCGGGATATTTAACGCTTCCAGCTGCGCCATATAGGCAGGTTGATAGTTGCGATCCGAAGAGATCACCGACAGCACAATCGCATCAACGTTATAGCCAATCAGCTTGTCAATGATGCGATTTTCATGCTCTTGCGACTCACGGGAATCGAAAATCAGCGTATCGTAGCCCGCTTTTTCCGCTTCCAGCGTCATCATCCGGGTCAGCCCGCCAAAGAACGGATTGCCCATATCCGGGTTAACGATGCCAATGGTTTTACTGTCCCGCGCACGCAGGTTACGCGCGGCGGTGTTGACCACGTACCCCATCTCTGAAGCGGTTTCCAGTACCCGCTTCAACGTTTCAGGATGCACCTTGTCCGGATGAGAGAACGCACGCGACACGGTAATTTTACTGACGTTTGATTGTGCGGCAACGCTCGACAGCGTGGCCTTCATTTTCCGGCCTGGCGGCAATTTGTGCTCCTGATTCTTCGAATATCATTTTGTACCATTACCGTATCATGACAGATCGCCAGACCTGAAGCGAGTCAATCCTTGCAGGCGTTTATCCCAGGCGGTTTACCCGGGGATCGGTAAAGACATCCAGATCGTCGCGGCTTTCCGAAGAGAATTCAGATACCACCGCGCCGCGCTCACCCGCCTGGAACCAGTGACGGGTATTAGGTGCAATAGTGTACTGCTCACCCGGTCGCAGCAAAATGTAATTTCCTGCTGTATACCACTGTTCCGCACCTTCCGGCGGCTGGCCGATGCCTGCCGAAGAAGGCAGGCTGTCGTCGTCAACAAACAGCCAGACCTCGCCCCAGCGGCAGCGGAAGGTTTCCTGTTTGCCCGGCGTGCCGTCAAACGGCGGATGCAGATGTTCAGGGCAGGTCTGGCGTGGGAACAGCACCAGCTCCTTGGCGCAGTAGCGCGGCGTATTAATGTAGGTCAGCAATTGCAGGCCGGATATCGGGTAGTCCGGCAGTCCGAAGGTGGCAATTTCAATCTGCTGCTGCTCGGCCTCGGTAAGCTGAATGCTGGCCTGTTGCAGATAATCGCGGGTCTGTTCAATGGCCTGTTGACGCGTATTCATGATCTTCCTCCGGAGATAAAAACTGGTATCGGTAACATCGTAAAAACGATCCCTGGATCGTTTTTATTGCCTCTCATGCGCCATTATCCGCCTCGAAACGATGTTTCAGTAATGAAAAAGCCAAAAATTTAACCGGAGTCACACATTTTTAACCCCGAATCCGATATTGTCGCTGTCATATTAATGTTATCGATACCATTTAGATATCACCGGGAGCCGAATATGAAAGCGTTAGTTCTTGCAGAAGCAGGCAAAATTGCCATTGAAGATCGTCAGTTTGATGAGCAGCTGGGCGACACCGATGTTGAGATCAAGATCCATTCTGTCGGGATCTGCGGCAGTGATGTGCACTACTACCAGCACGGACGTATCGGGCCATTCGTGGTGGAAGCGCCGATGGTGCTGGGCCATGAAGCCTCCGGTGTGGTGCTGGCGGTCGGCAAAGGCGTGAAGCATTTACAGCCTGGCGATCGCGTGTGCATGGAACCGGGCATTCCGGATATGCAGTCGGCGCAGTCGCGGGCCGGGATCTATAACCTCGACCCGGCGGTACGCTTCTGGGCTACGCCACCGATCCACGGCTGCCTGCGTGAAACGGTGATCCACCCTGCGGCATTTACCTTTAAGCTGCCGGACAACGTCAGCTTTGCCGAGGGGGCGATGGTCGAACCGCTGGCAATCGGTATGCATGCCGCCACTAAAGCGGCGATCAAGCCGGGCGATATCGCCCTGGTGATCGGTGCCGGTCCTATTGGCGTGGTGACCGCGCTGGCGGCGCTGGCGGGCGGCTGTTCCGACGTGATTATCTGCGACCTGTTTGATGAAAAACTCCAGGTGGCGGCGAACTACGAAGGCCTGCACGCGGTAAATATCAAAAGCGGTCAGCTGGCTGCCACCGTGGCGCGCCTGACCAGCGGCAACGGCGTTGATGTGGTGTTTGAGTGCAGCGGCGCGAAGCCAGCGATTGCCGGGATCAGCGAACATATTGCTCCGGGCGGCACCGCAGTGCTGGTTGGCATGCCTATTGACGCCGCGCCGATGGATATCGTGGCGGCCCAGGCCAAAGAAGTGACCTTCAAGACGATTTTCCGCTACGCCAATATGTATCCGCGCACCCTGCGCCTGCTCAGTTCCGGCAAGCTGCGCGTTCAGCCGCTGATTTCACAAACCTATAAGTTTGTCGACAGCGTGGCGGCGTTTGAACGGGCGGCGGCGGGTAACCCTGACGACATCAAAATTATGCTGGAAATGGAGTAAGTCATGGCGCTGTATGCGGGCATTGACTGCGGTACCCAGGGTACCAAAGTGGTGATTGTTGATGACCAGAGCGGGACTCTCCTCGGTAGCGGTAGCGCGTCACATCAGCTGATCAGTGATTCATCCGGGCGGCGCGAGCAGCAGGCTGAATGGTGGACTGACGCACTGATCGCTGCCTTTAAGCAGGCAACGGTGGCAGCGGGCGTGGACCCGCAGCAGATTGCTGCACTGTCGGTTTCCGGCCAGCAGCACGGTTTCGTGGCGCTGGATGATGCCGGAGAGGTGCTGCACGCGGTCAAACTGTGGTGCGACACCAGTACCGCCGATGAAAACGCCTGGCTGCTGGAACAGCTGGGTGGAGAACAGGGCTCACTGGATCGGCTTGGACTGACGGTCGCCACCGGCTATACCGCCTCAAAAATCGTCTGGTTTAAACAGCAGCATCCTGAACTGTGGCAGCGGCTGGCAACGGTGCTGCTTCCGCACGATTATCTGAACTTCTGGCTGACCGATGTGCGCTGCGCCGAGTACGGCGATGCTTCCGGCAGCGGACTGTTTGATATCCGCCAGCGCTGCTGGGATCGCCACACGGTGGAACTGATCGACGACAGCGGCCGCCTGTGGAATGCGCTGCCGCCGCTGATTTCAGCCGAACGGCCGGTGGGCACAGTGTGCGAACGGGCGATGGCTGCACTGGGTCTGCGTCCGGGTACGCTGGTGGCCAGCGGCGGCGGTGACAATATGATGGCGGCTATCGGTACGGGCAATATCCAGCCCGGGATACTGACCATGAGCCTTGGCACATCCGGTACGCTGTTTGCCTGTTCTGACAGCCCCGTGGTGGCGGATTCCGCGATGATCGCCGGATTCTGCTCCAGTACCAACGGCTGGCTGCCGCTGATTTGTACCATGAATGTGACCTCGGCGACGACCACCGTACAGCATCTGCTGAATCAGGACCTGGCATCGTTTAACCAGGCGCTGGAACAGGCGGAGCCGGGCGCGGGCGGGATGCTGCTGCTGCCGTTCTTCAACGGCGAGCGCGTTCCGGAACTGCCGGCGGCGAAAGCCAGTCTGCACAATCTGGACAGCGATAATCTGACCCCGGCGAACCTCTGTCTGGCGGTGGTGGAAGGGGCGACCTACGGCCTGCGCTTCGGGCTGGATCTGTTCCGCCAGCAGGGCGTGGCGGTGGGTGAGATCCGTCTGACCGGCGGCGGGGCTAACAGCCCGCGCTGGCGGCAGATTGTCGCCGACGTGATGGGCTGCCCGGTGGTGTGCCTGCATGAAAAAGAGAGTGCGGCGCTGGGCGCGGCGATCCAGGCCATCTGGTGCCATCGGCTGCACGGCGGTAGCGAGTGCTCCCCGGCCGCGCTGCTTGCCGAACTGAGCCAGCAGTTTGTGCGGCTGGACGAAAGCAGCCGCGCGCAGCCTGACGCTGATCGCACACGCCGCTATGCCGATCTCTATCAGCGCTACCTGCATTTACTGCACAAAGAGTACGAGGTGAGTTTATGAGTCAGTCAGCCGGAGGAGAGCAGTCCGCTTATCTGCTGGAGGTCAGCGGCGTGAAGAAGAGCTTCGGGCCGGTAGTGGCGCTGAAGAATGCTGAATTCTGCCTGCGGCGGGGATCGATCCACGCCCTGTGCGGCGGCAACGGCGCGGGGAAATCGACGTTTCTCAGCATTCTGATGGGGTTTGTTCAACCCGACAGCGGCGATATCTTTATCAACGGCAAGCGCTGTGAGTTCTCTCATCCGAAAGAGGCGCTGGCGGCCGGCATTGCTATCGTCCAGCAGGAACTCAGCACCATTGCTGACCTGACCGTAGCCGAAAATATCTGGCTGGGACGCGAGCCGCGCCGCTTTGGTTTTGTGGATTTCCGCCGGATGAATCAGCAGACCGCCGATCTGCTGGCGGATCTGCACTTCACCCTGTCGCCGACCGAGAAGATGCGCAATCTCAGCGTGGCGGAGCAGCAGCTGGTGGAGATCGCCAAGGCGCTGTCGCACGCCAACGCCGACATCATCATTATGGATGAACCGACCTCGGCGATTGGCGAAGAGGACGTGCAGAAGATTTTCCAGGTGATCACCCGGCTGGCGCAGAAGGGCAAGGGGATTATCTATGTTTCGCACCGGCTGGCGGAAATTTTCCAGATTGCTGACAGCTACACCATTTTCCGCGACGGCAGTTATATCCACGAAGGCCTGCTGAGCGATATCACCCGCGAACAGCTGATTGAACACATTATCGGCGGCGAGTTTGAAAACGAGTTCGCCAAGTTCAATCGCCCCGGCGATGAAGTGATGATGCAGGTGAATAACCTGAGCTGGGGAAGGAAGGTGCGGGATATCAGCCTGACGCTGAAGCGCGGAGAAATTCTCGGTATTTATGGCCTGGTGGGTTCAGGGCGCAGTGAGTTTCTCGATCTGATATTTGGCATTCGCCACGCCGACAGCGGAACGGTGCAGCTGGGCGGCAAAACCCTGGCGCGGCATTCGCCGAAGGAGTCGATTGCCAGCGGCATTGCCTATGTGACGGAAGATCGCAAAGAAACCGGGCTGGTGCTGTGTCGTTCGGTAAACGAAAACATCAATATTGCCTCGTTCCAGGATATCAGCCGGGGAGGGTTTATCAGCGATCGCCGCGAGCAGCAGCGTACCCGCGAGATGATCCAGCGTTTTAACGTCAAAACTCCGGACGGCGATCAACTGGTGGGCAATCTGAGCGGCGGTAATCAGCAGAAAGTGGTGCTGGGGCGCTGGGCGCTGGTCGATCCGCAGGTGATGCTGCTGGATGAACCGACGCGCGGCATTGATGTCGGCGCGAAAAAAGAGATTTATCGCTTTATGTCAGAATTCGCCCTGAAGGATCGCGGAATTATTATGGTTTCCTCCGAGCTGTCGGAAATTATTGGCATGAGCGATCGCATCCTTGTCTTTAAAGATGGTGCACTGGCCGGGGAATTATCGGCTGACAATGTTACCCAGGCGGAATTAATGAAGCTGGCGGTGTAAATCCGCTTTAACTATCTGGCGGGAATCAATGGCCGTTAATTATCCGGCCTCTGAATTCTGACCGGCTTAAAAGAGAAAAAATGATGAACTCGACTCATTCACTGACACCTGGGTTGTCTTTATTCGCCCGAAATAAGCGTCACCTGCATAAATATGGCATTATTATTGCATTCTTCGTTCTGTGCCTGGTGGTAACGGCAATTGGTGAAGTTCAGGTTGCCAAAGGCGCCTGGAGCAGTAATTACTTCCTCAGTAATGAAAATATGCTGATTGTTCTGCGCCAGATTTCAATTAACGGCATTCTGGCCATCGGTATGACCTTTGTGATTATTACTGCCGGGGTGGATCTGTCGGTAGGGTCGGTGCTGGCGCTGAGCGGCATCGTGGCCGCGCGCTTTGCCACCACCAATACCGGGCTGGCAATTGGCGATACCGCCCATGCGGTGCTGATGCCGCTGATTATCGCGCTGGGCATCGGCATTGTCTGCGGTCTGCTGAACGGCACGATTCTGGCGCGCTACCGCCTGCAGCCGTTTATCGTCACCATGGGCATGCTCTCTGCGGCGCGCGGTCTGGCGCTGCTGACCACCGACGGTAACCCGGTCTCGCAGCTTAATTCAGACTTCCGCTGGTTAGGCAATGGCTACGTGTTGGGCATTCCGGTGCCGGTGATCCTGTTTGTGGTGCTGTTCGCTCTGGCCTGGGTATTGCTGAATAAAACCCTGTTTGGCCGCTACGTTTACGCGGTGGGCGGTAACCAGAAAAGCGCCCGCACTTCAGGCATCAGCGTGGTGAAAATTAAGGTGCTGGTATACACCCTGTGTGGCGCACTGGCCGGGATTGCCGGGCTGATCCTCACCGCTCGCACCGGTTCTGCGCAGACCAACGCCGGGGCAGCCTACGAGCTGGATGCCATCGCCGCCGTGGTGATTGGCGGTACCAGCATGGCCGGAGGTGTGGGAACGCTGGTCGGTACGCTGTTCGGTATTTTAATTATCGGCGTAATGAATAACGGCCTGGATCTGCTCGGCGTGCAGTCTTATTACCAGCAGATTATTAAAGGCGCATTAATTGTGGTTGCCGTACTGCTCGATCCGTCGCGTAAACAACAGCGCGATTAAAACTGTGTTCGCGGAATAAATAAATAGCCTGTTTAACAGGTGAGTATCCTACAAAAACCAGGAGTTAAAATGCATAAGATGACGAAAATAGCCCTGCTGACCTCCGGCCTGTTAATGGGCAGCATGGCCGCTCACGCCGCACCGGTTAAAATTGCCGTGCTGATGTACGGAATGAAAGCGGAATTTGTCCAACTGATGGAAAAAGCCGGTAAAGAACATCCGGCGGTAAAAAGCGGTGACGTACAGTTAACCGTTTACGATGGTCGTTACGATCCGCTGGTGCAGAACAACCAGGCGGAAACCGCCATTCAGACCCACGTCGATGCGATTATTATTAACCCGATGGACTACGAAGCGAATATCGACGTGGTGACCATGGCCAACGAAGCGAAAATTCCGGTGGTGGTGACCAATGCCCGCCTGAATACCGACAAGATGACCTCCGAAGTGGTGTCCGATGACGTACTGGGCGGCTATATGGAAGCCAAAGCAGTGCTGAAGAAAATGAACTGCAAAGGCAACGTGGTGATTATTGAAGGACCGAAGGGCGGCAGCGGTGAGATCCAGCGCGGCCAGGGCAACGATAAAGCCATCGCCGAATGCGGTGCCGGTAACGTGAAGGTGCTGGAGCGTAAAACGGCCAACTGGTCACGCGCCGAAGCACTGCCGCTGATGGAAAACTGGTTACAAAAACACCGTGGACAGATTAACGGCGTGATCGCGCAGAACGATGAAATGGCGCTGGGCGCGATTGAAGCGATCAAGGGTGCCAATCTGAATGTGAAAGACTTTGCGATCGCCGGTGTGGACGGCGTTTCCGATGCGATCCGTGCGGTGCAGGCGGGTGAGATGGTCTCCATTCTGCAGGATGCACACGCGCAGATGCAGGGTTCGATCGACGTGGCGCTGCGTGCGGTGAAGGGCGACAGCTATCAGCCGCAGTCGACCATCTGGAAACAGTACGAAGGTAAAATGGCCTGGGACGACGGCAAATCAAAACGCTACTCCGTGCCGTGGACCGAAGTGACGCCGGAAAATGCTACCCAGCTGCTGGACGCACGTAAGTAATCTGCCGCCGGGCCACCTTGAGTTAGCGGGTGGCCCTGTTTTTGCTTGTGTCTCTGCCGCAATATTCACAAATGTTTTGTGACAAAAATATGAAGTTTATTTTATAGTTCAGCTTTATCCTGGTAGATTGTTTTTTGTTCTGCCATCTTTAGATAAACGGCACGACAACCAACCTGATTTAATCTTCCGCCGACAGATGTTCTTAATCTTCCCCTAAGAAAATTCATTTATGCTCTGTGTATAGTCGCGAGGCTAAGATAACTCGCCTATTGTTAGTGAGTTACTGTCTCGGTCTGTTTTCGTGGCTAACGGTGATGTTTTTACCGTTGGCGTTTTCACGGGGCTATCCCAACTATCATCCACTTTTCCCGAGGTGCGGTTTTGCACGCCCCACGGTTAATTTCTGCCAGCTTATTGGTGATAACTGTTTAGTGAGATTAATCAATGTTGGAGTTTTTACCTTTTTCCCGCCCGGCGATGGGCAGTGAAGAACTTGACGCGCTGGCAGAGGTTTTGCGCTCAGGTTGGATCACCACCGGACCTAAAAATCAACAGCTTGAGCAGGAATTTTGCCAGTTAACCGGTAACAGTCATGCCATTGCCGTCAGTTCAGCGACCGCCGGGATGCACGTCACGCTGATGGCACTGGGTATTCAGGCGGGCGACGAAGTCATTACGCCGTCGATGACCTGGGTTTCCACGCTGAATATGATTGCGCTGCTGGGTGCCACACCGGTGATGATCGACGTCGACCGCGATACGCTGATGGTGACCCCTGAATTGATTGAAGCGGCGATCACCCCGCGAACCAAAGCCATTATTCCCGTGCACTATGCCGGTGTGCCGGCGGATATCGACGCGATTCACGCGCTGGGTAAACGCTACGGCATTGCCGTGATTGATGATGCTGCCCACGCCGCCGGCACCTTCTATCAGGGCCGCCACGTGGGAGCGACGGGAACGGCGATTTTCTCTTTCCACGCCATTAAAAACATGAGCTGCGCCGAAGGTGGCCTGGTGGTCACCGACGATGCGGCTCTGGCTGACCGCGTGCGCAGTCTGAAGTTTCACGGGCTGGGGGTTGATGCCTACGATCGCCAGACTCACGGCCGTGCGCCGCAGGCGGAAGTGATCGCGCCAGGGTACAAATACAACCTGGCCGATCTGAATGCCGCTATTGCCCTGGTGCAGCTGAAAAAACTGGCGCAGCATAACGCCCGCCGCGAGCAGATTGCCCGGCGCTATCTGCTTGAACTTGCCGATACGCCGTTCCTGCCGCTGAAGCAGCCCGACTGGCCGCACCAGCACGCCTGGCATCTGTTTATTCTGCGCATCGATCCGCAAACCTGCGGCCTCAGCCGCGATGAGCTGATGCAGCGCCTGAAGGAACAGGGCATCGGCAGCGGGCTGCATTTCCGTGCGGCCCACACGCAAAAATATTACCGCGAACGCTTCCCTGACTTAATGCTCCCCAATACGGAGTGGAATTCCGCGCGCATTTGTTCCATCCCGCTGTTCCCGACGATGACCGATGAAGATACCGATCGCGTTATCGCCGCACTGCGCCAGATTGCAGGTAAATAAGATGACAGACCAGGATATTAAAAAGGTCTCGGTGGTAATCCCGGTTTATAACGAACAGGAAAGCCTGAACGAGTTAATCCGCCGGACGCAGGCCGCCTGCGACACGCTGACGGTGGATTACGAAATTCTGCTGGTGGATGACGGCAGCAGCGACAGTTCGGCGGAGATGCTGACCGCCGCCGCCGAACTGCCGGGAAGTAAGGTGGTGGCGGTATTGCTGAACCGTAACTACGGCCAGCACTCGGCGATTATGGCCGGGTTCAGCCACGTGTCAGGCGATCTGATTATTACCCTGGACGCGGATTTACAGAACCCGCCGGAGGAAATTCCGCGGCTGGTCGCAGTGGCGATGGAAGGCTATGACGTGGTCGGCACCGTACGGCAGAACCGCCAGGACAGCTGGTTCCGCAAATTTGCCTCGCAGATGATTAACCGCCTGATCCAGCGGACCACCGGCAAGGCAATGGGGGATTACGGCTGCATGCTGCGTGCCTATCGACGCCATATCATCGATGCGATGCTGCACTGCCACGAGCGCAGTACCTTTATCCCGATTCTTGCCAACACCTTTGCCCGCCGGGCGACGGAAATTCCGGTAATGCACGCCGAGCGGGAATTTGGTGATTCCAAGTACAGCTTTATGCGGCTGATTAACCTGATGTACGACCTGATTACCTGCCTGACCACCACGCCACTGCGTCTGCTGAGCGTGTTCGGCAGCATCATCGCGCTGTCGGGATTTGCCATTGCGGTACTGCTGGTAGTGATGCGGCTGTTCCTCGGCCCGGAGTGGTCGGCGGAAGGGGTGTTTATGCTGTTTGCCGTGCTGTTTATTTTTGTCGGCGCGCAGTTTGTAGGTATGGGCCTGCTTGGTGAGTATATCGGACGCATTTACAACGATGTCCGCGCTCGCCCTCGCTATTTTATTCAGCGCGTTGTCAGTAACAACGCCGACTCCACACAGGATAAGCAATGATGAAAGCCGTGGTTTTTGCCTACCATGATATTGGCTGCGCGGGTATTCGCGCGCTGCATACCGCAGGATTCGAGATCGAAGCCATTTTCACCCATGCGGATAATGCCGCTGAAAATCAGTTTTACGCCTCGGTGGCCCGCACGGCGGCAGAGCTGGGCGTGCCGGTCTATGCCCCGGAGGATGTGAACCACCCGCTGTGGGTTGAGCGCATTAAAGCGATGGCGCCGCAGGTGATTTTCTCCTTCCACTATCGCCAGATGCTGAGTGACGCGATCCTCAACAGCGCCAGCGAAGGGGCATTCAATCTGCACGCTTCTTTACTGCCTCGCTATCGCGGCCGCGCGCCGCTGAACTGGGTGCTGGTCAACGGCGAAGAAGAAACCGGCGTGACCCTGCACCGCATGGTGAAGCGGGCTGATGCCGGGGCGATTGTCGCCCAGCAGCGGGTGACTATCGATCCGCAGGACAATGCGCTTACTCTGCACCGCAAGCAGTGCCTCAGCAGTGCCGAGCTGCTGGCTGCCAGCCTGCCCGATATTTTACGCGGTGATTTTACCGAGCGGGAACAGGATGAGAGCCAGGCAAGCTACGTCGGGCGTCGTACGCCGGAAGACGGGCGTATTGACTGGACTCTGCCCGCCCATCGTATTCACAATCTGGTGCGTGCGGTGACCGATCCGTGGCCGGGGGCATTCAGCTTTGTGGGTTCCGGCAAATTTATCGTCTGGCAGTCGGCGGTCAGGCACGATTTCCCGGCGGCGAAGCCGGGCACCGTGCTGTCGGTGAACCCGCTGGTGGTAGCCACCGGCGAGGGCGCGCTGGAGATCGTTACCGGCCAGGGCGACAGCGGTGTTTATATGCAGGGCCGGCAGCTGGCGCAAACGCTGGGGCTGGTCAGCGGGGCGATCCTGCACAATCAGCCGGTTTCGGCGATTAAACGCCTGACCCGCGTGCTGATCCTCGGCGTAAATGGTTTTATCGGCAATCATCTGACCGAGCGCCTGCTGCAGGATGATAACTTTGAAATTTACGGCCTGGATATTGGTTCAGACGCCATCAGCCGCTTTGTGGGCCACCCGCGTTTCCACTTTGTCGAGGGGGATATCAGTATCCACTCGGAGTGGATTGAGTACCATATTAAGAAATGTGATGTGGTGCTGCCGCTGGTCGCCATTGCCACGCCGATTGAATATACCCGTAATCCGCTGCGTGTCTTCGAGCTGGATTTTGAAGAGAACCTGAAGATTATTCGTGACTGCGTGAAGTACCAGAAGCGCATTATCTTCCCGTCTACCTCCGAAGTGTACGGTATGTGTACTGATGACACCTTCGACGAAGACCATTCGAATCTGGTGGTCGGGCCGATTAACAAACAGCGCTGGATTTACTCCGTCTCCAAGCAGCTGCTCGATCGGGTTATCTGGGCCTACGGCGAGAAAGAGGGGCTGCGCTTCACCCTGTTCCGGCCGTTTAACTGGATGGGGCCGCGGCTGGATAACCTCAACGCCGCCCGTATCGGCAGTTCGCGGGCGATTACTCAGCTGATCCTCAATCTGGTGGAAGGTTCACCGATTAAGCTGATCGACGGCGGGCGGCAGAAGCGCTGCTTTACCGATATTCGTGACGGCATTGAAGCGCTGTTTTTGATTATTGAAAACAAGCAGCAGAACTGTGACGGGCAGATTATTAATATCGGTAACCCTGAAAACGAAGCCAGCATCAAACAGCTGGCGGAGCAGCTGCTGGAGAGCTTTGACCGCCATCCGCTGCGCGATCGTTTCCCGCCGTTCGCCGGATTCCGCGAGGTGGAAAGCAGCAGCTATTACGGTAAGGGCTATCAGGACGTTGAGCACCGCAAGCCGTCGATTCGCAATGCGAAACGGCTGCTCGGCTGGCAGCCAGAGGTGCAGATGAACCGTACCATCGATGCCACGCTGGACTTCTTCCTCAATTCGGTGGATGGCGGAGAGTCAGCTGAATGATCAACGTTGGTCTGCGTATTGATGTTGATACCTGGCGCGGGACCCGTGACGGTGTGCCACGCCTGCTGGAAATCTTGCAGCAGCAGCAGACTCAGGCGAGCTTTTTCTTCAGCGTTGGTCCGGACAATATGGGCCGCCACCTGTGGCGGCTGCTGAAGCCGCGTTTCCTGTGGAAGATGCTGCGCTCCAACGCCGCATCGCTCTACGGCTGGGATATTTTGCTGGCGGGAACCGCGTGGCCGGGGCGCAATATTGGCCGGGGCCATGCGGATCTGATCCGTGCAGCGGCGGAGCAGCATGAAATCGGGCTGCATGCCTGGGACCATTTCGCCTGGCAAACCTGGGCAGGCGTCTGGCCGAAGGAGAAGCTGCATGCGGAGATTGAACGCGGTGCCAGTGAGCTGGCGGAAATCCTCGGCAGGCCGGTTAACTGCTCTGCCGTGGCGGGCTGGCGTGCTGACGGGCGGGTTGTAGCGGCTAAAGAGCATTTTGGCTTTGCCTGGAACAGCGACTGCCGGGGTACGCATCCGTTCCGGCCACGTCTGCCGGACGGTAAGCCGGGCACGGTGCAGATTCCGGTAACGTTACCTACCTGGGATGAAGTGGCAGGGACTTCGGTGAGCCGCCAGGCGTTCAATGACTTTATTCTCGACCGCATCATTGAGCAGCGGAATGGCGTGCCGGTGTATACCATTCATGCCGAAGTCGAAGGCATCGCGCTCAGCGCGATGTTTGACGATCTCCTGACCCAGGCGCGGGAGCGGGGCATTCGCTTCTGCCCGCTGGGTGAGCTGCTGCCCGAAGATGTTACACAGCTGCCGATGGGCAGCATTGTCCGGGGTAGCTTCCCCGGCCGCGAAGGCTGGTTGGGATGCCAGCAATTTATTGAGTGAGACTGGATGAAGAGCTGGCGCATTACCCTCTCCCTGATCCTGATGTATGCCCTGTACTATCTGATCCCGCTTGAATACCGCGCACTGTGGCAGCCGGATGAGGTTCGTTATGCGGAAATCAGCCGCGAAATGTTGGTCAGCGGCAACTGGGTTTCCCCGCATTTTCTTGACCTGCGTTATTTTGAGAAACCGGTAGCGGGATACTGGATTAATAACCTCAGCCAGCTGCTGTTTGGCGGCAACAACTTCTCTGTGCGATTCGGTTCAGTGTTCTCGATTACCCTGAGCGCCATGCTGGTCTGGTGGCTGGCAATGCAGATTGTCCGGCAGCAGCGTACGGCGTGGCTGGCGGCGATCGTTTTCCTCACCAGCCTGCTGGTTTACGGTATTGGCACCTATGCGGTGCTCGACCCAATGATTACTTTGTGGCTGGTTGCGGCGATGTGCTGTTACTGGCTGGTGGTGCAGGCGGAGACTCAGTGGCAGAGGGGGCTGGCGTGGCTGCTGCTGGGGCTGGCCTGCGGCATGGGGTTTATGACCAAGGGCTTTCTGGCACTGGCGGTGCCGGTGGTGGCGATTGTCCCGTGGGCTATCTGGCAGCGTCGCTTCCGCGAAGTCCTTATCTTCGGGCCGCTGGCCGTGATTGCCGCCGTTGCCATCTCCCTTCCCTGGGGAATTGCTATTGCCCGGCAGCAGCCTGATTTCTGGTCTTACTTCTTTTGGGTTGAGCATATTCAGCGCTTTGCCGAGAAAGATGCGCAGCACAGTGCGCCGTTCTGGTACTACCTGCCCGTTTTGATTGCCGGTTCTCTGCCCTGGCTGGGGTTGCTGCCGGGGGCATTATTGCGCGCGGGCCGGGAACGGAACGCCAGTAGCGGTGGCCTCTATCTGCTGAGCTGGGTGGTGATGCCGCTGCTGTTTTTCAGCATCGCCAAAGGTAAGCTGCCGACCTACATCCTGCCGTGCTTTGCACCGCTGGCGATTTTGCTGGCTGACTATGCCGTGCAGTCGGCGAAGGCAGGAGGCCGGGCGTTACGTGCCAATGCGCTGATAAACCTGGCGTTCGGCGCACTGGCCGCTCTGGCGGTGTGGCTGGTGCTTTCGCCGTGGGGCCTTTCTCACCGTCCGGTGTTCCAGCCGTCCGAGGGCTTTAAGGTGGCGCTGGGCGGTATGGCGTTTTTATTCTGGGCGCTGATGGGGGCCGTCACCTTTATCGGGCGAGGTAGAAACTGGCCGCTCGCCGCGCTGTGCCCGCTCGGTATTGCGCTGGCGGTGGCATTGGTTATCCCGGATAAGGTGGTCAGCTCTAAACAGCCGCAGGAATTTATTCAGGCAACGCAAAAGCAGCTGGAGGACAGTCGTTTTATTTTGTCTAACAACAGCGGAATGGCTTCGGCGGTCGCGTGGCAGCTGAAGCGCAGCGACGTGGACATGTACGGACAGTCGGGCGAACTGACCTGGGGGTTAAGCTATCCCGACAGCCGTGACCGGCTGGTGGCGCGTGACCGGTTTGCCGACTGGCTGGCCGCTCACCGTCGGCTCGGCAATGTGTCGCTGGTGCTGAAGCTGACCGACAGCGCTCGCGATGTTGACCCCGGACTGCCCGCACCGGATGAGGTGTATCGTCAGCAGCGGATGGTCCTTTACTACTATCACCAGCAACCATGAATATTCTGCTGATCGTGCTGGTCAGTCTGCTGAGCTGTGCCGGGCAGCTGTGCCAGAAGCAGGCAACGGCAGTTGACGGGAATCCCCGGCCACGGCGGCATCTGCTGCGCTGGCTTGGCCTGAGCGTACTGCTGCTGGGGCTGGCGATGCTGGTCTGGCTACGGGTTTTACAGGAGGTTCAGGTAGGGGTGGCCTATCCGATGCTCAGCCTGAATTTTGTCCTGGTCGCGCTGGCTGCCCGCTGGCTGTGGCATGAGCACCTCTCGCTGCGCCACTGCTGCGGCATTCTGCTGATCGTGGGCGGCGTGGCGGTGATGGGCGGGTATACCTGATGGGCTGGCTATGTGCTCTGGGCAGCGTGCTGCTGGTCAGCGCGGCGCAGCTGTTGATGAAATGGGCGATGATCCAACTGCCGGCTATTGCCCGGCCGCTGGACTTCGCTGCCGCTATTCTCGGTTTTTCACCGCCCGCACTGGCGCTACTGGCCGGTTTATTCGCCTACGCGTTTTCCATGCTGTGCTGGCTGCTGGCGCTGAAGCGTCTGCCGCTCAGCCGCGCTTATCCGCTGCTCAGCCTCAGCTATCTGCTGGTCTGGGGGGGCGCGCTGCTTATCCCTTCGCTCAATGAATGGTTTCTCTGGGGCAAGCTGGCGGGGGGAATGCTGATCCTCGCGGGCCTGCTGCTGATATTCTGGCCGGACAAAAAAGACCGTTAACCGGCTAAAGGCGTTATGATTGCCGGGTTTTGGGATTCTTAATTAGCAGGTCATTTAAATGATGGATAAAAATCGCCTTCTGGAGGTTCGGGAGGTCAGCTTTGCGCTGCAGGATAAGCTCCTGCTGGCACCGCTGTCCTTCTCGCTGGGCAAAGGGGAGTTTCTCTGGCTGACCGGTCCTTCCGGGGCAGGGAAGAGCACGTTACTGAAAATTATTGCCTCGCTGCTGGAGCCGTCATCGGGTGAGGTGATCTTCAACGGCCAGCCGCTGGCGACGTTAAAACCGGAGCACTATCGGCAGCAGGTTTCCTACGTTTTCCAGACCCCGGTGCTGTTTGGCAGCACGGTGTATGACAATCTGGCGCTGCCGTATCAGATCCGCCAGCGCCCGCCGCAGCGGCAGGCGATGATCGACGGCCTGCAGCGGATGAATCTGCCGGCTGCCGCGCTGGATCGCACCATCGACCAGCTTTCCGGGGGGGAAAAACAGCGCGTGGCCCTTCTGCGTAATCTACAGTTTCCGCCTGATATTCTGCTGCTGGATGAAGTAACCAGCGCGCTGGATGAGGAAAATAAGCAGGCGGTACATCAACTCATTGATGAACAGGTCGGGCAGGGCACCGCCGCGATCTGGATCAGCCACGATCGTCATGAAACCGATAACGCGCAGCGCATTCTGACGCTGTCGGCACCGCAAAACCGGGGGCAGCATGAACCAGCATAATATCACCAATGAGTCGCTTGGCCTGGCGCTGGTACTGGTGCTAATTGCTCTGCTGGTCAGCAGTAAAGAGAAACTGGGGCTGGAAAAAGACATTGTCTGGAGCGTGGCGCGGGCTATCGTCCAACTGGTGATCGTCGGCTATGTGCTGAAGTACATTTTCGAACTGGACAACGGCTGGCTGACGGTCCTGATGGTGCTGTTTATCTGCGTGAATGCCGCGCTGAATGCTAAAAAGCGCAGCCGGGCGATCGATAACGGTTTTCTGATTTCGTTTGTGGCGATAACGTTGGGCACCACGCTGACCTTAACTATTCTGGTGCTGAGTCGGGCGATTGAGTTTATGCCCATGCAGGTCATTCCGATCTCCGGCATGATCGCGGGTAATGCGATGGTGGCGGTGGGGCTGTGCTTCAGCAATCTTAATCAGCGCTTTGCCGATAACCGGCAAAAGGTGGAGGAGATGCTGAGCCTGGGGGCCAGTGCGCGGATGGCATCTGGCAGCATTGTGCGCGACAGCATTCGCGCGGCGATGATCCCCACCGTGGACGCGGCTAAAACCGTTGGGCTGGTCAGCCTGCCGGGAATGATGTCCGGGCTTATTTTCGCCGGTATCGATCCGGTGAAGGCGATTAAGTATCAGATTATGGTGACGTTTATGCTGCTGGGGACGGCCAGTCTGTCGACTATCGTGGCCGGTTACCTCGCCTGCCGGCGCTTTTACACCGCGCGGGTGCAGTTGAAGCCGTGAAGTCATCTCGTGGTGCGGTAGCGTATTTGGAACGTTTCAGGCAGCCGTGTTGCCCGTCAGTCATTGGTCAGGCTGGCAGCTAACGGGCCGCTCTGCTTTTATCTGAAATGACGCGGTGTAGATGCCAATGCTCAGGCCCCAAAGGGGCCTGAGAACACCGCTCTCGCACAGTTTTAATACACGAACGTTAGAAATTAACGTTAGCGCTAAGACCGCCGATAAAGGCGTTTTTCACTTCGCTGACAGCGCCCGGAGAGGCGACGTACTGCAGGTTTGGCCGCAGGCTGAACCAGTTAGTCAGGCGCGCGTTATAGTAGATCTCGTAGTTATATTCCGAACCGTGCTGGATGGGCAGATAGGTCGGGCTGTGATAATTACTCTCCCCGTTTTCTTCATTAATACGATGCTGCATGCGCCCGTAGTTGCTGTTGACGTGAATGCGTGCCGCACCCATGCCAATTTCATCCTGTGAGCGTGCGGCGAACGGTCCTTTCCAGACAAAGGTCATCGCCTGATAGTTATCGGTTTTCGAGGTGCGTCGATCGTTCATCACGCCCTGTACCGTCATACTCAGCCCACGCTGATTATCACCGTCCATAGCCGTCAGCTGCTGTTGCAGCAGCAGATAGCCGCCGTAGGCGTGGGCATCGTCGTTATAGCTGCCGTTGCGATAGCTGGAGTACTTATCGCCGTTGACCGATGAGTAAAACACGCCCATACGATAGTTGCCCGGCAGTTTTTCAGGCCCGAACACCGGCTTCCAGCCCAGTTCTACCGGGACCAAATTACCGAGCGTCGGGCTGGTATCCAGGCGGAAGCCGTTCCCGGTATCGTAGTTGCTGGCGGTCTGATTGTAGAAGCCGACCTGCAGGAAAACTTCCGGCGTAAAGTTAAGCTTCACGCGGCCGCCCCACTGGGAAACCGGCCAGTTAAACCAGCGGTCGCCGCGCCAGTTTCCCGGCTGCCCGCTGCCGAACGCCAGGTTTTCAAAATTGCTCTGGAAGGAATCAAAATCTTCGCCGACGGTAACACGACCGGCTTTCACTTCGATAAGACGATCGAAGAAGCCTTTATTCATCCAGAACTGAGTCAGGCGCCAGGTCTGACCGCGACCATAAACTTCTTCTACCGATGACAGGCCGCCGGTGCGGGGATCGTTAATATGTTCGGTGAGGTCGTGGCCGTTACGGCTGGTGACGGTGAACTGGAACTGGGTATCGTCCCAGTTGAGCAGTTTCTCTAAATCGAGAGTCGTACCAAACGCCCACTGATCGGTATAGCGGGCGGTGGTTGATGTTTTATAGCCGCCGGCCAGATTGCTGGCGGATTCCATGGTGTAGTTCACCTGGAAATCCACGCCGTCGTCTTTTAACTGCGAACGCAGGCCACCCCAGTCACCGAACATATAGGATGAATCAACGCTCAACGGTGCCATGTCGGCCCGGGAAACCGTAGAAAACATCACCAGGGCACCGCTGCACACTAGCGCGAGTGTTTTCATTCTCCGACCTGTATCTGCTTTTCTTTGCATAATAATGACCTTTTTTATTATCACCCGACGGTCTTGCTTCACCGAATTCCATTAACGGTTAACCGCCGGGCGCGTAGAGATAAAATGCTGTTGTCATGCCTGCCGTAGTCAATGTTTTACGACTGCCGTATGACAGCATGTAAACAAGTGGCAGGGATTATATTTTTGTGCGGAGAATGCTTAGCGAAGTGAATTTATTGTATGGAAATAATTAGCATGGTTACTATTTATTTCTGTGGCAGGTAATATATAGCGGGAGTCCCGCCAGTTCAGCAGTGTAATAAACCGGCGGGTAAAACTTAAAACTTAATTTCAGCGCCCAGACCGCCAACGAACAGCCGTGAGTTATCTTCTACAGCTCCGGGTTTGGTTGTTTGTTGCAAGTTAGGATGAAGAATAACGTGGGGCGTTAAATGATAGTTATAATAAAGATCGTAGTTAAACCCTTCGCCGTGCATTAGCGGCTCCGGTCTGTGATCCTGATAATTCGGCATGGGGGGTAAGTTGTTGGCGAGAGGTTGAGCAGTATTAGTATTTGGATAAACAGATGATGTCTGCTGTTCGGGTATATTATTCAACGTTAGCGGTTTTGCGCAAAGCGTGCTGCTAAAGAACAGCATCGCCAGTGCGGCAGTGCTGGAAAACATGGCATGGTGCCAACTTTTTGAGGATGATAGCCTGTCCATATGTGACCCCCTTTATCGATACCATCAGTGGTGAAATCCTTTTTGTTCTCGTTGTCATTACACCATGCCACCCGGTGACGGTTTCTCTCAAAAATGCGTTTTAAGGACATTTTTATGATATTGAGGGCAGACAGCATCAACTGATTTTCACCTGGTAGAGGGTTAAGGTAAGATGTCCTCAATGCAACTGAAGGGAGTTTTTGATAAGTATTGATCAGGGAGGGAGTCTATGAGAAGACTACTGTTTGCTATATGGTGTGTGTTTTCTTTTGTCTTATCTTATTTGATATTCTTTTTATTGATTACATTTATTCAAATCAATATTATCCCGCGTGAAATGCTGGAAAATTTTCTCGAACTTTTATCAATGACCGGTGATGTAGCCTTTACCCGCTGGCTCTATTTCTCAGGAAGTGGGTTATCGTTACTTTTAGCTATTATGACCTGTCATGAAGTGTGGGCGATGCAGCATCACGCTGAAGCCTGAAAATAAACGCCCGTTCGCGGGCGTTTTTTCGTTAATAGTTTCGCGATTTTATCGGGTTAACTATCTGCGGCCGAAAATTTTAGCCGCAAGGAAACCGACCCCGGCTGCAATCGCCAGTGAAACCAGCGGAGAGTCTTTGGTCTTGGTTTTCACACAGTCCAGCGCATCATCTATGGCGTAGGATGCCTTTGCCGCCTGCTGGCGGACTTTCCCCTTAAATTCATGCTCAGGAGAGTCGACGGCTTTGCCAAACTCTTCCTGGCCTTTGCCGAGAGCTTCTTCCGCTTTATCGTTCGCTTTATCAAACAGACTCATACTGCCTCCTTTGATGGCATGATTTCCTCATGTGGGATAATAAGCGTAGCCCACTGAGGGCAGATGACTGTCGGAATTTGTATGAAAATATGAATTTACGTTTAACCGGATGTAAAAAAGGGTGGATCGCTTGATCCACCCTGAATGTTAAATATCAGTGATAACCTTCGTCCGGCTTAATTTTCCCACGGAAGACGTAGTAGCTCCAGAAGGTATAAACCAGAATCACCGGAATGATCAGCAGACCGCCAACCAGCATAAAGCCCTGGCTCTGCGGTGGCGAAGCCGCATCCCAAATGGTGATCGACGGTGGGATGATGTTTGGCCAGATGCTGATGCCGAGGCCGGTAAAGCCAAGGAATACCAGCGCGAGGGTGAGCAGGAACGGCGTGTAGTGCGCGTGGCGCTTCAGCGCGCTGAGCAGGCCCCACGCAGCGGCCAGCACCAGCACCGGAACCGGCAGGAACCAGAACAGGTTAGGCAGGCTGAACCAGCGGTGCATAATGTTCTCGTGCAGCAGCGGTGTCCAGACGCTGACGATGGCAATCACCACCAGCAGCGCCAGCAGTAGCGGCTTAGTCAGCGCGGTCATTTTGCGATGCAGTTCATTTTCGGTTTTCATGATCAGCCATGTGCTGCCCAGCAGCGCATAGGCCAGAACCAGACCTACTCCGCAAAACAGGCTAAACGGCGTCAGCCATGCCAGCGCCGGGCCGCTGTAGGTACGGTTGGTGACTTCGAAACCGTTGATCACCGCGCCCAGCACGACGCCCTGGCTGAAGGTGGCAACAAACGAGCCGCCGATAAAGGCTTTGTCCCAGAACGGACGGTGCTCTTCCGTTGCCTTAAAGCGGAACTCAAAAGCCACGCCGCGGAAAATCAGGCCGATCAGCATAATCGTTAACGGTGCGGCAAGCGCAGTGGTGATCACCGCGTAGGCCAACGGGAAGGCACCAAACAGCGCGGCACCGCCGAGGATAAGCCAGGTTTCGTTGCCGTCCCACACAGGGGCGACGGTATTCACCATCATGTCGCGCTCAACCGGGTCCTTATTGAACGGGAACAGGATGCCGATACCGAGATCGAAGCCATCCATAATGATGTACATCAGGGTGGCGAAGACAATGATGGTAAACCAGATAATGGAGAGATCGATTCCCATCTTATTTTCCCTCTTCCGATGAATTTAATTTTTCCTGCACCGCCGACAGTGGGCGAGAAGGCGTGTGCGAAGTCCCCGGCCCACCTTCTGGCGTATGGTCACCTTCACCTGCCTGTGGACCTTTTTTGATTAGGTTAGCCAGGTAGGTGTAGCCGATGCCGAACACGGAGATATAAACCAGGATAAAAGCGATCAGCGAGATCGCCATCTGCAGCGTACTGTGCAGCGAAACGGCATCGCGGGTGCGCAGCAGGCCATAAATGACCCACGGCTGGCGCCCCATTTCCGTGGTGATCCAGCCTGCGACCAGCGCAATCAGCCCGGATGGCCCCATCAGCAGCACAAACCACAGGAACGGACGAGAGGTGTAAAGACGCTGTCCGCGGCGCATCCACAGGCTGACAACTCCCATCAGAATCATCAGCATGCCCAGGCCAACCATGACGCGGAATGACCAGAATACCACCAGCGAGTTAGGGCGATCTTCTTTCGGGAAACTCTTCAGTGCCGGAACCTGTTTATCGAGGCTGTGAGTCAGAATCAGGCTGCCGAGGTAGGGAATTTCGAGCGCATAGCGCGTTCTTTCTTCTTTCATGTCCGGGATGCCGAACAGGATCAGCGGTGTGGCTTCACCCGGCGGGTTTTCCCAGTGTCCTTCAATCGCGGCAATCTTGGCTGGCTGATGCTCCAGCGTATTCAGGCCGTGTGCATCACCGATCATCGCCTGAATCGGCGACACGATCAGCGCCATCCACAGCGCCATTGACAGCATTTTGCGAATGGCGGGCGTATCGTTTTTACGCAACAGGTGCCAGGCTGCCGAAGCGCCGACGAAGAACGCGGTCACCAGGAAAGCCGCCACGGACATATGCAGCAGTCGGTAAGGGAATGACGGGTTGAAGATGATCGCCATCCAGTCGGCAGGGACCACGATACCGTTTTCCACCGCGTAGCCCTGTGGCGTTTGCATCCAGCTATTGGAAGCGAGTATCCAGAAGGTGGAAATAATCGTTCCCAGCGCCACCATGCAGGTTGCAAAGAAGTGCAGGCCACGGCTGACGCGGTTCCAGCCAAACAGCATGACGCCGAGGAAGCCGGCCTCAAGGAAGAATGCGGTCAGGACTTCATAGGTCAGCAGCGGGCCGGTGATACTGCCGGCAAACTGCGAGAATCCAGCCCAGTTGGTACCGAACTGATAGGCCATCACCAGGCCAGATACCACGCCCATTCCGAAGTTGACGGCAAAAATTTTTGACCAGAAATGATAGAGGTCGCGATAAACCTCGTTTTTGCTTTTCAGCCACAGACCTTCCAGTACCGCAAGGAAACTGGCCAGCCCGATGGTGATAGCGGGGAAAAGGATGTGAAAGGCTACGGTAAAGCCAAACTGTATCCTTGCCAGGTGATACGCATCTAATCCGAACATTGCTTACCTCGATCTAACATAATACTGCCTTTTATTTTTTTACCCACAATTAACAAATAGACTACATTACGGAAAAGTGAAGGTGGATAATTGTGGGATTCTCATCGACTACGGTTTGATCCTAAGACCAAATCAGGTGAAGGAGTAGTAACAGTAATATTGATCGCGGCTATAACAGCAATCATTATTACGTGGAAGTGTTTCGTGGAGAGGTTAAATCGCTGGCGGAAAATGTTAACTCAGGCTGGTTAAATGATGATTAGATGTGAATGAAATGTATAATTATGATGAGTAAGGATTTTTTATCTCTGTCGGTCCGGGGTAAATACGAAGGAAATTTCTCCTTGAGAAGAAATGTCGACGTTCATTTTATCGTTTTTTTATAGCTGCGAGGGATATAAATATAATTTTGTGGAACAGTATGGATATAATAACCACAGAAAATATAAAGGTTTAGTGAAATATGTAAACTGTGTGTTATTTTTTTAGAGTGTAATTGAAATTGTTAATTTATCTGCATTTTTAGAACCTTATCTCATTCTGCTATTTTCAACACCTCCCCGGAAAATGTTAATAATGTAATACATAAAAACACGCATATTGAAATGTTTGGTTACATTTTTATGCGGTTTATCTGTTCGATGATTGTCGAAAATCAAGATTTCACCGTGCGGAATATGCGCATTAGCCGCAGTGCAGACCGGCGTGCTATAACAGCGATACAGGGCCACCGTTGGCCATTTTACAGGGGAGGGAAGATGGATATTCTGCTGGCGCTGTTGCCGGTTTATGCGGCCTACTTACTGGGAACGGCCAGCCCGGGCCCCAGCAATATGGCCATTATGGGGGTGGCGATGAGCCAGGGGCGACTCCCTGCTCTGATGCTGGCTGCCGGTGTGATCAGTGGTTCGCTGTGCTGGGCGCTGCTGGTCGCAACCGGTCTGTCGACGCTGCTGCTGGCGTGGGCGCAGGCGGTGACGGTGATTAAGATCGTCGGCGGCATCTACCTGCTTTGGCTGGCATTTAAGGCGGCCCGCAGCGCAGCGCAAAGCAAGCCATACCAGCTGAACGCAGCCGTAACGATGCCAGTTTCTTACCGCGCGCTGTATCGGCGTGGTTTACTGCTGCATCTCAGTAATCCGAAGGCGATACTGGTGTGGACAGCTATTATGTCTCTGGGGATTCATGCTGACGCTTCACCGCTGCTGCTGCCGTTTATTGTCTGTGGCTGCGCGCTGCTGGGTATCTTAGTGTTTGGCAGCTACGCGCTGCTGTTTTCTACTCAGATGATGAGCCGGGGCTACCAGAAATGCCGTCGCGGAATTGAAGGCGTGTTTGCGCTGTTCTTCACGGCGGCGGGAATTAAGCTGCTGTTCTCCCGCTGAGCGGCCAGCGGCGGCTGCATAAGCTCCGCCGCTTTTGCCGATGGATCAGGGCTGGTAACCTGCCAGCTCGGTTTCCGGCATTCCGGCTTCACGTGCTGACTGACACAGCTGCTGCCAGCTGTTGGCATCAATCGGAATACCGTGCTGCTGACGTTCGGCGCGCTGTTCTTCTTCCCATTCACCGGGCACTTTAATCGGCTGCTCACCTGCCTGCGGGGAGGTTTTCGTCCAGTCAATAAACCGTTGCGCTTCCTGCTGCATTTCCGGTGCATCGAACGCGGCAGGGTCCAACACGATACTGGTCATACAGTTGAAAATCGCTGCCGATGAGGTTTGCAGCGAATCCTGGTGGGTGGTTTTGCCGCCGGAAAGTGCGCCACCGAGAATTTCACACATCACCGCCAGCGCATACCCTTTATGCAGGCCGAATGCCAGCAGAGAGCCGTAAGGCGTTTCATGCATCACGGCGGGATCGCAGGTCGGCTGGCCGTGGTTGTCAATCAGGTTCCCCTCGGCAACCGTTGCGCGCTTATTCCACGCCACGCGGGTTTTACCGTAGGCAATGCCGCTGGTGGCGAAGTCCAACAGCAGAGGCGGCTGGCCGGGGCGCGGAAAAACGGCGCAGAACGGGTTAGTGCCAAACCGGCGGTCGCTGCCGTTAAAAGGAGCGACGAGCGGATCGCCAACGACGTTGACAAAGTGGAACGAGATAAATCCGGCGCTGGCGCACATCTCGGCCCAGTGACCAATACGGCCGATATGGTGGGAATTACGCAGGGCGATGGCGCACATGCCCAGCTCGCGGGTACGGCCAATGGCCAATTCCATCGCTTCAGCGGCCATCACCTGGCCAAATCCCTGTTGGCCATCAACCGTTAACACGGCCCCGGTATCCTTGACGATCCGCAGTTCACGGTTTTGTTGCAGATTTCCTAACGCGCGGGAGGTCATATAGGTAGGGATCATGCCCACGCCGTGGGAATCATGGCCGGCAAGATTGGCGGCAACGAGATGATCGGCAATTTTTCTTGCTTCAGACTGGCTGCTGCCAGCATGCTGCCACAGGCTGTTAACCATCTGGTGCAGTTTAGCGGGGTGAATACGAATTTCGTCCATCGTTACGCTCCATGTTTAGCCGTCAGGTGACGGATGTTTTATTTGCCTGCTGCGATGAGTATCGCAGTATACAATTGAACATATCCTATCCGTCTTGTGACTGGGGAGCGTAGCGTTTTTATAAAAAAAAGCCCACGAAACGTGGGCAAATAAAGCTATTTCTCGACTTTACCATTGGGTGGTACAGGGGCATGGTCGCACAAATTCTGTATAAAATATAATTGGTTATATAGATCGATTAGTTGATATCGATCTTATAAATCGATTACGGAAACAGCTGAACAAATTCCGTTACGAAAGCCGTTTCACTGACGTCTGAAGTTTACACTTTAGTTAGTGAGGCTGATAAAAACCGGCCTTGATCATTTCGTCACGGAGCGCCTGCGTTATTTGCCGGTTACCTCCGGTGACGGGATAAATCACATTATTTACAACATCATCCAGGTAGTGCTCTTTAAACTCCTGGCAGGTGAGTTGCGTGCCGCCTTCATCATTGATAGCAATCGAACCTTTGATATGGTTTCCCGCATCTTTGGCTGTCAGGCTGTAACGGCCCATGCTGGTATTGATTGTGCTCATAGGGATCTCCTTGTATACCCTGCCTCTTTCAAGCACCCGGTTTGATAGTTGCCGGACAATCCGTTCCCTTTACTGAGCTTGAACAGAGTGGGTATAACGGTCAGGGTGAAGTTGGTAACAAGTGAGTCCTTAAGATGACTTCATAAGTTTAGCTATAAAGCGCCGCATCCGGAGAGGATGTTCCGAGCAAAATGACAGTTTGTGATGGCAATCGCTAATAAATGAATGGTTATGTAAAGGTAAATCGCATCGGGTGTAGTGAACATCATGGCCACTACACCGTGATGCAGGGGCTTAACCCGCAATAGTGATATCTATATTCATTGCTGCCAGCTCACGACTGGCGGACGCCGAAAGATGTGGATCGGTGATTATGCCATCAAACTGTTCGAGCGGTAGTGCCAGAAAAGTGGCAATTTTATTGTATTTTGAACTGTCGGCCAGCAGTACCCGTTTACGGCTTACTTCGCTGGCAGCACGCTTAACGGCAATTTTTTCCTCATCCGGCGTGAAGGTTCCGCGCGTGCCCCAGCAGGATGCCGAGATAAAAGCGATGTCAATGGACAGTCCGCGCAGGGCCTGAGCGGCGGCTTCTCCAACGCTGGATCGGTTATCGCGACACAGGGTGCCGCCGGTGTGGATCATCCTGCACTGGCTGCCATCAATCAGAAAATTGGCAATGGCGAAATCGTTGGTGACGATCAGCAGATCATCACGAACGCTGAGTTCGCGGGCAAGCGCCAGCGTGGTGGTGCCTGCGTCCAGATAGAGGCAGCTGTTACGGGGAATATGCTGGGCTGCCGCAGCGCCGATGGCTTGTTTTTCCTGGCTGAACATACTGGTTTTATCCAGATGCGAAGGCTCACTGGATAATCGCTCCGTAGAACGCACACCACCGGAAACCAACATTACCGCTCCCTGTTCTTCCAGCTTTTGCAGATCGCGGCGAATCGTCATATGGGAGACCGCCAGTCGTTCGGTCAGTTCGGCAATACTGACTACGCCACGTTCCTGCACCAGCGATAAAATTTGTTGATGGCGTTCAACGGGTATCATGAACTCTCCTTGCGAATAAGCGGCGTAACCTGCAAACGGTGTTGAAAAATGTCATCGGCTCAGCGATACAACACCACAATTTTTACCAATTTATCACGCCGAAGATTTTCCGTCACAGCTTTTCAGCCAGTGAATTCACCTATCCTACTGAATAATGATGATTTTATTTTCATAAATATTCTTTTTCCACTGTTAATCTATGTGAACCTTGTTGTCCTTATTGTTAATTATTGTGATGTGTATCACCAAGTTTGCGGTTTAAAACGCCTATACTTCACACAAGAAAACAAATTATCACCAAAATTAACACGGAGAGCGTATGTCAAACGCAGCATCAATGTCGGTTTGTGTCGTTGGCCTCGGTTCTATGGGCATGGGCGCGGCGCAATCCTGTATTAAGGCAGGCCTGCGGACCTGGGGCGTGGATCTCAATCCACAGGCATTACAAACCCTGCGCGATAGCGGCGCACAGGCGGCAGAGAGCCGTGCTGATGATTTCGCCGACCAGTTGGATGCGGTGCTGCTGCTGGTGGTCAATGCCGCTCAGGTTAAGGCCATTCTGTTTGGTGAAAATGGCCTGGCTTCACACCTGAAGCCGGGTACCGCCGTGATGGTTTCCTCGACGATTTCTTCCGCCGATGCGCAGAGCATTGAACAGCAGCTGGCACAGTATCAGCTGATCATGCTGGATGCGCCGGTTTCCGGTGGCGCGGTGAAAGCCGCGGCGGGCGAGATGACGGTGATGGCGTCGGGCAGCGATGCTGCCTTCGAACGCCTGCAGCCGGTGCTGGATGCGGTGGCGGGCAAGGTGTATCGCATTGGCAGTGAAATCGGTCTTGGCTCGACGGTGAAGATTATTCATCAGCTGCTGGCCGGGGTGCATATTGCGGCCGGAGCAGAAGCGATGGCGCTGGCGGCACGTGCGGGTATCCCGCTGGATACCATGTACGACGTGGTGACGAACGCGGCGGGAAATTCATGGATGTTTGAAAACCGTATGCGCCACGTTGTTGACGGTGATTACTCGCCGAAATCCGCCGTCGATATTTTCGTGAAGGATCTCGGTCTGGTCGCTGATACGGCGAAAGCGCTGCACTTTCCGCTGCCGCTGGCCTCAACGGCGTTCAACATGTTCACCTCCGCCAGTAACGCAGGCTACGGCCGCGAGGATGACAGCGCGGTGATCAAGATCTTTAGCGGCATTACGCTGCCGGAAAAAAAGGAGCAGAAATAATGCGCCTGGGTGTGATTGCTGATGATTTTACCGGTGCTACCGATATTGCCAGTTTTCTGGTGCAGAACGGTATGTCAACGGTGCAGGTTAACGGTGTGCCGCAGGACGACCGCCAGCTGGATGCCGAAGCGATTGTGGTTAGCCTGAAGTCGCGTTCCTGCGCGGCGGAAAAAGCCGTCGAGGATTCCCTTGCGGCATTGGCCTGGCTGCAGCAGCAGGGCTGCGAACGGTTCTATTTTAAATACTGCTCGACCTTTGACAGCACCGCGAAAGGGAATATCGGCCCGGTCACCGATGCGTTGCTGGCCGCGCTGGGTGAAACTCAGACGGTCATTTCGCCGTCGCTGCCGGTGAATGGTCGTACCGTCTATCAAGGGCATTTGTTCGTGATGAACCAGCTGCTGTCCGATTCAGGTATGCGCCATCATCCGGTTACGCCAATGACCGACAGCAATCTGCTGCGCCTGATGGAAGCACAGGCAGCGGGTAAAGCCGGGCTGATCGCCAGCCAGACGCTGGATCGCGGTGTTGAGGCGGTACGGGCAGAGCTGGCCGAGCTGGCGGCAGCGGGCGTGCGTTATGTGGTACTGGATGCGCTTAACGAGCAGCATCTGCTGACTCAGGGGGAAGCGCTGCGTGAGATGAAGCTGGTGACCGGCGGTTCCGGGCTGGCAATTGGCCTGGCGCGGCAGTGGGCAACCAGCGGCTGGGATCGCGAACAGGCGCAGGCAGCGGGTAAACCGCAGGGTGGACGGGCGGTGGTGATTTCAGGTTCCTGTTCGACGATGACCAACCGCCAGGTTTCCCGCTACCGTCAACAGGCTTCCTCGCAGGCGGTTGATGTGGAGCGCGCGCTGCAACAGCGCGAGGCCTATGCACACGAGCTGTGCGACTGGGTGGCGAAGCATGCTGATGAGCCGCTGGCTCCGATGCTGTTTGCCACTTCTGAACCGGAAACGCTGCAGCGGATTCAGCAACAGTACGGTGCGCAGCAGAGCAGCGAGGCCGTTGAGCAGCTGTTTGCCAGCGTAGTGCGTGAACTGCAACAGCGGGGCTGGCAGCGCTTTATCGTTGCCGGAGGCGAAACCTCGGGCGTGGTGGCGCAGACGCTGAACATTGATGCTTTCCACATCGGTCCGGTGATTTCTCCCGGAGTTCCGTGGGTCAGATCGGTCACGCAGCCGGTGTCCCTTGCGCTGAAATCCGGTAATTTCGGTGATGAAAACTTTTTTGCCCGGGCGCAAACGGAGTTCGTAGTATGACTGAACAGCAGGCACGAGAAGAAATGGTCCGGCTGGGAGCCTCATTTTTCCAGCGCGGATATGCCACCGGTTCGGCAGGGAATTTATCGATGCGCCTGGAGGACGGCACGCTGCTGGCGACGCCGACAGGCTCCTGCCTTGGCGAGCTGGTGGCCGAACGACTGTCGAAGGTCACTCCGGAAGGAGAGTGGATCGGTGGCGATAAACCCTCGAAAGAGATCAGCTTCCACCGTGCGATCTATCAGAACAACCCGGAGTGCGGTGCCATCGTGCATCTGCACTGCCTGTATCTGACCGCACTTTCCTGCCTGGAAGGGCTGGACAGCAAAAACTGCATTCGTCCTTTCACGCCGTATGTTGTGATGCGCGTTGGCGATGTGCCGGTTGTTCCTTATTATCGTCCGGGCGATCCTCGTCTCGGTGAGGATCTGGCGAAGCTGGCGCCGAACTACCGGGCATTCCTGCTGGCGAATCACGGACCGGTGGTGGTGGGGAAAACGCTGCGTGAGGCGGCGGATAATACCGAAGAACTGGAAGAGACTGCCCGACTGATATTTACCCTGGGCGATCGCCCTATTCGTTATCTGACCGATGACGAAGTGGCTGAATTACGGAGCTGAAGACATGCCTAAGTTTGCTGCTAATCTGTCTACCCTGTTTAACGAACTGCCTTTCCTTGAGCGCTTTGATGCGGCGGCAAAGGCTGGCTTTAAAGGCGTTGAATTTTTATTCCCTTACGATTACGACGCGGCGGTACTGAAAGAGGCGCTGACGCGTAATAACCTGGAGTTGGTATTGTTCAATACCGCACCGGGGAATGCGGCGGCGGGAGAGTGGGGCGTTTGCGCTATCCCGGGGCGAGAAGACGATGCCCGTCGTGATATCGATCGCGCGCTGGAGTATGCGCTGGCGCTGAACTGCCGCCAGGTCCACGTGATGGCTTCGGTGGTGCCGCCGGGTGCCGACCGCGAAGCCTGGTGCCAAACCTTCATCGACAACGTACGTTATGCGGCTGACCGCTTTGCGCCACACGGTATTCGCGTGCTGCTTGAGGCGCTGAACCCGAAAACCAAGTTGAACTATCTCTACTCCAGCCAGTATCAGACGCTGGACATCGTTAAGCGCGTCGACAGGCCCAATGTTTTCACCCAGCTCGATCTGTTCCACGCACAGCTGGTGGATGGCAACCTGAGCCATCTGATCGCCGATTACGTCGGTCAGTACCAACATATTCAGATTGCCTCCGCGCCCGATCGCCATGAACCGGATGAAGGCGAGCTGAACTATCCGTGGCTGTTCGATCTGATTGACCGCAGCGGTTATCAGGGCTGGATCGGCTGCGAATATTTCCCACGTACTACCACTCTGGAAGGTCTGGGCTGGTTCGACGCCTGGAAATAATCTGACGTTATGACTCACCGCGCTGCGCAAATTCTGCGCAGCGTCGGGTTTCTGTTGCCTGAATCTGGCTAAATGCCAGGGAAAATGCTGCTGCTAACAGTGCTCTAAAGTACTGAAATAAAATAATTATTGAGGCTTTTTTATGTCTACCGCCCTGTTATTAACCATTGCCGTTGCCAGCGTGCTGATTTTGCTGCTGCTGGTCATCAAAGCTAAAGTGCATCCCTTTGTCGCCTTGCTGGTGGTTAGCCTGCTGGTCGCCATCGCCACCGGTATTCCCGCCGATAATATTATGAAGGTCATTTCCGCCGGAATGGGCGGCCTGCTGGGTTCGATAACCATTATTATCGTGCTGGGTGCAATGCTGGGGGCGATTATTGAATGCTCCGGTGGCGCAGAATCCCTGGCCCAGCGCTTTACCCAGGTGCTGGGAATTAAGCGTACCGTTGCGGCGCTGACCATGGCGGCCTTTATTCTCGGCATTCCGGTGTTCTTTGAAGTTGGCTTTATTATCGTTATTCCGCTTATCTATGGCTTTACTAAGGTGGCCCGCGTTTCACCGTTGAAATATGGTCTGCCGATGGCCGGTGTCATGCTGACCGTGCACGTGGCGCTGCCAACCCATCCCGGTGCGGCGGCAGCGGCGGGGCTGTTAGGCAGCGATATGGGCTGGCTGATGCTGCTGGGTATAGCCGTTTCCATTCCCGTTGGCGTGGTGGGCTATTTCGTCGCGAAAGCGATGAACCGCCGTCAGTATCAGCTGTCGGTCAGCGTGCTGGAGCAGTTACAGCTGGCAAAACCGGAAGGCAGTCAGAGCGCGAAAGATGAGCAGGCCCCCGGTGCCTGGCTGATTTCCTCACTGATCGTCGTACCTATCGTGCTGATTGTGGTGGGCACCCTGGCACACAGCGTCCTGCCTGAAGGCAATATCATTCGTCAGGTGTTAACGCTGGTGGGAACGCCGGCTATTGCGCTGCTGATTGCGCTGGCGCTCTCCGCCTGGCTACTGGGGCTGCGCCGCGGCTGGAGCCGCGACAAACTGAGTGACCTGTTGGATCGCGCTATTCCCAGCTCGGCAGGTGTCATTCTGGTTGCCGGTGCCGGTGGCGCATTTGGTAAGGTACTGGTTGAATCCGGCGTAGGTAAAGCGCTGGCACTGTCGCTGGAGACGATTAATCTGCCGCTGATCCCGGCTGCGTTCCTGCTCTCGCTGGCGCTGCGGGCCTCGCAGGGGTCGGCCACCGTGGCGATTCTGACCACCAGCGGGTTATTAACTCAGGCGGTGACAGGGCTGAGCGATATGCAGCTGGTGTTGGTCACGCTGTCGACCTGTTTTGGCGGGCTGGGACTTTCCCACGTCAATGACGCCGGTTTCTGGGTGGTGACCCGCTATTTAGGCCTGTCGGTTGCCGACGGCTTGAAAACCTGGACGGTGTTAACGACCGCAATGGGCCTGACCGGTTTTGTGCTGGTGTGGCTGCTGTCGGCGGTGCTGTAACCCACAAATCGGCGAAGCGGTAATCTTCTTCTATACTTAAGCCACAGGGACTTACTGACGAGTCCTGTGGCTTTTTCCTTTGAAGGAGATGAAGAATGAAAATTATTCTCTGGGTCATCGCAATTATTTTTATCGTCGGCCTGTTAACGATTACCGGTGTCTTTAAGCTTATTTTCTGATTTTTTATTCCGGTCATTTGTGTTTTTCAGATGGCCGGAATATTAATAATATTCTTGAGTAATCATGCTTTTTTAAATTCTAAAATGTAATTATTTACTATTTTTGTTTTTTGGTTCGAGAAAGAATTTCAAAATAAATATGGCTATTTTAATTATCAACTAAACGTCAACATACCCTCTGCATGCGCTGAAATATTTTTTTTGCAGGATATACTCGCAGAACTTATATGGAGTAAAGTGCCAAGGAGATATGATGACGTCTAATGAAGAGCAGCTGTTGCAGGATGAAGCGAAGTATTGTTCGTATGGCGATACGGTTCATTACGTTAACCCCCCGAAAATATTTGACCGCTGTCAGGGAAGCTTTCTGTTTGACGCGGAAGATACTCCCTATCTCGATCTGCAAATGTGGTATTCAGCGGTTAATTTTGGCTACGCTAACGCCCGGCTCGATAATGCGTTAAAAAGCCAGATCGATCGGCTGCCACAGTTGGCCAGCCAGTATCTGCATCCCACCAAAATCGAGCTGTCAAAAATTATTGCTCAGGATATGGAACGTAAGTTCGGCCTGCCAGGAAGAGTACACTTTAACGTGGGCGGTTCGCAGTCCGTTGATGATTCCCTGAAGCTGGTACGAAATTTCTGCAACGGTAAAAGCCGGATGTTTGCCTTTGAAGGGGGCTATCACGGTCGCACACTGGGTGCATCATCTATCACCTCCAGTTATCGCTATCGCCGTCGCTTTGGTCACTTTGGCGAACGCGCTCAGTTTATTCCATTCCCGTATCCGTTCCGCCGTCAAAAAGGCATGACGCCTGAAGAATATGCGGAAAAACTGGTGGCCGATTTTGCCCGTCTGTTTGAAAACGAGTACCACGGCCTGTGGGATCCTAAAGCGCAGCAGGCAGAATTCGCTGCGTTCTATATCGAACCCGTGCAGGGAACCGGCGGCTACGTTATTCCACCGCGTAACTTCTATCCCGCGCTGAAAAAGGTGCTCGATCAGCACGGCATTCTGCTGGTGGTGGATGAAATCCAGATGGGCTTCTATCGTACCGGCAAGCTGTGGTCGATTGAACACTTTGGCATTACTCCGGATGTGCTGGTGTTTGGTAAAGCGCTGACTAACGGGCTTAATCCACTGGCGGGCATCTGGGCGCGTGAAGAGATGATTAATCCGACCACCTTCCCGGTAGGTTCCACCCACTCGACGTTTGCTTCGAACCCGTTGGGCACCGCCGTTGGCCTGGAAGTGATGCATATGCTGGCAGAGAAAGATTATGAACGTCAGGTTATGGAGAGTGGAGCTTATTTCCTTGAAGGGCTGAAATCGCTACAGAGCCAGCATAAAGAGATTGGTGACGTTGACGGTCTTGGTCTGGCACTGCGTGCGGAACTTTGCGGACCTGATGGATTCACGCCTGATAAAGCACTGCTCGATAAAATGGTGGATATTGGCCTTTCCGGTACGCTGGAGTATCAGGGGCAGAAAACCGGACTGGTTCTGGATGTCGGGGGATACTATAAAAACGTGATCACCTTTGCGCCATCTCTGGAGATCAGTCGCGCTGAAATCGATCAGGCTATCGTGCTGCTGGATCAACTGCTGGTTCGGGCAAAACGTGAGCGGTAATCCTCTGCATATGATGAAAGACGGGTACGTCAATCAGTTGGAACCGGCGGGGCTTATTTCGGCGTTTGCACTCCATCCGCCTGAAGGATTTAACGTGCGGATTGCCGAAAACGGCCTGCCGATATTTACCACCCGGTTCGATCTGTTAACGACCGTTGAACCCGCGCTGCGCCAGCGGTTAGCCCGCTGGCCCGGTTTCCCGGGCTGGCGGAAGTGGCTCACGCTGGATACCTGTTTTATTGGGGCAACGACCAGCGAATATGCCTGCCTGCCACGGCAGCAGGAGCCGGCCGCGCTGCTGGGATGGATTGAAACCCACTGCGGTAATAAGCATTCTCTGACCATTATTAAAGATCTTCCCATTTCGTCACCGCTGCTGTCTGCAGCGGATAACGACTACAGTCGCCGCCTGATAGCGGCGGCGGAAGCGCAAGGTTACATTTGTGTGGAAGGCCAGGCGCTGGCGGTTGTTCCGATCGATTTTACCAGCACCGATGAGTTTCTGGCGCGCATGTCCCGTAGCCGGCGTCGTAATCTTCGCCGCAAGCTTCGCAGCCGTGATGAGCTTCGTATTGAGGTAATTCACTGTGGTGAAGAACGCCTGGAAGATCCCCACTGGCGTGCTCAGCTCTATCAGTTTTATCTTTCGGTGTGGCAGCAGAGTGAGGTGCATTTTGATTTGCTTAGCGCCGAGTTCTTTGACCATTTGCTGCTGGACCGGCACAGTGCCGGAAAACTGTTCTGCTACTGGTACGAAGATCGATTGGTCGGTTTCAACCTTTGCTATCAGTTTCAGGGCCGACTGGTGGATAAGTATATTGGCTTCGACTATTCACTGGCGATGAAATTTAACCTCTATTTTGTCAGCTGGTTTGTCAATCTGGAGTACGCCATCGAGCAGGGATTGCAGGAATACGTTGCGGGCTGGACCGACCCGGAAGTCAAGGCCAGCCTCGGTGCCAGCTTTACTTTTACCCGGCATCTGGTGCGCGTGCGAAATCCGCTCCTGCGGGCAGCGGTGTGCTATTTTCGTCATTATCTGGAGGGGGATAAAAAGTGGTCCGATCCTCCCCCTGGCTGACGGCAGAAGATCGGCCACTGGTGCTGGACTTTGATGGTTCAGTGGCCGGACTGGAGCAGGCAACAATACTGCCGTTGTCTGACTGGCAGCAGCGGGTCCGCTTTGGGGCCGGCTGGGGTGACTGGCGAAAGCTAATAGCCGCCAGTCGGGATCTGTTGCCCGAGCGCTATGGCTGCGTCTTCACCGGAAGTGGGGACTACCACCATCTCAGCTATTTGCTGTTACAGCGTCTGCCAGCGGACCGCCCGGTGCAGCTGATTATCTGCGATAACCATCCGGATAATATGCTCTATCCTTTCGGCATCCACTGTGGCTCCTGGGTTTATCATGCCAGCCGTTTGCCGCAGATTAGTCAAATACACGTGTTGGGTATCTGTTCATCCGATATTGCTCTGAGTCACGCCTGGGAAAATCATCTGCGCCCTCTGTTATCTAAGAAGCTGCACTACTGGAGCATCGGTGTGGATACCCGGTGGCTTAACTGGCTGGGTGCAGGGGAGTGTAATCACCGTTTTGATGATCCGGATAGTTTACTGTCGGCATTTTTACGTCAGCTAAGCGGCGACCCGATTTATCTGTCACTGGATAAAGATGTCTTAAGCAAGCAGGTGGTACAAACCAACTGGGATCAGGGATGTTTTGAGCTAAAACATCTGGAATTACTGATTGAGGCCTGTGCCAATCGGCTGGTGGGGATGGATATCACCGGAGAAGTCTCATCATGTGAGTATCACAGCCGCCTCAAACGCTGGTTAAGCGCCGGTGATGGCCAGCAGTTGATATCGGCCAGTGAAGCTGCGGAATGGCAGCGTTCGCAAAACCGTCTTAATCAACAGCTGCTGGCTGTTGTTCAGCGGGCTTCAGGTGGTTAGTGCAGCGCGCAGCACGGAAACAATCAGTGCAAAATCATCGTCTTCAACCCAGTGACTGTTGCTGATGCTCAGTGAACGAGCAGCAAAGTCTTCCGCGTTGGGTATGGAGGAGGGCAGACATAATGGCGTAACGGCGGGATAGCCGAATAAAGTATGAATAAACAGCCGGGTCACGCCCAATCCAGCCGTCCAAAGGTGCTGCATCGCACGGTCGCGAGAGCCGCGGTCAGGCATCAGCAGTAGAAAGAATGGCCACACTCCCTGCTGGTGCGGCCCATCCTGCAGGACCGTTACGCCAGCAAGCTGCCTGAGCTCGGCGAGTCTGCTCTTTGCCCGCAGGCTGTTTTGTTGTTGCCAGGCTGAAAATCGAGTCAAAGCCGAGGCGGCGACTCGCTGACGATAGTGGCCCAATGTGTGCAAAGGGATATCGTCTACGGTGAAATCATCGCCAACGGCGGTAACCGCATCGCCGCGATTCAGCGCACTGCGAAGCTGCCGGCCATAAACCCAGTCCAGCCTGTCAGGATGATACATCAGCCGATAGCCCCAGAGTTCGATGATACGGCGCAGTTCCCAGCCCGCGCGCCAGGGTAAATCGCGGGCGATCTGTCGTTCCATCTCTTTTTGCAGTTCAGCCGAGCGGCTGAACAGCACTCCTCCCTCTACCGTCGTTAACCCTTTTCCCATCGCCAGACTGAAAAAGCCAATGTCTCCCGCCAGGCCGACGCTTTCACCGGCATTTTTTGCCTCCATTGATTGTGCTGCATCTTCAATGACCGCCGTGCCGTGAGCTGCTGCGATTTTAATCACGGCAGCTGTATCGGCCACCCGGCCAGCATAGTGAGTGACTACGACGGCCAGCGTTTGCGAATCACACAGCTGTGCCAAGCGCTCCCTGTCGAAATTAATGCCACCGTACTCCATATCACAGGGAACGATTTTGAGCGGAGGGCAATAATGCGCAGCCAGCGCTACCAGCGGGCAGGTCCAGGCGGGGACAATAATACGATGTCGATTGGGCTGTCGCTGCTGCAAGGTGCGTAGGGCAATAATCAGTGCAGCAGTGCCTGAGCAGGTTAACAGCGGTGGAGGAATACCCAGTTCCTGCGCCAGTCGATCTGAAAAATCAGCGCGAGGTGGGAGTAAATCGCGCCAGAGCAGCGGCAATCCGGCGGTTGGCGGCAGCTGGCGTTGAAAAAAAGAACGGCTCATTCTGCCTGCTGTTCCGCTTCAGCCTTAACATGGGCGATTTCACCTTTTGCCAGGAAGAGTATTCCGGCGAGGATTAGCAATCCACCGACTATTTTTATGAGTGTCAGGCTGTCATCGAATAGCCATACCGATAGCAAAGTGACGCTGATAATTTCAAGGTGGGATGCGGCAAAGGCTGGCCCAATGGGGGCGTATTTCAGCAGCGTCATCCAGGTGAAAAAGGCACCGGCATAGCCTACGAATGCGCCATAAATCCACGGGTGGCTGAATACACGAGAGAGCCACGCGGAATCCATGGTGAGCGGAAATGCATGGATAGCCGCTGCCTTAAAACTGATCTGAGCCAGCGTGTCGAAAATCATCAGTGCGAGGAAACCAACAATGTAGAAACGTTTCATCAATTAATCCCTATTATCGCAACGCCCAGAGAAATCAACAAAATACCGATTACCCGCCAGCGGGTCAGCGATTCTTTAAACCAGATCCGCCCGGCGAGCATAATGGTGACAATGCTGGTTGAGCCAAGAAGCATACCGACAGAGAGAGGAACAAGCGTGAGGAAGGCCAGCCACAGCAAAAACTCCAGGATATAGCATGCCATCCCCAGCCAAAGCCACGGCCGCCGCAGCATATATCGCCACTGTTGCATACCTTCATAGTGTACGCTGCCGCTGGCTGCTGCTTTAAATGAGAGCTGGCCGAGGCTGTCGACAAGTACATTCAGTAACCACAGTATCAGGGTGAGCTGGCTCATAGCGCCTCACTCAGCGTAAGCGCCGTGTTAACGCTGTAGCGGCGGATGAAAGCAATCGAACGTTGAAACAGTTCCTGCCGATCGTTATCGATGGTAATCATATGATAGCTATTGGGGAGCAGTACCATTTCCACTGGACCACTGACGGTATCACGCACCAGTTCGGCATTACGGCGATGCGAGATATCGTCGTTGCTGGCATGTAACAGCAGGCAGGGGGTGTGAATATGGCGTAACTTGCGGCGGACGTTTCGCGATAGCAGTAAAAATTCGTTGAGTGAAGGCCATGGATTACCCGGCAAACCGGCTTCAGCGCTGTTACCACCTTGCATTTTGTCGGCAATTTTTTTTCTCAGCACTTCGTTTTGAATACCGTAAGGCGGTTCTTCATTAAACATTTTGTGGCGACCCACATTTAGCATTCCAGCCAGCGGAAGTAGCCAGGGTGCGGCAAAGCGTGAGAGCGGCGGAATGCTCCACCCGTCGTAGCGAAACGTCACGCTATAGGCCAGTACGCCTGCGACTTCGTTGGGGTGAGACGCGGTATATTTTAATGCCAGTACCGCTCCCATCGAGAGGCCACAAACGAAAAGTGTATCAACCTGTTTGCGCAGTATGTCTGCACCGTCGATCACGCTTTGATACCAGTCCTGCCAACGGGTAGCTATGAGGTCTTCAACGCTGCCACAGTGCCCGGCAAGCTGCAGGGCATAGACGGTATATCCCGCGCGATGAAATTCACGAGCCACACCGCGCATTTCTACGGGGGTTCCCGTCAGCCCATGGATCAGTAGCACGCCGATCCGCCCGGCAGGCAGCAAATAGTCGTGCTTTTCGATCATGAGATCTCCTGAGATGGAATCAACCGTGATTCTTTTGCAACCAGTCGTTCAAGGCAGGCTTGAGCTTCTCTGAAACTGTTAAACGGTGTATGAGGAATTCCAGCCTTCTGGCAATGAGTCAGCAAACTTTTTTTGGCCAACACATGATCCGCTATGGATGCCACGCAAAAATCGGATCGCCCGTCGCCTATGGCGATAAATTCGTCGTAATTTAACATTTTCGCCACCCGGCATTTGCAGGTGCCGCTTGCGTACTGGCAGTCAGGGGAAAAATGCGGAAAGCTGATGCGCCAGCCCCGGTCGCTTACCTGTTCAAGATGGTTAGCAATCACCGGCAGACCAGCAATATTGTTGTTGCGTAAAATACGTTCGATCGCATAATCAAGACCATCGCTGACGACATAAAGCGGTATCGCCTCAGCTTTCGCCCATCGGGCAAACCGGCAAAACTCAGGATCGATTTTGATTTGATCCAGGCAGGCATCTATCTGCTGGCGAGAAGCATCAAGTAATGATATTTGCCCACTCAGGCACTCTCTGGATCCTATTTCGGCATTTATCCAGCGTTTCTCCAGTAATTGCCAGTCAGGATGACCCAGTTTTTCCATTAATGTATCAGTGACATCAGCACAACTTATTGTGCCATCAAAATCACAAACAATAATCCAGTGTGAATCCGTGCGCGTAATAATGCCGGATAATCCCTGCTTTTTCATATATAGCGTCCGACGGTTGATTTGATAAATAAGGCATTCTCAGGCGTAAAGAATGCTCGGTTATTAACGAGTGCAGTCTATAATAAGCCGTGTAAATAAGACATAAACGGGATTGGCACATAAACCATTCGGCATGTAATCACCCTTTAAAAGGCACGAATTGTATTTTAATTCATAGATGAATTATCAGTTCTGAATGATATTTTCAACCTGTGACAAAATGCGAATTATCCCGTTACTTCTATTGGCATCGCGTTCTGAAGCGCGTTTAAGCCTTATGAAGTTGGGTACAGGCGAGGGGGATTACTGTTTGTTTAAAGTTTGATTAAGAACTTTTTCGGCAAGCGCTGTGGATAAGGCTTTGGAAAGGATGGATAAACCGGCGACAGTATCCTGGCTGTTAAGCTGTTTACGACAGCAGGCGCAAATCGCACCGTGATGCCCACCGCTGTTGTTGCCTTCGGTAAAGAAGAATTTTGTACTGCCACATTGTCCACACCTTAACATTTTAATCACTACAGCCTCCCTGTCTTCTGATGGATAAGAATTATCTTATCAAATTTCAGATGCAGATCCATAAATAAGATTTATTAGTTTTTTACGGGGCTGTTGTTTTTTAAGTTATTGATTTTATGCTTTTTATTCGCTTGGTGGTATGTTTTTTGATCATAACTTTGTTCTCCATTCGTAAATTAATCATGATTTATATGATTTAGCGTAAATTTTGTTCACTTTCGCAGTAAATATGATTGAGCGAGATTAATCAGGGGCGATAAAGCGCTACTTTCAGCCTGAACTGATTCGAAACTGTCCATTTCTCGAGGTGGTAAGAGAGCGGTGTTTTGGTTTTTTTTCATTTATATCAATGCATTCTGGTTTTTAGCAGAGTATGCTTTCTGCATAATATAGAGAAAAAACAGGAGTTAATGGTGTGTTTAGGTGAAAACGCTATAATTAACATTAATAGCCTAATGTTGACCGGGCCAAAATTTTGGGCCCTTACAGGAAGTTGATTCTTAATCATTCCCGGGGAGAAGTGAGAATTATTATGGCAAGCCTGAAAAAATATCTTTTTTTACTGTTGCTGAATGGCCTTCTTTCAGCAGGCGCACAGGCCTCTAAGTTGAACGATGCAGTAGCGGAAGGATGGCAATCTTTAACTGATAACCTCAGTCAGACATGGAACGATCCGCAGACTGTAGACCTTTACATTCCTGCTATCACCTGGCATAACCGCTGGACCTATGACAAAGAGAAAACCGATCGTTATAACGAGCGTCCATGGGGTGCGGGCTTTGGAGTCAGCCACTACAACGAACAGGGTAACTGGAACGGTCTCTACGTGATGGCATTCAAAGATTCCTATAACAAGTGGGAGCCTATAGGGGGTTACGGGTGGGAAAAAACATGGCGGCCGCTGGCCGATGATAACTTCCATCTGGGGGCCGGCTTCACCGCGGGGGTGACAATGCGCGACAACTGGAATTATATTCCTATCCCAGTGGTATTGCCCCTTGCATCAATAGGTTATGGTCCTGCATCATTTCAGATGACCTATATTCCCGGTACCTACAATAACGGCAATGTTTATTTTGCCTGGCTACGCTGGCAGTTTTAATGGAAGAAAAGTGCGAAAAAAATGAGTGATGTTAAAAAAAGGCGATATTTATCACTTTTTCATCATTGTCTACTGGACAAAAGCCTTCGCAATTGCTGTACTAGATACCGACACAGTTTAGTGTCCATTTTTCATGTAAAGGTAATATAGATGTCTAAGATCAAAGGTAGCGTTAAGTGGTTTAATGAGTCCAAGGGATTCGGTTTCATTACTCCTGAAGATGGTAGCAAAGACGTGTTCGTACACTTCTCTGCCATCCAGAGCAATGGTTTCAAAACTCTGGCTGAAGGTCAGCGCGTAGAGTTCGAAATCACCAACGGTGCCAAAGGCCCATCTGCTGCTAACGTTGCCGCTATTTAAGTTATCAGACAGAATTTTTAAAACCCGCTTCGTGAGGCGGGTTTTTTTTCGCCTGAAGATCGTGGTTTGAGATAAAACCGACGTTCTGAGCGTGCTAACGCTGGCCCGGCACAGGGGATAAGCCGGACCGCTGTACTCTAACGTGAGAAAAATAGCAGCAGCCAGGCCACTGCTGCTGAACAGGCCAGTAGCATAGCAAGACTTTCAATTGGGGTACGGGGAAGCCAGTTCATCTTGAGTACCTCTTACAGTGGGATGAGCTGAGTCTGCCGAAAGATTATTAAGGAAACATTAATCGGGCGTCCTGCCTGCTGACAAATTCCATCCGTTTCACTTAGGATTACACTTATCAGCATTTGTAACATTAGGCTGTGATCTGGCCCCTTGCGGGGAGGGCCGGGCTGAGGCTATAAACAATGACAGGTTTTTTTCTGTTAGCGTTTATCGTATTAACAGCTGGCTTAGTCTGGAGAGTGTGGATGAATATTCGTCTTGCCGAACCAAAAGATGCTTTTGCCCTGAGTGCGCTGCTGGCGGAGCTGGGTTATGAGGGTACTGCTCCGTTTATTGAGCGGCGGCTGGCGCAACTGATCGCAGATGACACCGAGCGTTTGCTGATGGCTGAACAGGGTAATACGGTGCTGGGATTCCTGTCGCTGCATTTTATCCCTCAGCTGGCGCTGGCGGGGGATTTTGCCCGTATCAGCTATTTTTGCATCGCCGAAGGTGAACGAAGCAAAGGGGCGGGGCAGCATCTGCTGGCGTATGCAGAACAACTGGCCCGCGATCGCGGCTGTGACCGAATGGAGGTTCACTGCCATGAGCGCCGCGAAAAAGCCAACGCCTTCTATCTGCGCGAAGGGTTCACAGAGTCACCGCGCTACCACGTTAAGGAGCTGGGCTGAACGATGAAAGTTGCCGCCGGGCAGTTTGCCGTACGCCGCGAATGGCAGGAAAACGCGGAGATTTGTATCGGGCTGATGCATGATGCCGTGGGTGAAGGGGCGAGTCTGCTGGTACTGCCAGAAGCCGTACTGGCTCGGGACAACGACAACCCTGACTGGGGTGTGCGCTCGGCACAGCCGCTGGACGGACCGTTTGTTAACCAGCTGCTCTCCGCCAGCCAGCAAAATACGCTCACGACGATACTCACGCTGCACGTGCCTGATGGTGAAGGTCGGGTGTTTAATACGCTTATCGCTATTCGGTGCGGCGAGATTATCGCCCGCTATAACAAGCTGCATCTGTACGATGCTTTTGCCATGCAGGAGTCCCGCAACGTGAGTGCGGGTGATGAGCTGCCGCCGCTGATTGATGTCGAGGGCATCAAGGTCGGGCTGATGACCTGCTACGATTTGCGTTTCCCTGAGATGGCACGGCGGCTGGTGCTGGACGGTGCTTCGCTGCTGGTACTACCCGCAGCGTGGGTAAGAGGCCCGCATAAAGAGATGCACTGGGAAGTTCTGGTCACTGCCAGGGCGCTGGAAAATACCTGCTACGTGCTTGCAGTCGGGGAGTGCGGCCCACGCAATATTGGCAACAGTCTGCTGGTTGATCCACTCGGTATTGCCACAGTCAGGGCAGCTGAGGTTCCCGCTCTGCTAACGGCAGAAGTAGACCCGCAACGGATTGTGGCCGTGCGACAGGCGCTGCCGGTGTTGGCTAATCGACGTTTTGCCCCGCCGGAACTGGCCGTTAAAAATCGCTGACGGATCGTATCCTGTTACAGATTGCTGCTGCACCCGTGCCGTTTTCCCGCGTTAAAATCAGCTGATACGGGGACTTTCCCCACTGCTTAACGCAAAGAAGGTAGATATGGAAGGTTTAAGTATCGGCAAACTGCTGATTGTTGGCGCGCTTATCGTCCTGCTTTTCGGTACCAATAAATTGCGCACGCTGGGCGGTGATTTAGGTGCTGCCATTAAGGGGTTTAAAAAAGCGATGAGCGACGATGACACCGCCGCGAAGCAATCCGTGCCTGAAGATAAACCGGCCGAACAGCAAACTCGTAAAGAGTGAGCAGGAATCAGGCGAAAAAAAACGGATGGCTGGGTCATCCGTTTTTTTATGCATGCAGCGCGGAATTACTTCACTTCCAGCCCTTTGGCCTGCATATCTGCATGATAAGAAGAACGTACAAACGGACCACAGGCTGCATGGGTGAAGCCCATATCCATGGCTGCGGCCTTCATTTCATCAAACTCAGCCGGGCTGACGTAGCGCTGTACCGGCAGGTGGTGACGGCTTGGCTGCAGATACTGGCCCAGCGTTAACATGGTGACGCCGTGGCGACGCAGATCGCGCATCACTTCAACGATTTCTTCGTTAGTTTCGCCCAGTCCGACCATCAGGCCTGATTTGGTTGGGATATTCGGGTGCGCTTCTTTAAAGCGCTCCAGCAGTTTCAGTGACCACTCATAGTTTGCGCCCGGGCGCACCTGGCGGTAAACGCGCGGCACATTCTCAAGGTTGTGGTTGAAGACGTCAGGCGGGGACGCGTTAAGGATTTCCAGCGCACGGTCCATACGACCACGGAAGTCCGGTACCAGAGTTTCAATTTTAATGTTCGGGCTCTTCTCACGAATGGCGGTGATGCAGTCGGCGAAGTGCTGAGCACCACCGTCGCGCAGGTCATCACGGTCAACGGAAGTAATCACCACATAACGCAATGCCATATCCGCGATGGTTTGCGCCAGTTTACCCGGCTCGTTGCTGTCGGGAGTGACAGGACGGCCGTGGGCAACGTCGCAGAACGGGCAGCGGCGGGTACAGATGGCACCAAGGATCATAAAGGTCGCGGTACCGTGGTTAAAACATTCAGCAAGGTTTGGGCAGGAAGCCTCTTCGCAGACGGAATGCAGACCATTTTTACGCATTGCGGCTTTAATGCCCTGAATACGGCTGGAATCTGCTGGGAGTTTGATTTTCATCCACTCTGGCTTACGCAGTATTTCAGTACGCTCGGTCATCACGGTTTTTACCGGGATCAACGCCATTTTGTCTGCATCGCGGTATTTAACACCGCGTTCCATCAGAATCGGTTTACTCATAGTCTTGCTAGTTCCAGGTTGGATTGCGGCGAAATTACCCGCTAAACACTAAATGAGTTTGTGGTACACCCTTTTAACTATCGGACATCAGCCTGTCTGACCGTCTGCTCCAACGTAAAATTGTATGGGTGAATTCAACTTTTTTTGAAAAAGCATAAAAATTATATCATCTCTCGTTTACAGAAACAGCACTGCCAGTGCGAGAAAGCGTTACAGAATTGTAAATCAGAGCGCACATTTTAGCGGTAAATCGCACTCTTTGCTCCACTGCACGTCGGTAATTGCCAGCTGGCGTGCAAAATTGTCGATCAGCAGCGGCTGAACGGATGCCAGCGTGACCTCAGGACGCAGCGCGTGAATGTGCGTCATCTCCAGGCCGGCATAGCCGCAGGGATTGATGCGCAGAAACGGCGCGAGGTCCATATCAATATTCAATGCCAGGCCGTGAAACGAACAGCCGTTGCGAATACGCAGACCCAGTGAGCAAATTTTTTTGTTGTCGACGTAAACACCGGGAGCATCGGGGCGCGCGCTGGCGGTAATGCCGAGTTGGGCGAGAGTGGTGATAATCGTCTCTTCCAGCGCGGTGACCAACTGGCGAACGCCCACTTTGCGGCGCTTAAGATTAATCATCACATACATCACCTGCTGACCCGGACCGTGATAGGTTACCTGGCCGCCACGATCGCTTTGCATCACCGGAATATCCCCCGGCATCAGCAGATGTTCAGTTTTCCCGGCCTGGCCCTGAGTAAAAACCGCCGGGTGTTCCACCAGCCAGACTTCATCAGGCGTGGCTTCGCTGCGCTGGTCGGTAAACTGATGCATGGCTTGAGAGACAGGTGCCCAGGGCTGAAGACCCAGCTGGCGAATAATCAGAGTATCAGGAGACAAAACGCACGATCCGGTTAGAAAAGCAGAAGTGCAGTATAGCGCTGGTGCAGGGCAAGAACCAGTATGCCCGCACCAGATATGGGGTTACAGCACCATCCTAACAATTTCTATTTTGCCCAGCTCTTCGTACAGCGTTTCAACCTGCTCGATGTGCGTGGCGGTAATGGTAATAGAAACGGAATGGAAGTTTCCTTTGCTGCTCGGTTTAACGTCCGGAGAGTAGTCGCCCGGCGCGTGACGTTGCACGACTTCAACCACTTGATCGACCAGCTCTGGCTGTGCCAGCCCCATTACTTTGTAGGTAAAAGAGGTAGGGAATTCGAGCAGATCTTTAAGATTGGTTTTCATATGGACTCCGGTAACACATACAAGGAACCCCGTCGCTGCGGGAGTTCACAGATACTAACAATATGGGGATTATACGGGATAATTTCAAGAGACAGACGTGTGGCCAACATGCTCTCTTGCAGGGACCGATCGGCGATCGGTCCCTTCGTGTGCGGAATTAACCGAACCAGTGATGGAACATCAGTTTGATGTAGTCCACGATACGACCGAAGAAACCGCCTTCCGGCACTTCGTTCAGGACCACCAGCGGGTGCTGTTCAATGGTTTTGCCATCCAGCTGGAAGTTGATGCTGCCTACGACCTGATTTTTCTGCAATGGCGCATGCAGTTCGGTATTGCTCAGCGTGTAGCTGGCTTTCAGATCTTTCATCCGTCCGCGTGGGATCGTCAGATAGACATCGTTTTCCACGCCCAGCTGTACGCGATCGCTGTTACCAAACCAGACCGGCTCAGAAGCAAACTCTTTGCCAGCTTTCAACGGTGCCACGGTTTCAAAGAAGCGGAAGCCCCAGGTCAGCAGCTTTTTACTTTCGGTTTCACGACCTTTATAGGTACGTCCACCCATCACTGCAGAGATCAGACGCATCTGGCCTTCGGTCGCGGAGGCCACCAGGTTATAGCCCGCCGCGTCGGTATGACCGGTTTTGATTCCGTCAACGTTCAGGCTGGTATCCCACAGCAGACCGTTACGGTTCATCTGGCGGATGTTGTTAAAGGTGAACTCTTTCTCGTGGTAAACCGCATACTCATCCGGCACATCGCGGATCAGCGCGCGACCGATCAGCGCCATATCACGTGGAGAGCTGTACTGACCTTCCGCATCCAGACCGTGTACCGTCTGGAAGTGGGTATTTTGCAGGCCGAGTGCCTTGACGTAGTTATTCATCAGACCAACGAACGCATCCTGGCTACCGGCAACATAGTCGGCCATTGCCACGCAGGCGTCGTTACCTGATTGCAGCACGATACCACGGGTCAGCTGGGAAACCGGCACGCGGTCACCGGGCTTGAGGAACATCAAAGAAGAGCCTTTGAACACCGGATTGCCGGTTGCCCACGCATCTTTACCGACGGTAACGATATCGTCCTGATGGATTTTACCTGCTTTGACTGCCTGGCCAATAACGTAGCTGGTCATCATCTTAGTCAGGCTGGCTGGATCGCGCCGGGTATCGGCATTTTTCTCTGCCAGAACTTTACCGGAGTTATAGTCGATCAGGACATAAGCTTCAGCATCAATTTCCGGCACGCCCGGGATCATGGTTTTAATGTTTACGTCATCGGCATAGGCGACAACGTTGAGGCTGAGGGCGATCAGCGATCCTACCGTCAGGCGTTTGATCAGTCGAGAAGAGGTGAAATTGCTCATGTTAAGAACGACAACATCCTGGATAAGTTAAAAAAAGTGACTCACTATAGCAAAATCCTCTGACAGCGACCCGCGCTAAATCAACGGGTCGGGCAGAATCACATTGCATTTGGTGCGACGGTAATAAACGACTGCTGGTTGGCTTCATTTGCCAGCCGCTGCTGCAATGCAGCAGCCTGCTGGCGGGAACTGAAACGGCCCAGCTGAACGCGATAAACATTGCCACGGCTGTCGACCGAGCCGCGGACGCCAAACTGTTTGCCCAGGCTGTTAGCCAACTGCTGGGCGCGGGTGCCGTCGCTCAGCGCGCCCACCTGCACCACATAATTTCCGCTGCCGGATGCTGGCTGCGACTGGGGCTGCGAGACTGCCGCTGCGGCAACAATGGCCGGTGGTGCTGAAGACGTTGATGAGGCGACAGGCGTGCTGACCGGCTCGCTACCTTCAAGTACGCCGCTACGTAACGGCTGAGCGGCACCGAGGAAGCCACCGCTGCGTACCGGCGCACCAATGTTGTCATCGCTGCTCAATGTACTGTTATCGACCGCGCGGACATTTTGCTGCTCAGCCTGCTCCGCCGGAGCAGCATAGGTCTGAGGCTGTGACATTGCGGCACCACCGCCCATAGTCAGTCCTGCACCAATGTCAGGGCGAGCGGGCAGGGCGTAACTTTGTTTTGCTACTGTAGTACCGATTGTACCAGGGCCAGAGAGCGTACCGTCAGGAGCAACGGCAATATAGTCGAGGCGTACCCGAGTATTGTTGGAGGTATTCAGCCGATCGGCTGCTGCCCGCGACAGGTCGATAATCCTGTCTGGCGTATAGGGGCCACGATCGTTAACCCGTACCACAATCATCCGGCCATTTGCCAGGTTGGTTACGCGAACGTAGCTCGGCAGCGGCAGCGTGGGATGCGCAGCCGTCAAAGCGTTAGGGTCAAAAATCTCACCGATAGCCGTGCGATTGCCACCGACTTCTTCACCGTATGAGGTGGCCAGGCCGACCTGGCTAAAGTTGGAGGGGTCCTTGATGACTTTGTAGGTCTTGCCATTCACCGAGTAATCCTGGCTGGTGCCTGGATTGATCGGCTCATAGCGTGGTTCTGCTCCGCCAATTTCCACCACCGGTCCGTTGTAAGTCTGCTGCTGCGGGGCCGGGGCCTGCTGCTCTGTATCAGTGGTGCAGGCTGCCAGCATGGCTGATGCCAGGGCAATCCAAAGCCAATCCTTACGCATGTCTATGCCTCTTAAACGCTCTTCGACAACAGTTTTCGATGGGTGTGAATCGACATAATGATCCCAAACCCGGCCATCAATACTATCAGGGCTGAACCACCGTAGCTTACCAGCGGTAACGGCACCCCTACCACCGGTAAAATACCGCTGACCATGCCAATATTAACAAAAACATAGACAAAGAAGATCAGCATTAATCCTCCGGCCATCACGCGACCAAACGTAGTCTGCGCACGAGCCGCCATCATTAGCCCTCGCATGATCAGCAGCACGTAGAGTATAAGCAGGATCAGCACGCCGACCAGTCCCAGTTCTTCCGCCAGTACGGCAAAAATAAAGTCGGTGTGGCGTTCGGGCAGAAATTCCAGCTGTGACTGTGTGCCGTGCAGCCAGCCTTTACCGCGCAGGCCACCGGAGCCGATGGCAATTTTGGACTGAATAATATGGTAGCCGGCGCCAAGCGGATCGCTTTCCGGGTCAAGCAGCATCATTACGCGATCGCGCTGATAATCATGCATCAGGAAGAACCAGAGTACCGGAATAAAGGCCGCCACCAGAATTACGGCAACGGCAATCAGGCGCCAGCTCATCCCGGACAGGAACAGCACAAACAGTCCGGAAGCGGCAATCAGAATGGATGTACCGAGGTCTGGCTGAGCGGCAACCAGCAGCGTGGGCATAAAGATCAGCACCAGCGCGATGGCGGTATTCTTCAGCGTAGGTGGGCAGACGTCACGGTTAATAAACCTTGCCACCATCAGCGGCACGGCAATTTTCGCAATTTCAGAAGGCTGAAAACGCACAATTCCCAAATCCAGCCAGCGCTGTGCACCCTTACTGATATGGCCGAAAGCATCCACGGCAATCAGCAATACGACACAGACAATGTAAAGATAGGGGGCCCAGCCTTCGTAGACGCGCGGTGGGATCTGCGCCATCACCAGCATCACCAGGATGCCCATGGCGATTTGGCCAATTTTACGCTCCATCATGCCCGGGTCCTGGCCGCTGGCGCTCCACATCACCAGCGCACTGTAAATCAGCAGCGCGGCAATGATCAGGCAAAATGTCGGATCAATATGGATTCGGGTCCAGATTGACTGTTTCTGACGGCTATCGTTCATACCGGTTATTCACCTTCATAGCCCGGCGGCGTAGGCGCAGCGTCAGGCAGGTTGGTATTGTTATCGCCCAAAATAATATGATCGAGGATCTGGCGCATGATCGTACCGACGGCCGGGCCTGCGCCACCGTTCTCCAGGATCATCGCAACCGCAACGCGGGGATGATCGTACGGCGCAAAGGCGGTCATCAGCTTGTGGTCGCGCAGACGTTCGGTCAGCTTATGGGCGTTATAAGTTTCATTGGCTTTCAGGCCGAATACCTGGGCAGTACCTGATTTAGCGGCGATTTTATACGGCGCATCTTCAAAGCTTTTACGCGCGGTTCCGTTTGGCCGGTTTGCCACGCCGTACATGCCGTCTTTGGCAATTTCCCAGTAACCGGTATGAATATCGGCGATCGGCGCCGCCGCAGGTTGACGCCACGGGATTTTGGTTTCGCCCTGCATGGTGTCCATCATCAGATGCGGCGTTTTAATCACACCGTCATTAATCAGGATCATCAGTGCTTTGTTCATCTGTACCGGCGTTGCAGTCCAGTATCCCTGGCCGATCCCCACCGGAATAGTGTCACCCTGGTACCACGGCTTTTTAAAGCGCTTCATTTTCCAGTCGCGCGTTGGCATGTTGCCCGGTGTCTCTTCCACCAGGTCAATGCCGCTGAGGTGACCGTAACCGAATTTGCTCATCCATTCGCTCAGCCGGTCGATGCCCATATCGTAGGCCACCTGGTAGAAGAAGGTATCCGCCGACTCTTCCAGAGACTTGGTGACGTTCAGGCGGCCATGGCCCCAGCGCTTCCAGTCACGGAAGCGTTTTTCAGAACCCGGCAGCTGCCACCAACCGGGATCAAACAGGCTGGTGTTGCGAGTAATGACGCCTGCCGTCAGCGCAGAAACGGCAATATACGGCTTCACTGTGGAAGCCGGGGGATAGGCCCCCTGGGTAGCACGGTTGATCAGTGGACGGTTTTCATCATGCAGCAGGCTGTTGTAGTCCTTGCTGGAGATACCGTCAACAAACAGGTTCGGGTCATAGCTTGGCATGGAAACCATCGCCAGCAGCTCACCGTTACGTGGATCGGACACCACCACCGCCGCACGGCTTCCCGCCAGCAGCGTTTCTATGTACTGCTGCAGCTTGAGGTCGATAGTCAGATGTATATCACGACCGGCCTGCGGAGACTGCTCATGAAGCTGGCGGATTACCCGGCCACGGTTGTTAACTTCCACCTCTTCGTAGCCGGTTTTCCCATGCAGGACGTCTTCGTAGTAGCGTTCGATCCCCAGCTTGCCGATATCGTGGGTGGCGGCGTAGTTTGGCCATTTGCCTTCTTTATCCAGTCGCTCAACGTCGCGGTCGTTGATCTTGGAGACGTAGCCGAGCACGTGGGTCAGTGCCGATCCGTACGGATAGTAGCGGCGCTGATAGCCTTTGACTTCTACGCCTGGGAAGCGGTACTGGTTAACGGCAAATCGCGCAACCTGAACATCGTTCAGACCGGTTTTCAGTGCGATAGAGGTGAAGCGGCGCGAGCGTTTACGTTCTTTCTGGAAGGCTTCGATATCTTCGTCGGTCAGATCGACGATCGGTTTCAACTCCTGCAGCGTTTGCGGCAGGTTGTCGACTTTTTCCGGCACCAGCTCAATTTGATAGATGGTGCGGTTTAGCGCCAGCGGAATGCCATTTCGGTCATAAATTATGCCGCGGCTTGGCGCGACGGGCACCAGCTTGATACGGTTTTCGTTAGAGCGGGTGCTGTAATCTTCAAAGCGGACGATTTGCAGGTGGTAAAGGTTGACCACCAGCACACCGGAGAGCACAAGAATGCCCAAAAATGCGATAAGCGCCCGCCGAACAAACAGCGTCTGTTCGGCGGTATAGTCACGAAAGGAGTTACGTTGTAATTTCATCCGCTGCTTTGTCTGTCCGGTTAACCCAGTTCGTTATTCACGATGATAGGGGTGATTCGCAGTAATGCTCCATGCACGATACAAACTCTCTGCAACCAAAACGCGTACCAGCGGATGGGGCAGGGTCAGCGCCGAGAGTGACCAGCTTTGTTCCGCCGCAGCCTTGCAGGCGGGTGACAGGCCTTCCGGACCACCGATCAGCAGGCTGACATCACGCCCGTCCTGCTTCCAGCGTTCCAGCTGACTGGCGAGCTGTGGGGTTTCCCACGGCTGGCCGGGTATATCCAGCGTCACGATGCGGTTGCCTTTTCCGGTAGCGGCCAACATCATCTCGCCTTCTTTTTCCAGAATACGTTTGATATCGGCATTCTTACCGCGTTTCCCGGCAGGGACTTCGACCAGTTCGAACGGCATATCTTTCGGAAAGCGCCGCAGATATTCCATAAATCCCGTCTGTACCCAGTCGGGCATTTTTGTGCCGACGGCAACCAGCTGCAGCTTCACGGCTTAACTCCAGAGCTTTTCCAGTTCGTAGAGCTTGCGGCTCTCTTCCTGCATGACATGAACAATAATTTCACCCAGATCGACAACAACCCAATCGGCGGCGGCGCGGCCATCTACGCTAAACGGGCGCAGACCTGCCAGGCGGGCTTCCTGCACAACGTGTTCCGCAATTGAAACCACGTGACGGGTCGAAGTACCGGTGCAGATAACCATGCAGTCGGTGATGCTGGATTTGCCCTGGACGTCGATAGCGACAATGTCCTGGCCTTTCAGATCGTCGATTTTATCAATGACGAAGTCTTGGAGTGCTTTACCTTGCAAAAGGTTCCCCCTTGGGATTGAGTTCGTGTTGGGCTGATGCCCCAAAAAATTAGCGGCGCAGTATAGCATGCGGATTTGGGTTCCGATATAAACCCTCGTGCGCGATAAATTCGCTGACTGACGGCGGCAGCAGGTCGGCATCAGGATGGCCCTGATGAAGGCGATCGCGGATCTCGGTTGCAGAGATTGACACCAGTGGCGTTTCAGCCAGAAAAACTTTACCGGCAGGCTGCTGGTGCAGTTCTTCAGGCCGTTTGGCCAGATTCTTCTCAAGCCACTGCTGCTGTTCCGGCGTGGTCATTTCCCTGCTGTATCCCGGGCGCTGGCATACCAGCAGGTGACACAGCGACAGGAGATCCTGCCAGCGATGCCACTTGTGCAGGGTGAGCAGCGAATCCTGGCCGATAATAAACGCCAGTGGCTGCTTCACTCCGCGTTCCTGGCGAAGCTCGTCCAGCGTATCAACCGTGAACGAGGGCGTATTGCGCTGCATTTCCCGCAGATCGAGATCGAACAGCGGATTGTCCGCAATTGCCAGCCTGACCATTTCGATTCGCTGTGCCGGAGAGGCTTCCGGCTGTGGGCGATGGGGTGGCACGTTGTTCGGCAGTAGCGTCACGGTATGCAAACCGGCCAGCGCCGCCAGGGCTTCAACGGGTTTCAGATGTCCGTAGTGAATCGGGTCAAACGTGCCGCCATAAAGGGCATGAAGCTCTGTTTTATCAGACATCGCAGAAGCTCGCCGGGAAGGCCGGATGGCAAAGGAGCAGCGCCAGCATTTCCAGTTCTGACCATACGGACTGGCCGTAATCCTGCTTGAGCGTCAGTTCAATGCGCGCCAGCAGATGAATGCCCTGGGTCAGGGTCGCTGATGACAGCCGCTGTAGCGCCTCGCTGAACAGCGTTCTGCGGTTCTGCCACACGCGATGCTGATCGAACAGCGTACGCATCGGTGTGTGGGCCATCTGGCGCTTAAGCGTCGCCAGCAGCAACAGATCGCGCTGCAGGGTGCGCAGCAGGATCACCGGTTCGCTATCTTCATTGCGCATCTGGCGCAAAATATGAAGTGCGCGCTTACTTTTTCCGGCCAGCAGAGCGTCAACCCAGTGGTAAGGGGTGAAATGTGCCGAGTCGCTGACCGCCTGCTCAACCCTAGGCAGCGTCAGTTTCCCGTCCGGCCAGAGCAACGACAGTCGTTCAAGCGCCTGTGAAAGCGCCAGCAGATTTCCTTCATAGCAGTAACACAGCAGCTGGCTGGCGGCATCGTCTAACGTCAGCTGCATTTTTTTCGCCCGTGCACTGACCCAGCGAGGCAGCTGTGCCTGCTCCGGTGTCTGGCAGGGGATAGTGGCACCCTGGCTGCTCAACGCCTTATACCAGGCACTGTTTTCCTGCGCTTTGGTCAGTTTAGCCGCGCGAAGGATCAGCAGGATATCGCTGTGCAGCAAGCCAGATAGGGTGAGTAGCTGCTCGTTCATCGCTGCGTTAGGGCCATTTTCCGGCAGGATCAGTAACAGCGTCTGGCGGGAAGAAAACAGGCTGAGTTCCTGGCAGAGTGCGAAAATTGACTGCCAGTCGGTGCTGGCATCCAGCGTGGCACTATGATGTTCGGTAAAGCCCTGCAGCTGGGCGGCATCACGGATAGCATCCTGTGATTCCTGCAGCAGCAGCGGCTCATTACCGCTTAATAAGTAGCAGGCGCGCAGCCCCTCACGGAGCTGCGCGCCTAGCTGTTCAGGGTAAATCCTGATCATCGGGTGTAGGAATCGTCCGACACTGCATTGTCAGAATGCAGGTGATCGACTGAAGATGGCGTACGATCCAGCGTATTGATCGATGAATCGTTCTCTGCCGCATGCACCGTCAGCAGTTTACGCACCAGCTGCTGTGATGCCTGAGTACGCATTTCACTAATGATAATCTGCTGTTCAGAATCTTTTGCCAGTGCGGCCAGCGGGTTATCAAAGAATGAACGATAAACGGTGGTGCTGATCGGGTAGATGCCTTTATTCGGCACCAGTACCTGAGCGCTCACGACCATCATCATTGAGTATTCAGCCGTTTTACCATCCTGGAAGATCGACGCGGTATCGCGATTGATACGCTCGCCCTGAAGACGTAACGATGGCACATCGGTATTTTTATCCGTGCTATCCAGAATCTTCACATCATTCAGGCGCAGCTGTTCACGCACTGAACGAGCCAGCGGACCATAAGGATCGGACGAATCCAACACCAGCGTTTTCATCTCAGCAGGTACAGAGGTCGTACCGCGAAGATGGTAGCCACAACCGGCGGTGATCAACACCGCCAGGCCAACAAGCAGAGAGACTATCGGATGTCGCACAATTCCTCCTGACATCAACCCACAACCAGGTTAAGCAGTTTACCCGGCACGTAAATAACTTTACGAATGGTAACGCCGTCGAGATATTTCGCCACCAGATGCTCCTGTGCTGCGCGAGCCTGCACCTGCTCCTGAGTCGCGTCTGCTGCAACGGTAACTTTACCGCGAACTTTACCATTAACCTGAACAACCACCAGCAGCGAGTCTTCAACCATCGCTGATTCATCAGCCTGCGGCCATGGTGCATTATCCACTTCGCCTTCACCGCCCAGTGCCTGCCACAGCACGAAGCTGGCGTGCGGGGTAAACGGATACAGCATACGGACAACGGCCAGCAACGCTTCCTGCATCAGCGCGCGATCCTGAGCGGTTTCCTGCGGCGCACGGAGCAGTTTGTTCATCAGCTCCATAATCGCAGCGATAGCGGTGTTGAAGGTCTGACGACGGCCAATATCATCGCTGACTTTGCTGATGGTTTTGTGCAGGTCGCGGCGCAGCGATTTCTGCTCGTCGTTCAGTGAAGCGATATCCAGCGCTTCGGTTGCGCCTTTTTCACTGTGCTCAAAGGCCAGTTTCCACACGCGCTTGAGGAAGCGGTTCGCCCCTTCAACGCCGGATTCCTGCCATTCCAGAGTCATATCTGCCGGAGAAGCAAACATCATGAACAGACGAACGGTATCTGCACCGTAGCGCTCAACCATCACCTGCGGGTCGATGCCGTTGTTTTTCGACTTCGACATTTTGCTCATGCCCGCGTAAATCAGCTCATGGCCAGCGGCATCGGATGCTTTGGTGATACGGCCTTTCTCGTCGCGCTCAACGGTCACATCAACCGGAGAGACCCAGTTACGTTCGCCGTTGTTACCGGTGTAGTAGAACGCATCGGCCAGTACCATCCCCTGGCACAGCAGACGTTTAGCCGGTTCGTCGGACGTCACCAGACCTGCATCGCGCAGCAGTTTGTGGAAGAAGCGGAAATAGAGCAGGTGCATGATTGCGTGCTCAATCCCACCGACGTACTGATCGACCGGCAGCCAGTAGTTGGCCGCAGCCGGGTCCAGCATGCCTTTATCATAGTCCGGGCAGGTGTAGCGCGCGTAGTACCAGGATGACTCCATAAAGGTGTCAAACGTATCGGTTTCACGCAACGCAGGCTGGCCGTTAACCGTGGTTTTAGCCCACTCAGGATCGGCTTTAATCGGGCTGGTAATGCCATCCATCACCACGTCTTCCGGCAGGATAACCGGCAGCTGATCTTCCGGGGTAGGCATCACGGTGCCGTCTTCCAGCGTGACCATTGGAATTGGCGCACCCCAGTAACGCTGACGTGAAACGCCCCAGTCGCGCAGACGATAGTTCACTTTACGCTCGCCGACGCCTTTCTCAGCCAGCTTGTTGGCAATCGCGTTAAAGCCGTCTTCAAACGACAGGCCGTCAAACTCACCGGAGTTGAACAGCGTACCTTTTTCGGTCATTGCCGAAGCGCTCAGGTCCGGCGCTGTGCCGTCTGCGGCCAGAATAACCGGCTTAACGGTCAGACCGTATTTGGTCGCAAATTCCCAGTCGCGCTGGTCGTGGCCAGGCACGGCCATCACTGCACCTGTACCGTACTCCATCAGCACAAAGTTAGCGACCCATACAGGAACCTGCTCGCCGGTCAGCGGGTGTACCGCAAAGCGGCCGGTGGCCATGCCTTTTTTCTCCATGGTGGCCATATCGGCTTCGGCAACCTTGGTATTCCGGCATTCAGCAATGAAGTCAGCCAGCGCCGGGTTCGATGCGGCGGCGGCAGCAGCCAGCGGATGACCTGCGGCCACGGCCAGATAGGTCACACCCATGAAGGTATCCGGGCGGGTGGTATAAACGCTGAGTTTCTCTTCACTGTCCGCAACGTTGAACTCGATTTCCACGCCTTCAGAGCGGCCAATCCAGTTACGCTGCATGGTTTTAACCTGTTCAGGCCAGCTTTCCAGCGTGTCGAGGTCGTTCAGCAGTTCGTCAGCGTAGGCGGTGATTTTCACAAACCACTGCGGGATCTCTTTACGCTCAACTTTGGTGTCACAGCGCCAGCAGCAGCCGTCGATCACCTGCTCGTTGGCCAGCACGGTCAGATCGTTCGGGCACCAGTTAACCGCAGAAGTCTTTTTATAGACCAGGCCTTTTTCGTACAGCTTGGTGAAGAACCACTGTTCCCAGCGATAGTACTCAGGCTGACAGGTCGCCAGTTCGCGGCTCCAGTCGTAGCCAAAGCCGAGCAGCTTCAGCTGGTTCTTCATGTAATCGATATTGGAGTAGGTCCACGGAGCCGGAGCGGTATTGTTTTTTACCGCCGCGCCTTCCGCAGGCAGACCGAATGCATCCCAGCCGATAGGCTGCAGCACGTTTTTACCCAGCATGCGCTGGTAGCGAGAAATCACATCACCGATGGTGTAGTTTCGCACATGGCCCATATGTAGGCGGCCAGAAGGATAGGGTAGCATTGAGAGGCAGTAATACTTCTCTTTACCTTCCTCTTCGGTCACTTTGAACGTTTGCTTCTCATCCCAGTGCTTCTGGACGTGGGATTCTATCTCTTCCGGGCGGTATTGCTCTTGCATGGCTGCCAGTGGTCCTTTTTGAATAGCGCTAAGCTTATTTCTGATTTCATTTAAGATCCGCATAGCATAGCTGATCCCCCCCCAACGCAACAACAGTAAGCGAGCGGCGAGGCGGCATTTCTCTTTAAGCTGGAAGCGCTGCGGCAAATTTGTGCAATGAAAAGCCGTATTTTTTGTACAGGAACTAGAATGATAGGGAAATGCTTTCGTTATCAATAAGGAGAGTCCATGAACAAGGTTGCTCAGTACTATCGCGAGTTTATTTCATCCTTAACGAAGCGCCTGGAGCAGGGTGAGCGTGACATTGATGCGCTGGTAGACAGCGCGCGGCAGCGGATGAATAACCGTGGCGAACTGACCCGCAGCGAAATTGATGACGTTACGCGAGCGGTTCGCCGCGATCTGGAAGAGTTCGCGCGCAGCTATGCTGAAAACGAACAGGAACTCGGCGACAGCGTGTTTATGCGCGTCATTCGCCAGAGCCTGTGGAAAGAACTGGCTGATATTACCGATAAAAGCCAGCTTGAGTGGCGTGAGGTGTTTCAGGATCTGAATCATCACGGTGTGTATCAAAGCGGTGAAGTGGTTGGGTTGGGAAATCTGGTATGTGAGAAATGCCAGTACACTCGTGCCATCTATACGCCGGAGGTATTAACCCGCTGCTCAGAGTGTGGGCACGATCAGTTTCAGCGTCAGCCGTTTGAACCGTAGGCTGGGAGCCGGAGAAGGGTGAAATCGGTATCCGGATAAAGTGAAAATATCATTCTCCGGATACCGTTTTTTAGCTATGAGAAGTCCGCCTTAATGCAGGATTTTCGCCAGGAACTCTTTTGCGCGCTCCGACTGCGGGTTGTTGAAGAAGTCATCCTTCGGTGAATCTTCCACAATTTTACCTTCGTCCATAAAGATCACCCGGTTAGCCACTTTACGGGCAAAGCCCATCTCGTGTGTCACCACCATCATGGTCATTCCTTCATTCGCCAGCTCAACCATTACATCCAGCACTTCGTTGATCATTTCCGGGTCCAGCGCTGAGGTGGGTTCATCAAACAGCATGGCGATCGGGTCCATGCACAGCGCGCGCGCGATGGCCACGCGCTGCTGCTGGCCGCCGGAAAGCTGCCCCGGGAACTTGTTTGCGTGTGCTCCCAGCCCGACGCGCTCCAGCAGCTTCAGTCCTTTCTGACGCGCCTCATCTTTATTACGTTTAAGAACCTTGACCTGCGCCAGAGTCAGGTTTTCAACGATGGAAAGGTGGGGAAACAGCTCAAAGTGCTGGAACACCATGCCAACGCGTGAACGCAATTGCGCAAGATTGGTACGTTTATCATTCACCGCCGTGCCGTTCACTTCAATCACGCCCTGCTGGATGGGTTCCAGGCCGTTGACGGTTTTTATCAGCGTGGATTTACCGGAGCCGGAAGGGCCGCAGACCACCACCACTTCACCTTTCGTCACTTCCGTTGAGCAGTCGGTCAGCACCTGAAATTGACCATACCACTTAGAAACATTTTTCAGGGTAATCATTTAAGCAGTCCTTTTTTTCTTTAAATAGCTGACCAACAGCGAAGCACTGAGGCTGATAACAAAATAAACCGCGCCGGCAAACAGCACCATCTCAATTTCCGTACCGTTGTTGATTCCGATGGTATCGGCTGTGCGGAAGAAATCGGCAAGGCTCAGAACGTAAACCAGTGAGGTGTCCTGGAACAAAACGATACCCTGGGTGAGCAGCAGCGGTACCATCGCGCGAAACGCCTGCGGCAGAATGATTAGCTGCATTGACTGCCACTTGGTCATCCCCAGCGCCAGCGCGGCGTTGCCCTGACCACGGGCAATACTCAGTATCCCGGCGCGGATAATTTCGGAGTAGTATGCGGCTTCAAACAGCGAGAAGGCCACCATGGCTGAAATCAGGCGGATATCCGTTTTGGGCGACAGCCCCAGTACCTGCTGCAGGAAACTCGGAACCACCAGATAGAACCACAGCAGTACCATCACCAGCGGCACTGAGCGGAACAGGTTGACGTACAGGCGGGCAAACCAGCTGACGACGGTAATCGACGACAGCCGCATCACCGCCAGCAGGGTGCCCCAGATGATGCCGAAGATTACCGCCGTAATCGTGATTTTCAGGGTAACAACCATACCGTTCCACAGGAACGGCAGGTTGGGCACGATGGTGCTCCAGTCAAATTCGTACATTATTTTCCTCCCGTATTGCCGGGCAGGCGCACTTTACGTTCAACCAGGCTCATCAGCAGCATAATCACCGCATTGATGGCGATATAGGCCAGCGTAATAGCCGTAAATGATTCATAGGCGTGCGCGGAGTAATCCAGCAGTTTGCCAGCCTGCGCCGCCATATCCACCAGACCAATGGTTGAAGCGATCGCCGAGTTTTTCACCAGGTTCAGCATTTCAGAGGTCATTGGCGGCACGATAACGCGATAGGCATTAGGCAGCAGGACGTAACGGTAGGTTTGTGGCAGCGTCAGCCCCATTGCCAGACCGGCGTTTTTCTGCCCGGAAGGCAGGGACTGAATGGCTGCACGGACCTGCTCGCACACGCGCGCGGCGGTAAACAGCCCCAGGCAGAGTACCGAACAGGTGAAGAACTGAATATTCGGGTCCAGCTCTGATTTAAACCACATGCCGATGCTTTCGGGCAGCAGTTCCGGGACAACCAGATACCAGATAAAGAACTGGACGATCAGCGGCACGTTGCGGAAAAGCTCAACGTAGCAGGTGCCCAGCGTAGACAGCCATCGGTTAGGAACGGTGCGCAAAATGCCAAACAGCGATCCAACCAGCAGAGCGATAATCCAGGCGCAGACTGAGACGGCAACGGTGATCTGGAAACCAGACCATAGCCAGCCAAGGTAGGTGGTATTACCGAACGGGGCCTGTTGCAGGAAGATACCCCAGTTCCAATCAATTGACATAAACGACTCCGGTAAAAAAAGGGTAGCGGCTGCTACCCTGAAGATTGATGAGAGGCCCTGATGTACGCTACGGGGAACGACCGCTTAATACCTTAGCCAGGCTGCGTGACTGAGTGCCACATCAGCCTGGCCGTGTCTGTCCGGGCCTGTGTTCAACAATCGTAGGGCAGCAGACTGCCCTTTATTTTCGTTATTAATTCATTGCCTTGTCGTTAGGAGACTTGAACAGCGCTTTCATATCGTCAGACAGATCGAAGTCCATGGTCATGTTTTTCGGTGGGATTGGCTGTTTAAACCATTTATCAAACCATTTTGCCGCTTCGCCGGACGTCTGTGCCTGCGCGATGGTGTCATCCATCAGCTTCTTAAATTCGCCATCGCCCTTACGCAGCATACAGCCGTAGGCTTCGTGTGACTGCGGCGTGCCGAGGATTTCCCAGTTAGATGGTTTCTTCGCTTTTGCGCGTTCACCGGCCAGCAGTGCGTCATCCATCATAAAGGCCACCGCGCGGCCGCTTTCCAGGGTACGGAAGGAGTCACCGTGATCTTTGGCGCTGATAATGCGCATGTCCATTTTCTGCTCATCATTCAGCTTGTTCAGCAGAATTTCAGACGTTGTACCGGAAGTCACTACGACGCTTTTCCCTTTCAGGTCAGCGAAGTCTTTAATCGGGCCACCTTTTTTCACCAGCAGGCGGGTACCCACAACGAAGATGCTGTCAGAGAACGCGGCCTGTTTCTGGCGTTCCAGGTTGTTGGTGGTGGAACCGCACTCGAAATCGTAGGTGCCGTTTTGCAGCAGCGGAATGCGGTTCTGTGACGTGATTGGCAGCAGTTTAACCTGCAGGTCAGGCTTGTTGAGTTTCTTTTTGATCGCTTCAACGATGGCGTCGGAGTATGCCTGAGAATAACCCACCACTTTTTGCTGATTATCGTAGTAGGAGAACGGGACGGATGATTCACGGTGGCCCACGACGATGACGCCGTTTTTAGCAATTTTTTCCAGGGTCTGAGTTTGTGCATCAGCGGCCTGTGGTGCAGCGTCTTCCGCATGTGCAATACCGGAGGCAAAACCAGCCAGTGCAAGGCAAAGCCCCAGTTTCCGTAATTTCATGTTCCAACTCCTTTGCAGTTGTGGCGTTAATTAAACTACGCCGACGTGATGTTGTGTGTATTTCCAGCTGTTTATCTGTTTTATGTACAGCGGTTAACGTGGTCTTTCTCAAATAACATAGCCGAATGTTAACGGCAGGATACGAAAAAGTTTCCTTTTTGCGAGTCATGCCGCACCAATCTGGCGCCTGATGGCTCGCTCCGCTCCATGGTGGTGCGACGAATGCCCTTTTATGGTGCGGGTGGCGTTTCATCGTGACTTTTTTAAGGGCGACACACGTTTTCACGGAAATATTTTGCAATCATCGTGCCAACGGCGGCTTTTTAACAAAAGTGCAGCATAAACGGCGAGCGCGATGATGGATGCTATTGGGATGGCGAAGCCCAGCCCGGAAGCGAAAGGCAGATGGTTGGCGAAGAGCATATATGCGTTAGAAGAACAGAATGTGAAACTTGCAGAGGTCGGAAGTCGAAGTGGAAAAGGCAGAAAAGGTCTGGCGAGGGAAAATGTCGCGAAGGTAACAGGGGGAGGACATCTTGAATGAAGCACAAAATACGGAGCCAGCGAAAAGGCTGGCTCCGGGAGGATTTAACGTTGAGCCCCGCGTGAGCGCCAGCAGCACAGTGTGCCCACCGCGGCGAAGAGCAGCGTGATAAACCACACGCCCCAGTTACCGATACGCGCGTAAGGCGTCAGGCCCGTCGTCGGCGTGACTTTTGCGGAGAGCACCTCGGCGGTGAACTGAGGAATCATCTGGCTGATATCCCCTTTAGCGTCCACGATAGCCGTTACGCCATTATTGGTGCTGCGCAGCAGAGGACGACCCAGCTCCAGCGCGCGCATCTGCGCCATTTGCAGATGCTGCCATGGGCCGATCGAATGGCCAAACCAGGCATCGTTTGAGATAGTCAGCAGGAAGTTAGTATCCGGCTGGAAGTTATCCCGCACCTGCTGACCCAGTACGATTTCGTAGCAAATCGCGGCGGTCAGATTAAAGCCCGCCACTTTGAGCTGCGGCTGAATGTAACTGCCACGGCTGAAAGAGGACATCGGCAGATCGAAGAACGGCGCCAGCGGACGCAGCAGCGATTCCAGCGGGACGAATTCACCAAAAGGCACCAGGTGATTTTTCTGGTAGCGATTACCGCTGAAGTAGTTGTAAGGCTGTGGACCACCCAGCACGATGATCGAGTTGTAATCGTGGTAGCGATTATTTTCGAGGCGTGAGTCAACAATACCGGTAATCAGGCTGCTGCCGCCGTTGCGAAGCTGCTCATCAACTTCTTTCAGGAACGGCTGTTGGCGCGTTTCCAGATCGGGAATGGCTGACTCCGGCCAGATAATAATCGGCGCTTTACCAACGTATGGACGACTGAGCGTGGTATAGGTTTTTAGCGTATTAACCAGCTGGTTAGGGTCCCATTTCATCGATTGTGCGATGTTGCCCTGCACCAGCGCCACGTCAACGGTGCGTTCCGGCAGCGGCTGGAACCAGTTGATCAGGCGCAGTGGCCACGGCAGTAAAAGCAGGGCCAGGGCGATGATACCCGCACTCAAGCGCCGCTGATTGGCGGCAAAGACCAACAGACCCGCTATTATCATCAGCAGGAAGGTGATGCCCTCCACACCGAGCAACGGTGCCAGTCCTTTTAAAGGGCCGTTAATCTGGCTGTAGCCGAACTGCAGCCACGGGAAGCCGGTTAAGATCCAGCCGCGTAAAAACTCTGTCACCTGCCAGAGTACCGGTGCTGCCAGCACCAGGCGCAGCAGCGTGGTTTTTGGGAACAGGCGGTTTAGCAGGGTGGTAAACAGCATCGGATACAGCGACAAATAGGCTGCCAGCAGAACCACGAGGAAGATATTCACCGGTCCTGGCATACCGCCAAAGGTGGCGATACTGACATAGACCCAGTTAATACCGCTGCCGAAAAGGCCGAAGCCCCATGCGAAGCCAATTGCGCAGGCCTGCCGCGTTGTGCGGTTCAGCGTCAGCGCCTGGAGCCCGATTAAAGAAACAAGGGCGGCAGGCCAGAAATCATAGGGTGAGAAAGAAAGGGTGCCAGCGGCACCCGTTAACAGCGCGAGCAGCAGGCGAACCCGCTGGCGCTGGTAAATTGAGGCAATTGCCATAAGGTAATTACTCTTCCAGAGTGGGCTGTGGCGAGTTTTCCGGAACCCTGACGTGGACCTGGATGATACGGCGGCTGTCGGCCATTGCGACTTTAAACTGGTAGCCGTCGATTTCGATGCTCTCTCCGCGAGCCGGGAGATGGCCGAAGCCCTGCATCACCAGTCCACCAATGGTATCCACCTCTTCATCGCTGAAGTGGGTGCCGAATACCTCATTAAAGTCTTCAATCGGGGCTAACGCACGCACGGTATAGGTATGACGGCTCAGCTGACGGATATCACGATCTTCCTCATCATCATATTCATCTTCGATTTCACCGACGATCAGTTCGAGAATATCTTCGATGGTCACCAGACCGGAAACGCCACCAAACTCATCGATGACGATCGCCATGTGGTAGCGCTGCGAGCGGAACTCTTTTAGCATGCGGTCAACACGCTTACTCTCCGGTACCACAACGGCCTGGCGCAGAACTTTTTCTATACTGAACGGCTCGGAACTGCTGCTCATAAACGGCAGCAGATCTTTCGCCATCAGGATGCCTTCAACATGGTCCTTGTCTTCACTGATCACCGGGAAGCGCGAGTGGGCAGAGTCAATGATCACCGCCAGGCACTCTTCCAGCGTTTGATTACGCTTGAGCGTGATCATCTGCGAGCGGGGGATCATAATATCGCGTACACGCTGTTCGGCGATATCCATCACCCCTTCCAGCATATCCCGTGTATCCGGATCGATCAGTTCGTTCTGCTCGGAATCACGGATTAGCTCAAGCAGGTCATCACGGTTTTTAGGCTCACCGTGGAAAAGCTGGTTGAGGATCAGGCTAAAAAATCCCTTTTTACTACTGGGACTGTCGTTATTCTGTGAATGGTCATCGCTCATGGCGTTTTTGAGTTAGTCTCTCTGTTAAGGGATCGGCTGCCCCCGCAGGGGCAAGGCGTACAGCAAGCTGGATACGCCAGCACTTATTCTTTCTCCGAAATGTACGGATCGGGATAGCCAAGAGCAAGCATTATCTCGGTCTCCAGCGATTCCATCTCTTCGGCTTCGTCATCTTCGATGTGATCATAACCTAATAAATGCAGGCTACCGTGGATCACCATGTGCGCCCAGTGCGCCTCCAGCGCTTTTTCCTGCTCCAGCGCTTCCTGTTCTACAACCTGACGGCAGATAATCAGATCGCCCAGCAGGGGAAGTTCTATCCCCGGCGGTGCTTCAAACGGGAAAGAGAGCACGTTGGTAGGCTTGTCCTTGCCGCGATAGGTATGGTTTAACTCATGGCTTTCGGCTTCATCCACCACGCGAATAGTAACTTCACTTTCCGGCTGAAACTGCGGCAGCACCGCTTCCAGCCAGCGGCGGAAATCGGCTTCCGGTGGCAGCCCCTGTTCACTTTCACAGGCTAACTGCAGGTCAAGAATGACTGTACTCATTTGGGCTCCTGTGAAGCAGCCTGCTGCAGGGCGAGCGCTTCACGTTTACGTTCTTCTGCCAGGGCATCGCGCCGTTTTTGATCGGCACTTTCCCAGGCTTCATAGGCAATGACAATTCGGGCAACGACCGGGTGGCGCACTACGTCTTCACTGTGGAAGAAGTTGAAGCTCAGTTCCGGTACGTCGGATAACACTTCAATAGCGTGGCGCAGGCCGGATTTCAGGTTACGCGGCAGATCTATCTGGGTGACGTCACCGGTAATCACCGCTCTTGAGTTGAAGCCAATACGCGTCAGGAACATCTTCATCTGTTCGATGGTGGTGTTCTGGCTTTCGTCCAGAATGATAAACGCGTCATTCAGGGTACGGCCGCGCATATAAGCCAGCGGAGCCACTTCGATTACGTTGCGCTCAATCAGTTTCTCTACGCGCTCAAAGCCCAGCATCTCAAACAGGGCGTCATACAGCGGACGCAGATAAGGATCGACCTTCTGGCTGAGATCGCCGGGCAGGAAACCCAGCTTCTCGCCAGCTTCCACTGCCGGGCGGGTCAGCAGGATACGGCGTATTTCCTGTCGCTCAAGGGCATCTACTGCTGCGGCCACCGCCAGGTAGGTTTTACCGGTACCCGCAGGTCCGATGCCAAAAGTAACGTCGTGGTCGAGAATATTGGCAATATACTGCGCCTGATTAGGCGTACGTGGCTTGATGACGCCGCGCTTGGTCTTAATGTGAATCGCTTTACCAAAGTCAGGCACGCTTTCAGCGGTCTGCTCCAGTACCCGGCTCTCTTTAATTGCCAGGTGAATCTGTTCCGGATCGATATCCGGGATATGGCCACGCACGGGGGCGGTATCCACGTAAAGATCGCGCAGGATGTCCACGGCGGCATTAACACAGAGCGCACGGCCTACCAGCTTAAACGCATTATCGCGGCGATTTATTTCAATCCCAAGACGGCGCTCCAGCTGCTTAATGTTGTCGTCGAACGGACCACAGAGGCTCAACAGCCGGGTGTTATCGGCCGGTTCTAAAGTAATTTCACGTGTTTCAATATTCAAACTAATCCTTTGGGTCACTCAGGGCCAGGTTGAGAAAATGGGCTTCACCGACTTAAGCGCCAGTGCCATAAGGGAATTATTTATGGCGAGGCGCAAAGGTGCAAGCGTCTCAAGCGATATTTGGGCTGAGATTTCAGAAACCAACCGTTGTTGCATGAAATAATGCGGCGAACTGGAAGCCTCGCCGCATTTTAATGGCGGGATCAGGGCTGGAAAGTACCTACGCCCAGCTCGTTTTCTTTACGAGTGCGGGCAATCACCGAGGCAGGGGATTCAATACTGCGCAGGCCCATCTGTTCTTCGCTGCGCACCAGCACGCCGCGCAGTGAGTTGGTGTAAACATCCACGATTTCGACATCAACGAATTTGCCGATATGTTCTGGCGTACCTTCAAAGTTGACCACGCGATTATTTTCCGTGCGGCCTGAAAGCTCCATTACATTTTTACGCGAGGTGCCTTCGACCAAAATTCGCTGGACGGTACCGAGCATGCGGCGGCTCCACGCCATCGCCTGCTGGTTAATGCGGTCCTGCAAAATATACAGGCGCTGCTTCTTCTCTTCTTCTGACACATCGTCAGGGAGGTCGGCGGCAGGCGTACCGGGGCGCGCGGAGTAGATAAAGCTGAAGCTGACGTCGAAGTTGATTTCGCCAACCAGCTTCATGGTCTGTTCAAAGTCGGCCTGAGTTTCGCCCGGGAAGCCGATGATAAAGTCGGAGCTCATCTGAATATCGGGCCGTGCGGCCAACAGCTTACGAATAATCGCTTTATATTCCAGCGCGGTATGCGAGCGCTTCATCAGTGTGAGTATGCGGTCGGCACCGCTTTGTACCGGCAGATGCAGGAAGCTGACCAGTTCAGGCGTATCGCGATAGACGTCAATAATGTCGTCAGTAAATTCAATCGGATGACTGGTGGTGAAACGAATGCGGTCAATACCGTCAATGGCGGCGACCAGGCGCAGCAATTCGGCAAACGTGCAGATACCGCCGTCGTAAGTTTCGCCCCGATAGGCGTTAACGTTTTGCCCCAACAGGTTGACTTCACGCACGCCCTGAGCGGCGAGCTGAGCAATTTCAAACAGAATGTCATCCGAAGGTCGGCTGACCTCTTCACCACGCGTATAGGGCACCACGCAGAACGTACAGTACTTATTGCAGCCTTCCATGATAGAAACAAAAGCAGTAGGACCGTCCGCGCGCGGTTCTGGCATGCGGTCGAATTTTTCAATTTCCGGGAAGCTGATATCCACCACCGGGCTTTTGGTGCCGCGAACGGTGTTGATCATTTCCGGCAGGCGATGCAGGGTTTGCGGGCCAAAAACAATATCCACGCAGCTGGCACGCTGACGAATATGTTCACCCTCCTGCGATGCCACACAGCCACCCACGCCGATAATGACGTCCGGTCGCGCTTCTTTCAGTTTTCGCCAACGGCCAAGCAGATTGAAAACCTTTTCCTGAGCCTTTTCACGAATTGAGCAGGTGTTGAGCAGCAGTACGTCAGCGTCTTCCGCTTCTTCGGTCAGCGTATAGCCGTGGGTGCTGTTTAACAGGTCAGCCATTTTGGATGAGTCATACTCATTCATCTGGCAGCCCCAGGTTTTAATATGCAGTTTTTTTGTCATCGACTTGCCATTTGTCATGCAGAAAAGAGTGCAGGGCGCGTATCCTATTGTTTCGCGACCAGTGAAACTGAGGTAACGGGGTTAAAATCCGGTACACTTACTAACTATCAGGATAACAGAATTCGCCCGGTGAGGTGTAGCTGTAGAGCATATTTGGCAACGCCGGTGAAGGAAAAACAATGACAGAAAATGAGCAGAAGGTAGATGTGGCCATTGTGGGCGGTGGCATGGTTGGTGCCGCGCTGGCCAGTGGTCTGGCACAGCACGGGTTTGAGGTAGCGGTTCTGGAGCAGGAAGCCCCGGTGGATTTTGATCCGGTCAGTCCTCCCGATGTGCGTATCTCAGCTATTGGTGCTGCATCCGTCGCTTTACTCAAACAGCTTGATGTCTGGCCAGCGGTTACCGCGATGCGCTGTGCGCCCTATCGTCGGCTGGAAACCTGGGAGTGGCAGACGGCTCAGGTCTCCTTTGATGCCGCCTCGCTTGGACTGCCGGAACTCGGCTATATGGTGGAGAACAGCGTGCTGCAGCGGGCACTGTGGCAGCGCTTGCAACAGCAGCCCGTGCGGATAATCTGCCCCACGCGGTTACAGAGTTTACAACCGGTCAACGGTGGCTGGCAGCTAACGCTGGACGGCGGTCAGCGGCTGAATACCCGTCTGGTGATCGGTGCTGACGGGGCCAATTCTCAGGTGCGCCAGATGGCTGGTATTGGTATTCGCGGCTGGAATTATGCTCAGTCCTGTATGTTAATCAGCGTGCGCTGTGAGCATGATGCGGGAGATACCACATGGCAGCAGTTTACTCCGCAGGGGCCACGTGCATTTCTGCCGTTGTTTGATAACTGGGCATCACTGGTCTGGTATGACAGCCCGGCGCGCATTCGCCAGCTACAGGCGATGCCGATCCCTCAGCTGCAAAAAGAAGTTGCTGCACATTTCCCGGCGCGGTTAGGCAAAGTGACTGCCGTGGCGGCCGGATCGTTCCCGCTGGTACGCCGGCATGCCATTGACTACGTCAAACCAGGCCTTGCGCTGGTGGGGGATGCGGCACACACCATTAATCCGCTGGCAGGGCAGGGTGTAAACCTCGGCTATCGCGATGTGGATGCGTTGATTAACGTGCTGAGTGAATCACGTCTGCGTGCTGAAGACTGGGCCTCTGAAGCGGTGTTGATGCGTTATCAGCGTCAGCGCCAGAAAGATAATCAGCTGATGCAGAGCGGCATGGATCTGTTCTATTTCGCCTTCAGCAACCAGCTGGGCCCGTTGAAGCTTGTGCGTAATCTGGGATTGATGGCGGCACAGCATTCCGGCGGGCTGAAGCGACAGGCGTTGCGGTACGCGCTGGGACTGTAGTTTTACTCTGGGTAGGTTAACCGCCTGCCCGTTAATCCATAGCGCGGTCTGTTTTGAGAGTGCTGTATGCGACTGGAATTCCATGATCGGCAGACGTAAAAAAGCCCGCTTGCGCGGGCTTCTTTACTTTATGGCTGGGGTGCAGGGATTCGAACCCCGGAATGCTGGTATCAGAAACCAGAGCCTTACCACTTGGCGACACCCCAATTTTTACTGCGACTGGCGAACCAGGCGACTTTTACTTTGCGACTTAATACAACCAGCCGTCTTTATATGGCTGGGGTGCAGGGATTCGAACCCCGGAATGCTGGTATCAGAAACCAGAGCCTTACCACTTGGCGACACCCCAATAATTTGGTGGCTACTACGGGAATCGAACCTGTGACCCCAGCATTATGAGTGCTGTGCTCTAACCAGCTGAGCTAAGTAGCCGTACATTATTGCTTTACAACTTTCTGACTGGCTGGGATACCTGGATTCGAACCAGGGAATGCCGGTATCAAAAACCGGTGCCTTACCGCTTGGCGATATCCCAATGTCCGCATCGTGATAACACGACAGTCAGAACTACACATTCTACTACAAAAAACTGGCTGGGGTACCTGGATTCGAACCAGGGAATGCCGGTATCAAAAACCGGTGCCTTACCGCTTGGCGATACCCCATCCTTGCTGCAAACCTCTGTCGGAAATGGTGCGGGAGGCGAGACTTGAACTCGCACACCTTGCGGCGCCAGAACCTAAATCTGGTGCGTCTACCAATTTCGCCACTCCCGCGCAAAAAGAAGTGGTGGCTACTACGGGAATCGAACCTGTGACCCCAGCATTATGAGTGCTGTGCTCTAACCAGCTGAGCTAAGTAGCCTTCTTTTTTTTGCGTCACCTTCATCGGCGTTGCGGGGCGCATTATGCGGAGTTGGCCCAAAAGCGTCAACTAGTTTTTTCCCGTTTTTTGCCATAAACGTGTTGTTTGCATGGCTTGTGACCATTATGTCGATAAAATCGACGAATTCTGAGTCTAAACAGCGTTATGGCAAAAAAAAAACGGGCCATAAAGGCCCGTAAGTATTTGTGAAACGGTAAGGATTAGTAGGCTGCCTGATGCACGCCAACCGCACGTCCTGACGGATCGTCCATGGTTTTGAACGCTTCATCCCATTCGATGGCTTTAGCCGACGAGCAGGCGACTGAAGGACCACCCGGAACGCATTCAGCCGCGCTTGGTACCGGGAACAGCTCTTCAAAGATTTCACGGTACAGATACGCCTCTTTAGAGGTTGGCGTGTTGTACGGGAAGCGGAAGTGCGCGGTTTGCAGCTGCTGGTCGCTAATCTGCTCTGCCGCAACTTCTTTCAGGGTATCAATCCAGCTGTAACCAACGCCGTCAGAGAACTGCTCTTTCTGGCGCCATGCTACGCTTGCCGGCAGGTAGGATTCAAAACACTCACGCAGGATGTGTTTTTCCATTTTGCCGTTGCTACCGCACATTTTGTCTTCCGGGTTGATGCGCATCGCCACATCAAGGAATTTCTTGTCCAGGAACGGTACGCGAGCTTCCACGCCCCAGGCTGACATCGCCTTGTTGGCACGCGCACAGTCAAACATGTGCAGCGCATGCAGCTTACGCACGTTCTCCTCGTGGAACTCCTGTGCGTTTGGTGCCTTATGGAAGTACAGGTAGCCGCCGAAGACTTCGTCCGCACCTTCGCCGGACAGCACCATCTTGATGCCCATTGCTTTGATCTTACGTGACATCAGATACATCGGGGTGGATGCACGAATGGTGGTCACGTCATAGGTTTCAATGTGATAAATCACATCGCGAATCGCATCCAGACCTTCCTGCACGGTGAAGTGAATTTCATGGTGCACGGTACCCAGATGCTCAGCCACGGCTTTCGCTGCTTTCAGGTCCGGTGAACCTTCAAGACCCACGGCAAAGGAGTGCAGCTGCGGCCACCAGGCTTCGCTCTTGTCGTGATCTTCTACGCGCTTGGCAGCAAATTTTTTGGTCACCGCGGAAATGATGGAAGAATCCAGACCGCCGGACAGCAGAACGCCGTAAGGCACATCTGACATCAGGTGGCTTTTTACTGACTCTTCCAGCGCGCCTTTCAGAGCCGCTGCATCCGTGGTGTTGTTAGCCACTGCGGCATAGTCGAACCAGTCACGCTGCCAGTAGCGCTTGATTTCACCGTCGGTGCTGGACATATAGCTGCCCGCCGGGAACTCTTTGATTGTGCGGCAAACCGGCACCAGCGCCTTCATTTCAGAAGCGACGTACAGGTTACCGTGCTCGTCGTTGCCCATATACAGCGGAATGATACCGATATGGTCACGGCCGATCAGCCAGGTTTTCTTCTCTGTGTCATACAGAATAAAGGCGAACATGCCCTGCAGATCGTCGAGGAAGTCGATACCTTTTTCCTGATACAGCGCGAGGATCACTTCGCAGTCGGAATCCGTTTGGAATTCATAGCGGTCGCTCAGTTCAGCGCGCAGTGCCTGATGGTTGTAAATCTCGCCGTTAACCGCCAGAACGTGGGTGTGCGCAGCGTTGTACAGTGGCTGTGCGCCATTGTTCACGTCAACGATCGACAGACGCTCGTGTGCCAGGATGGCATAGTCATCGGCATAAATGCCAGACCAGTCCGGGCCACGGTGGCGCATCAGGCGAGAAAGCTCCAGCGCTTTCTTACGCAGTTCAGTAGGATCGGTTTTCAGATCGAGTACACCAAAAATAGAACACATACACAGCTCCCTAAACGACTTACCTTGCGGTATTGATATTGGTTTGAGGCGAGAGTTGCCGCCTGATGTATAAGAAAATGCGCTAACAGAGCAGACTATGCAAGCAATTTAGCCAATACCTGAAAAATAGCCTGTTGACCTGGCCTTATCTTTGATGATTATTCAATTAATGGGTGTTTTTATTGTTGAATCAGCAAAAGATGGCAAAAAGCGGATGAATTTTGCGCGATATGGAAGTATAAAGCCCGGGGTTAACCGGGCTGGGGATTAAAATATGTCAATATCCGCGACGGAGGGATAAACCCATGTCGGTCGGAAGGGCATGGCGTCAATATCGCTGAGGCTGGAAACGCCGCTAAGCACCAGTATGGTTTCCAGTCCGGCCTGGAATCCGGCCAGAATATCGGTGCGCAGGTTATCGCCAACGATAACCGTTTCCTCTGAATGGGCCTGCATCTTATTCAGTGCGGCACGCATAATCCACGGGCTGGGCTTACCGACGTAGAAAGGCTGCCGGCCGGAGATGCGTTCAATTCCTGCACAGAGCGCGCCGCAGGCAGGGGAGTGCCCGTGACCATGGCTGTCGGGGTTGGTGGCAATAAAGCGCGCACCGTTCGCCACAAAGAAGGCGGCTTTGTGCATCATGTCCCAGTTAAAGGAACGCGTCTCGCCGACGATCACAAAATCCGGGTTGATATCGGTAATCGTAAACCCGGCTTTATACAGCTCATGAATCAGTGCGCCTTCGCCGACGACATAGGCTTTTTTCCCTTCCTGGCGCTTAAGAAAATCGGCGGTAGCCATGGCAGAGGTATAAAAGACGCTGTCCGGGAGGTCTATACCCGCAGAGGCAAAACGGTTGGCCAGATCCATGGCGGTTTGTGACGGGTAGTTGGTCAGTACCACCAGCGGCATATTATTTCCCATGATCCGCTGCAGGAACTCGCGAGCCCCGGGTACGGCAGTATTGTCATGCATTAATACGCCATCAATATCGCAAATTACGTTCTTAATCGTCATGCACTTACTGTCCTTGATTACGCTTCCAGAAGTCGCTGTAGCAGGATGCCGTTAAGCATCGCCCGTTTTGCCAGCGCAAAGGCGCCGATAGCCGAGCGATGATCGATCTCTGAGCGTACTACCGGCAGATTTTTTCGGAACGCTTTTAGCGCCTGGGTATTGATGCAGCTTTCAATCGCGGGTAGCAGGACCTTATCGGCCTCGGTTATTTCACCGGCGATAACAATTTTCTGCGGGTTAAACAGGTTAATCGCAATGGCAATCGCTTTACCCAGATGTCGGCCCACATGTTCGATAACCTCGGCGGCCAGCACATCGCCGCGATTGGCGGCACTGCAAATATGCTGGATCTGGCAATTGTCCAGACTCAGGCTACTCGGATAGCCCTGCGTCAGCAGATGCCGTACGCGATTTTCAATCGCACTGTTAGCGGCAATGGTTTCCAGGCAGCCAAAGTTGCCGCAGTGGCAGCGCTCTCCCAGCGGATCGACCTGGATATGCCCCAGCTCACCGACATTGCCGTTACTACCGAGGAAGATATGCCCGTTGGCGATGATTCCCGCCCCCGTTCCGCGATGAACGCGCACCAGGATGGAGTCTGCGCAGTCGCGCGAGGCACCAAAATAGTGCTCCGCCAGGGCCAGGCTACGGATGTCATGTCCGACAAAACTGGTGACGTTAAAGCGTTTTTCGAGGTTGGCGACCAGCGGCCAGTGACTGACGCTGATATGCGGCATATAGCGGATCACACCGTTCTTCGGATCGACCAGTCCGGGAAGAATAACCGAGATCGCGATGAGTTCGCGCAGCTTGCGCTGATGCTGCTCATGGAAGGCGGCTATGGCATTAAACAGCGCATTTTCCAGCGTTTCCTGGCTGCGCTCTGGCAGAGGGTAGTGCTCTTCCGCCAGCGATTTGCCGCTGAGATCGAACAGGGTCAGCGTGGCATCGTTACGGCCAAGACGAACGCCAATGGTGTTGAAGCCACGGGTTTCGCTGACAATCGATATTGCCCGGCGGCCGCCGGTTGAAGCCTGCTGCTCAACTTCTTTGATCAGCCCGCGTTCAATGAGCTGCCGGGTGATCTTGGTGACGCTGGCGGGTGCAAGCTGGCTGTGTTCGGCAATCTGAATGCGCGATATCGGCCCTTGCTGATCGATGAGCCGGTACACGGCTGCGCTATTCAGTTGTTTAACAAGATCAACATTTCCAATTTGGGCCTGGCCGCCAGTGGTCATTAAATATCTACTCGCTAAAGACCTCGTTACCATTAACGATGGTCCGGGTGATTTTATAGTCGCGGGTGAATACCGTCAGGTTCGCCACTTTTCCGGCTTCAATTGACCCTAACTGATTATCAACCCCCATTGCACGGGCGGGATAAAGCGTTGCCATACGGAGCGTTTCATCCAGAGCGATACCAACATGTTCGACGCTGTTCTCGACAGCTTCAATCATAGTTAGCGCAGAACCACTCAGCGTGCCGTTCTCATCAACGCACAGCCCGTTACGATAGTATATTGTTTTGCCAGCAAAAATGAACTGGTCAATATTAGCGCCTGCCGGTGCGGTGGCATCGGTAACCAGTACCAGCTTGTCGCCTTTGATGCGTTTTGCATTCCGAATGTTGGCGAAATGAACGTGTAAACCGTCGGCAATCACGCCACACCAGACATCCGGTGAATCAAACAGTGCACCGATCAAACCCGGTTCACGGCCGGTGGTGGTTGGCATTGCGTTGTAAAGGTGGGTCGCAAAACTGACGCCCGCGGAGATGCCGCTGCGCGCTTCGTCATACGTGGCGTGAGAATGCCCGGCGGAAATCACGATTCCGGCCGCGCGCAGTTGGCGGATCACTTCCGTGCCCACTTTTTCAGGGGCGAGGGTGATCTTGGTAATAACATCCGCATTTTCACACAGGAAGTCGACCAGCGCTTTATCCGGTGCACGAATCAGTGCCGGGTTGTGCGTACCTTTCTTCAGTGGATTCAGCCACGGACCTTCCAGGTGCAGACCCAACGCCTGATGACTGTTTTGTGCCAGCCAGGCTCGCATCACTTCAACCGCACGCTTCATCAGCTCGTCCGTGCTGGTGATAAGCGTCGGCAGGAAACTGGTGCAGCCTGATTTTTCATTCGCTTTCTGCATAATATTCAGCGTTTCAACGCTGATTGCAGCAGGATCATCATTGAACTGCACGCCGCCACAGCCGTTAAGCTGCAGATCGATAAAGCCAGGGGCAATAATGGCACCGTTGACGTCACGGATTTCAATACCGGCAGGCACATCGCCCTGCGGGCAAACACGGTCGATCAGGCCGTCAGCGATCACCACTGCGTGCCCGTCGAGGACTTCATGGCCGGTATAAATGCGACCCTGTGTTAAAGCGTACATAGTCATTCTCCTGACTTTTAATGCTGGTACGATCCGGCCAGCGTTAACGAAACCGCGTTTGGCCGGATGCGATCGGTGAAGGGGAGGCTTAGCTCCCGGCATCACAGACCGGTGATATTTTCCGCTTCCATTTCGCGGAAGTACTTCACGGTCTTCACTTTCAATTCCATGGTCGCTGGCTCATCGCAGACAACAACGGATTTAGCATGCAGCTGCAGGCAGCTAATGGTCCACATATGATTCACGTTGCCTTCAACGGCCGCTTTCAGGGCATGGGCTTTCAGGTGCCCGGTAACCAGAATCATTACTTCCTCTGCATCAAGCAGCGTACCGACGCCCACGGTTAGCGCGTATTTAGGTACCTGATCCACATCGCCACCGAAGAAACGCGAGTTGGCGATACGGGTATCGTGGGTCAGCGTTTTAATGCGGGTACGTGAAGCCAGAGAGGATGCGGGTTCGTTAAAGGCGATGTGTCCGTCGTTGCCTACGCCACCCATAAACAGATGGATTTTGCCGTAAGCACGAATTTTTTCCTCATACTGACGACATTCTGCGTCAATATCAGGCGCATTACCATTGAGAAGATTAATGTTTTCGCTTTGAATATCAACGTGATCGAAAAAATTACGGTGCATAAAGCTGTGATAGCTTTCAGGGTGCTCTTTTGGCAGACCTACATATTCGTCCATATTGAACGTAACAACATGTTTGAAGCTAACCTGGCCCGCTTTATGCATATCAATAAGGTGTTTATAGGCTTCCAGTGGAGTGCCGCCGGTCGGCAGGCCGAGAACGAAAGGGCGCTCTGCGGTAGGCTTAAAGTTATTAATGCGGTTAACAATGTGGCGTGCTGCCCACTTGCCGACCTGAGGAGATGTTGCCAGTGGAATCAGTCTCATGATGAACCTCGTCAATTGCGCAATATGAAATGGGTCTGAAAACGCTGCTCTGCTAGTTAAGAATTATCGTAACGTGATTACGAACAGATAACAGAGGGATAAGTCCGTTTTGATTTTTCGTATCATAAAATAAGTTTGTTCTGTTGACCAGTGAAATGGTTACAAAAATGCTCTTTTTGGTGATTTTAGTCACATAAGTAGCGATATAATTTGCGAAGCGAATTAATTTTTTTTTACACTTATGGCTGTGGTGTATACTGTCACTCAGACTGCAGAAGACCGTAAAAAAATAAACGATTTCTGGCACCTTAACGGGTTCAAAGGGGGAAAAGGTGAATATTTTAGGATTCTTTCAACGATTGGGGCGTTCGCTACAGCTGCCGATAGCCGTACTACCGGTTGCTGCACTGATGCTGCGCTTTGGTCAGCCTGATTTACTGAATATGCCGTTCATCGCGCAGGGCGGTGGTGCAATCTTCGATAACCTGGCGCTAATCTTCGCCATCGGCGTGGCGTCAACCTGGTCAAAAGATAATGCCGGTGCGGCAGCGCTGGCTGGTGCAGTGGGTTATTTCATCCTGACTAAAGCGATGGTCACCATCAATCCCGCGATCAATATGGGCGTGCTGGCCGGGATCATCACCGGTCTGGTCGCGGGCGCAACCTATAACCGCTGGGCCGACATCAAACTGCCTGACTTCCTCAGTTTCTTCGGCGGCAAGCGCTTTGTGCCAATCGCGACGGGCTTCTTCTGTCTGGTGCTGGCAGCCATTTTTGGCTATGTCTGGCCGCCGGTTCAGAACGCAATTCACGCCGGTGGTGAGTGGATTGTGGCAGAAGGTGCATTCGGGGCAGGCGTGTTCGGCTTCGTTAACCGTCTGCTGATTCCTACCGGTCTGCATCAGGTGCTGAATACCATTGCCTGGTTCCAGATTGGTGAATTCACCAACGCAGCAGGCACCGTCTTCCACGGCGACATCAACCGTTTCTACGCCGGTGATGGCACCGCAGGGATGTTTATGTCGGGCTTCTTCCCGATCATGATGTTCGGTCTGCCGGGCGCCGCGCTGGCGATGTATATGGCCGCACCAAAAGAGCGTCGTCCAATGGTTGGCGGTATGCTGCTGTCCGTTGCGGTAACCGCTTTCCTGACCGGTGTTACCGAACCGCTTGAATTCCTGTTCATGTTCCTGGCACCGATGCTGTATCTGATCCACGCATTGCTAACCGGCATCAGCCTGTTTGTCGCCACGCTGCTGGGTATTCATGCCGGTTTCTCCTTCTCTGCGGGCGCCATCGACTATGCGTTAATGTACAACCTGCCTGCCGCCAGTAAGAACGTTTGGATGCTGCTGGTGATGGGTGTTGTTGCCTTCGTGATTTACTTTGTGCTGTTCAGCGCCGTCATCCGCCTGATGAACCTGAAAACGCCGGGCCGCGAGGATGCATCTGACCTGGTGGTAGAAGAAGAGGCAAACAGCAATACCGAAGAGGGGATGGAGCAGCTTTCCCGTCAGTATATCGGGGCCGTTGGTGGTTCCGATAACCTCAATGTCATAGATGCCTGTATCACTCGTCTGCGCCTGTCGGTGAAAGATGCCGGACTGGTTAACGATGCGGCCTGTAAGCGCCTGGGCGCATCCGGTATTGTTCGGCTGAACAAACAGACGATTCAGGTGATTGTGGGGGCGAAAGCGGAATCCATCGCTGAAAGCATGAAAAAACTGATTGCTAAAGGACCTGTCGCGGCGGCAGCGGCTACCGCTACGCCAGTCGCTCCTGTAGCACCTGCTGCTGCGCCACAGGCCGTGCCAAACGCCAGCAAAGGGATTGTTGGTACGCTGGTGGCACCGGTAAGCGGTACCGTTGTAGCGATTGATCAGGTACCTGATGAAGCCTTTGCCAGTAAAGCGGTAGGTGACGGTCTGGCGATCAAACCGACCAGCAGCACCGTTGTTGCGCCAGCCAGCGGTACGCTGGTGAAAATCTTTAACACCAATCATGCCTTCTGTCTGGAAACGGAAAAAGGGGCAGAAATCGTGGTGCACATGGGGCTGGATACCGTTGCGCTGCAGGGTAAAGGCTTTACCCGACTGGTGGAAGAGGGTGCTCATGTGGTTGCCGGTCAGCCGGTGCTGGAGATGGATCTGGCTTTCCTTGAGGCGAATGCCCGTTCGATGATAAGCCCGGTCGTGGTCAGCAACATCGAGGACTTCTCCGGATTAACGCTGCTGGCAGGCGATACCGTGGTTGCCGGTGAGAGCCGTATCTACGAGATTAATGGCTAAAATACGATACTAACGTAAGCAGAAAGGGCGGCGAGCAATTCCCGCCCTTTTTTTATTGGATTTCCGTAACAAACGGTTGTCTCAGTCCCCCGCTTTGTGGATCATACTCCGTTATTTCGTAGCGAATTTATTCCAGGCATTAATTGAGGAAATTGAGATGAGTGAGGCTGAAGCCCGCCCAACGAACTTTATTCGTCAGATTATCGACGAAGATCTGGCGTCCGGTAAGCACAAGAGCGTGCATACCCGCTTCCCGCCTGAGCCAAACGGCTACCTGCATATTGGCCACGCTAAGTCGATCTGCCTGAACTTTGGTATCGCGAATGATTACCAGGGTCAGTGCAATCTGCGTTTTGATGATACTAACCCGGTGAAGGAAGACCTGGAGTTCGTTGAGTCAATTAAGCGTGACGTGCAGTGGCTCGGCTTCGAATGGAGCGGCGAGGTGCGTTACTCATCTGACTATTTCGACCAGCTGCACAACTATGCAGTAGAACTGATCGAAAAAGGGCTGGCGTATGTGGATGAACTCTCACCGGAGCAAATCCGTGAATACCGCGGCAGCCTGACCGCGCCGGGCAAAAACAGCCCTTATCGCGATCGCAGCGTAGAAGAGAACCTGGCGCTGTTCGAGAAAATGCGCAGCGGCGGTTTTGAAGAAGGGAAAGCCTGCCTGCGTGCCAAAATCGATATGGCGTCAAACTTTATCGTGATGCGCGACCCGGTGCTGTACCGCATTAAATTCGCGGACCACCATCAGACCGGTTCTAAGTGGTGCATCTATCCGATGTACGACTTTACGCACTGTATTTCTGATGCGCTGGAAGGAATTACCCATTCCCTGTGTACGCTGGAATTCCAGGACAACCGCCGCCTGTATGACTGGGTGCTGGATAACATCACTATCCCGGTTCACCCGCGTCAGTATGAGTTCTCTCGCCTGAATCTTGAATACGCCATTATGTCGAAGCGCAAGCTGAGCCAGCTGGTGAGCGAGAACGTGGTTGAGGGCTGGGACGATCCGCGCATGCTGACCGTTTCCGGTCTGCGCCGTCGTGGTTATAGCGCGGAGTCAATCCGTGAGTTCTGCCGTCGTATCGGTGTGACCAAGCAGGACAACAATGTTGAGATGGCCGCTCTCGAATCCTGTATTCGTGACGATCTCAACGAAAACGCCCCGCGCGCGATGGCGGTGCTGGACCCGGTTAAACTGGTGATTGAAAACCTGCCTGCTCATCATGAAGAGATGATTAGCATGCCGAACCACCCGAACAAGCCGGAAATGGGCACCCGTGAAGTCCCGTTCAGCCGCGAGATCTATATCGATCGCGCCGATTTCCGTGAGGAAGCGAACAAGCAGTATAAGCGTCTGGTGCTGGGTAAAGAAGTTCGCCTGCGTAACGCTTATGTAATTAAAGCCGAACGCGTGGCGAAGGATGAAGACGGCAATATTACCTGCCTGTTCTGCACCTGCGACGTTGATACCCTCAGCAAAGATCCCGCCGATGGCCGTAAAGTAAAAGGCGTGATCCACTGGGTTTCCGCCGTGCATGCGCTACCGGCAGAGTTCCGTCTGTACGATCGCCTGTTTAGCGTGCCAAACCCGGCGGCAGCGGAAGATTTCCTTGCCAGCATCAACCCGGAATCTCTGGTGATCCGTCACGGTTTCGTCGAGCCGGGCATGCAGAAAGCGGAAGCTTCAGCGGCGTATCAGTTTGAGCGTGAAGGCTATTTCTGTGCTGACAGCGTTTATTCTTCAGCCAATAATCTGGTATTTAACCGTACCGTAGGCCTGCGTGATACCTGGGCTAAAATCGGCGACTAACCGATTCTGTTTTAATAAAAGGGCGATGATTCGCCCTTTTTTTTCGCCTTAATCACCGTAACCGCAGTGCCCTGTAGAATACCTTATGCCACTCCCAATCGGATCTAACCCGGCTGTATCGACAGTTTCTGAGAAAGAAAATCGATAAACAGCCGGGTTTTTCGCTGCATTTCCCCCTGCCCGGAAAATACGGCACTGACCGGTTGATCCGGCAGCTGCCACGCCTTAAACAGATGCTGTAGCCTGCCTGCGGCAATATCTTCGCGTACCAGCCATTCCGGCAGCACCGCGACGCCCATCCCGGCCAGTACCATCTGGCGGACGATTTGCGCGGAGTTGGCGGTATAAGCAGCATCGGACTTCAGTTCGGACAAACGATTATCCGCTCCACGAAACGTCCAGCGGCCGGGATGAGTCAGGTTGCTGTTGTGTATCCAGGGCAGGGCGGAAACCTCCTGCAGATCCTGCGGGTGAAAGCGGTTTACCAGAGCAGGTGAAGCCACCAGTAAAATGGCATAGTCTGCCAGCCTGCGGCTTTTTAACGATGAGTCGCGCAGTGCACCCAGTCTTATCGCCACATCCAGTTTATTACTGACCAAATCATCCAGTGAAGCCCCCACGCTGTAGTTCAGTTTCAGCAACGGGTGGCGCTGGCAAAATTCGCTGACCAGCGGCATCAGGAACTGCTGACCATACTCCCACGTGGAGGTGATGCGCAGTTCCCCTGAAAGTGAGTGATGCTCTGTGGCGACTCGCGATACCGCCCGGTCAATATCAGCGAAAATCAGCTTAAAATCCTGATAAAACTGCTGTCCGTGGCCGGTGAGGGCGAGGCTACGGGTATTGCGTACCAGGAGTGTGACGCCAAGCAGCTGTTCCAGGCTTTTGATATGCAGGCTGACCATCGCGCGGCTCAAGCCGAGATTACTGGCGGCCCGGGTAAAGCTGCCGCTGTCGACAATGGCAAAAAAGGTGTGGATCTTATCGAGATGGGCATGCATGGGATTATTCAGTTTAATCAAACAATCATTTAAATTTATGCGCCTTTATTTGCCAGGTCAACCACCGCTATGCTGCGCGTGGAGGTATGACAATGCACTATGGTTATCGGGTTGCAGCGATCTTTCTGCTCGGCTTTTTCATTGATTGTATTAATATTTTTATGTCAGCCATTGCGCTACCGTCGATTGCGGTGCAGATGTCGGTGGCGACGGAATCCATCAGTTGGGTGGCTAATAGTTATATTCTGGGGCTGACGCTGATCGTGCCGTTGAGCGGCTGGCTGGCTTCGCGTTTTGGCACACGACAAACCATCGTCGCCTCAATGCTGATTTTCAGCATCGCTGCGCTGGGCTGTGCGCAGGCCGACTCTTTTAGCACGCTGGTTGCATGGCGTTTTATCCAGGGCGCGGGTGGAGGGTTGCTGATCCCGGTAGGGCAGGCGCTAACCTTTAATTTGTTTCAGGGGCGGCAGCGCGCCGCTATATCGACGTTGATCATGTGCGTAGCGCTGATTGCCCCGGCGCTGTCCCCTCTGCTGGGGGGCATGTTGGTGGATGTGCTTTCCTGGCGCTGGATCTTCTATAGCAATATTCCTTTCAGCCTGCTTGCGGCGCTGCTGGCGGCGATATGGATTCGCCCACAGGCAATGGAGCGCACACGTGCAGATATCACCGGGATCATTCTGGTCTGCGGCACTTTGGGTACGCTGTTGAGAAGCCTGTCGCTGTTTAGCGAGCAGCACGCTGTACCGCAGGCTGCATTATGGCTGGGCGTTTCTTTACTGCTGGGGTGGGGCTATCTACGGCACTACCGCCGCCAGTCGACGGCCATTCTCGATCTCAGCCTGCTGCGCAATCCTCAGTTGAATCTGTCCATCGCCGTTTACTATGCCGTTCCGGGCGTGTTTACCGGGGTTAACCTGCTTAACATTTTCTACCTGCAGCAGGTTTTGCATTTCAGTGCCGGGCATACCGGTAGCTTTATGCTGCTTTACGGCGTCGGCGCGCTGGCGGCGATGCTGGTGGCCGGGCGGATTTATTATCGCGCAGGCGCACCTCGCTTATTCACCTGCGGCATGTTGCTGCATAGCGGCGGCATTGCGCTGCTGTCCTTAGTTAGTGATACAAGTAGCAGTGGGATCCTGTGTGCGGCCTATCTGCTGATGGGGATTGGCGGCGGGATTGCTGCAAACTGCGCGCAGACCACGGTGTTAATTGAACTGAACGAGCAGCAAATGAGTGGGGGAAGTACGCTGTGGAATATTAACCGGCAGCTGACGTTCAGCCTCGGCACCGCGTTGTTTACGCTGCTGCTGGCGGTGCTGAGCCGTTATTTTCCTGGTGAACTGGCGTGGCATCTGGCATTTATTATTGCAGCCGTGAGCGGTTTACTACCGCTGTGGCTAATTTATCAACGACGTTTTCATAAGGAAATCCAATGATCGATCTTACTAACAAGGCATCACAGAGCGTCATTGTTCTGCATCAGCTGATTGAGGCTGTCTTTCACGGCGACGGCAGCAAGACTGCTGAGCTGCTCACGCATTTTGCTGAAGATTTTGTGATGGTCACCCCGACCGGTAAAAGCCTGGCGCTGGCAGACGTTGAGGACTTATTCAACCGCTTAACCGGCGCGCGTCAGGGGATGACGATAAGCATTGAGCAGTTCAACGTTATTTCGCAGCGGGGGGATGAGGTGGTCATCCAGTATCACGAACTGCAACAGCAGCAGAATAATCATTCGCATCGTATTTCGCTGGCGGTCATTAACTGCGCAACCCAGCCGCCGAGCTGGCGTTATCTGCAGGAAACCATGGTAACAAACTGATTATCGTACTAGTTCGCGGGTTCGGCCTGGTGTAGAATATGCGGCATTAATGCCGTGCATCCAGTGAATAATTCCGGTGATGGCGGTAAGTTTCCGTTTTTTGCTAAGGATTAGTCATGGATTTACCGGTTTCCATCGCCCGCCTGCCTTCTACACTCTGGGGAACGCTAATTATTAGCGGCACGATTATCGGTGCCGGGATGTTCTCGTTACCGGTGGTGATGTCCGGTGCATGGTTTCTCTGGTCGTCAGCATTACTGATTATCACCTGGTTCTGCATGCTGCTTTCCGGGTTGCTGTTTTTGGAGGCCAGCCTGCATTATCCGGCCGGTTCCAGCTTTGACACGATCACTCGCGATCTGTTGGGACGGGGCTGGAATCTGATTAACGGTCTGTCCGTCGCCTTTGTTCTGGGGATACTGACCTATGCCTATATCTCAGCCAGCGGAGCGATTATTCAGCATACGCTGAGCCAGCTATCATTGCCGGTTTCTGCCCGCAGCGCTGGGTTCGCTTTTACGCTACTGGTAGCGCTGTTTATCTGGCTGGGTACGGCAATGGTCAGTCGTATGACGCTGATTTTTCTCGGCGCGAAAGTGATTACGTTTTTGATTATCTTTGGCGGACTGCTGTGGCATATCGAACCGGTGAAACTGCTGGACAGTCATGGGGAGGAAAGCCACTACCTGCGCTATCTGTGGATGGTGATCCCATTCTGCCTCGCTTCATTTGGCTATCACGGTAATATCGCCGGGCTGATCAGCTACTATCAAAAGAACGGCAGCCGGGTTTGTCGCTGTCTGGTGTTTGGCACACTGCTGGCACTGGTGATCTACTTTATCTGGATTATTGGCACGATGGGCAATATCCCGCGCCACGAATTCAAAGCGATTGCAGCACAGGGCGGAAATATCGACGTGCTGGTCGCCGCACTGTCGGGTGTGCTGCACAGCCCCTATCTGAATCTGCTGCTGGATATCTTCTCGAACTTTGCTGTCGCCTGTTCATTCCTGGGTGTCAGTCTGGGGTTCTTCGACTATCTTGCCGATCTGTTTAAGTTTGATCGTTCAGCCTTCGGTCGGTTAAAAACGACGGTGGTCACCTTTATTCTGCCGCTGGCGGCGGCGATGATCTGGCCAAACGGTTTTCTTGTGGCGATTGGTTATGCCGGGCTGGCGGCTACGCTGTGGGCGGTGATCACTCCGGCAATGCTGGCGAGAAAGGCCCGACAACGTTTCACCAACGCGGCCTGGCAGGTGAGAGGAGGGACGGCACCGATCGTTCTGGTGCTGATCTTCGGCGCGGTGAATGCGCTGGTTTCCATACTTTCGTACTGGAACGTCCTGCCGGTCTATGCCGGATAACGCGCAAAAAAAACCGGTGGGCATAGCCACCGGTTTCATACTGATTTCAGAACGGATTACTCGTCGTGCAGCGTATCGTCTTCGCGGCAGTCGCCCTTAGAGCAATGGCCATAGAGATACAGGCTGTGATTGCTCAGCTTGATTCCGTGGCGAGTCGCGATTTCACGCTGACGTGCTTCGATATACTCGTCGCGGAATTCAATAACTTTACCGCAGTCCAGGCAGATCAGATGATCGTGGTGGTGCTGCTGAGTCAGTTCGAAAACGGATTTACCGCCTTCAAAATTATGACGGGTAACGATCCCTGCGTCATCAAACTGGTTAAGCACGCGGTAGACCGTGGCTAAACCGATTTCTTCGCCCATATCAATCAGGCGCTTATACAAGTCTTCCGCACTGACGTGATGGCCTTCTGGTTCCTGAAGCACTTCCAGAATTTTCAGTCGTGGAAGCGTGACTTTCAGGCCGGCCTTCTTTAATGCGGTATTGTTGTCAGTCATGCGGATATTGTCCTGTTACTTTGCTAGTCACTTAGTGGCTGAAAAGCCCTGAACATCGGTTGACGCTAGAGTTGGATGCGTCACAGTATAGAACTCATACATCGAAATGAAAACAACAAGGAATGTCTGATACCACTATTGGATGTAAGGATTAATGTCATTACGTCCAGTGAGGCCTGCGTCCAAATCTTACAAAGTTAACATTTCGCTCTATCTCACTCCGCCGCACGGCGATCGCAAAAGATCGTTTAGAGAGGCTGAAGGATGAGAAAGCGGGTAACCGATAGGGTTATTGTACATTTTTACAGGTGGAAGTTACAAATACGTATCTATTACTTCTATAGGAAAAATCACTGGCCTGATGTGAGATGTCTCTCACATCAGGCCGTTTAGCTTAGGCTTCGATGATTTCTTTCAGCTGAAGTTCATCAAAAATTTGCTTAACCCACTTATCAACGCGTTCGTTGGTCAGTTCTGGCTGACGATCTTCGTCAATCGCCAGACCCAGGAAGTGGTTGTCATCCGCCAGGCCTTTAGAAGCTTCGAAATTGTAGCCTTCGGTCGGCCACTGGCCCACCAGGATCGCACCGTTTGGTTCAATGATGTCGCGGATAGTGCCCATCGCATCGCAGAAATATTCTGAGTAGTCTTCCTGATCGCCACAGCCGAACAGGGCTACCAGCTTACCGTTGAAGTCGATCTCTTCCAGCGTAGGGAAAAAGTCATCCCAGTCACACTGGGCTTCACCGTAATACCAGGTGGGAATGCCCAGCAGCAGAATGTCGAAGGCTTCAAGGTCTTCTTTGCTGCTTTTGGCAATATCACGAACTTCTGCAACGTCTTTACCCAGCTGTTTCTGGATCATCTTTGCAATGTTTTCCGTATTGCCTGTATCGCTGCCAAAGAAAATGCCTACGATTGCCATGAGTTTAATAACCTCTTGAATCTTAATGATATGGTGGCTGCCAAAATTTTTGCAGATAGCCGTAATAATAGCAGACCGCCGTCAATGGATAAATGAGTAATGCTGCGGCATTTGTCGCTTTGTGCGTTGATAGCACGCGGTGTATTCAGGACTGAAGGTGTTTTAACTGGTTTAGCAACATCTCTTCAATCAGTTCACTGCGGCTCATATTGCGCGCTTCGGCCAGTTGGTTAAGTGCGTCAACGGCTTCACTGTTCATTTTCAGCTCGACACGCTTAAGCCCGCGAACTTTATCGCGTTTAAGCTGATTACGTTTATTGATGCGCAACTGCTCATCACGCGTCAGCGGATTAGTTTTCGGTCGTCCCGGGCGACGTTCATCTGCGAACAGATCGATCGTTGTGCGGTCCGTGTTCTCTTTTGCCATAGATTAGTGATACTGAAAGGCTGGATTTCTGATGTGTCAGGCCGTTATCCGCCGTAAAAATCACCAGCGGAAAAATGTCAGCGCGCATCATACCCCAGTGAAAGTGATGACGACAATGTTTTAACAACATAGGGAAATAATTGTTTTTACAGCACAAAAAATCGACGAATTGCGCGTAAAACTGCATCAGGTTTTTCAGCGTGAACCCAGTGACCGGCCCCGGCCACAACATGCGCCCGCGCCTGAGGAAACTGTGCCAGCAGTGCGTCACGATATTCATCGGCCAGGTAGGGGGAACGCTCACCGCGAATGAACAGCGCAGGATGCGGCCAGGCAGGCACTGGCTGCCAGCCAATAATCTGGTCGTAGCATTGATACAGCACCGGGACATTAAAACGCCATTCACCTTCGTGGAAAGATTTTAACAGAAACTGGATCACGCCCTCTTCCGCCAGTGTCTGGCGCATGAGCGCTGCGGCCTGACTACGTGAGGTGATACCAGCATGGGTAACTGCCTGGAGCGCGGCGAAGATATCATCATGATGGCGGGTAGGGTAGGCGACCGGTGCCATATCAATCACCACCAGTCCTGCCACGCGGTCCGGTGCCAGCGCGGTTAGCATCATGGCGATTTTGCCGCCCATTGAATGGCCGATAACGCCGAAACGCTCAATGCCCAGCCCGTCTAACGTTTCCAGCACGTCCTGCGCCATCAGCGCGTAGCTCATTTCGTTCGAGCGTGGCGACAGACCATGATTGCGTACATCAATCTGAATCAGCCGACGGTTCTGCTTGAGGTCACGAGCGAGGATTCCCAGGTTATCAAGACTGCCAAAAAGCCCGTGGATCAATACCAGAGGCAGATCGTTTGTTGCAGATTGTTCAGATTGCAGGCGGACATTCAAATTCATAGCAAAGTTCTTACAGTTGGGACGAAGGCTTAGGGTATCATGGATTTTACATTTTCTGCCGGGGATAGCACAGGCGCTGCCAACGATCTTTTTACGGCAAATTCTGACTTTTGCTGGCAAAGAGGGCTTAGGCTACACCCGGGCTGGATTTAACTTTATAATCCTGAAGTTAGGATCCGGGTTCCAGAAAGCAGACGATCCTGAAGATCGTATCTGTTTTTGCGCTCGATTCTGATAGAAGCAACAACCGTACTGGATAAAGATGAAAACGATAGAAGTCGACGAAGAGCTATACCGCTATATTGCCAGCCATACTCAGCATATTGGGGAAAGCGCATCGGACATTTTACGCCGTATGCTGAAGTTCACTGCGGGGCAGACCGCGCCTGCGGCACCCGTTGCCCAGGTGGTTAAAGAGCCCGCTGTCGTGAAATCTGAACCTCGCCCGCAGGATCGCGTTCGCGCCGTGCGTGAACTGCTGCTTTCTGACGAATATGCCGAGCAGAAGAAAGTGGTGAACAGGTTTATGCTGATTTTATCGACTTTATACACCCTGGACGCCAAAGCCTTTGGCGATGCCACCGAGTCGCTGCATGGCCGCACGCGGGTCTATTTCGCGGGTAACCAGCAGACGCTGACTCAGAATGGTACGCATACCAAGCCTCAGCATATTCCGGGTACCCCTTACTGGGTAATCACCAACACTAATACCGGCCGCAAGCGCAGCATGGTGGAACATATCATGTTATCGATGCAGTTCCCGGCGGAACTGACCGAGAAAGTTTGCGGTACCCTTTAACCGAAGCGTCAGGGAGAAGCGCCAATGGCCAATCACCCCCGTGCCGGGCAGCCAGCCCGGCAGAGCGATTTAATTAACGTTGCACAATTAACGTCGCAGTACTACGTATTGCAGCCTGAACTGGGTAATGCTGAACATGCAGTAAAATTCGGTACCTCAGGCCATCGCGGTAGCGCGGGTCGTCACAGTTTCAATGAAACGCATATCCTGGCTATTGCTCAGGCTATTGCCGAAGAACGTAAAAAGAACGGCGTGACCGGGCCTTGCTACGTCGGTAAGGACACCCATGCGCTGTCTGAACCGGCGATTATCTCGGTGCTGGAAGTGCTGGCGGCAAACGGTGTGGATGTGATTGTGCAGCAGGATAATGGCTATACGCCGACCCCTGCGATTTCCAACGCCATCCTTGAGCATAACAAAGCTGGCGCGGTACTGGCGGACGGCATTGTGATTACGCCTTCCCACAATCCACCGGAAGATGGCGGCATCAAATATAATCCGCCAAACGGCGGACCGGCGGATACCAACGTCACCAAAGTGGTGGAAGATCGTGCCAATGCCTTAATTAAGGGCGGTCTGAAAGACGTTAAGCGTATTTCTCTGGATCAGGCATGGGCCAGCGGCCATCTTCAGGAGCAGGATCTGATCCAGCCGTACATCGAAGGCCTGGCGCAGATCGTTGATATCCCGGCAATCCAGAAAGCGGGCCTGAAGATTGGTGTCGATCCGTTGGGTGGCTCCGGCATTGCCTACTGGCAGCGGATCGCTGAGTTCTACAAGCTCGATCTGACCATCGTTAACGATGCGGTCGATCAGACTTTCCGCTTTATGCACCTGGATAAAGATGGCGTGATCCGTATGGACTGCTCATCCGAGTGTGCAATGGCGGGCCTGCTGGCGCTGCGCGACAAGTTCGATCTGGCGTTTGCTAACGACCCGGATTATGACCGCCACGGTATTGTCACGCCTGCCGGATTGATGAATCCTAACCACTATCTGGCGGTTGCGGTGAACTATCTGTTCCAGCATCGTCCGCAGTGGGGCAAAGATGTTGCAGTCGGCAAAACGCTGGTGTCCAGTGCAATGATTGACCGTGTGGTTGACGATATCGGCCGTAAGCTGGTGGAAGTGCCGGTGGGCTTTAAGTGGTTCGTTGATGGCCTGTTTGACGGGACCTTCGGATTCGGCGGTGAAGAGAGCGCGGGTGCATCCTTCCTGCGCTTCGACGGCACCCCATGGTCGACCGACAAAGACGGTATCATCATGTGTCTGCTGGCGGCAGAAATCACCGCCGTAACCGGTAAGAATCCGCAGCAGCACTATGATGAACTGGCCGCGCGTTTTGGTGCCCCAAGCTACAACCGTATCCAGGCAGCGGCAACGTCTGCTCAGAAAGCCGCGCTGTCGAAGCTTTCGCCGGAAATGGTGAGTGCAGACACGCTGGCAGGCGATCCGATCACCGATCGTCTGACCGCCGCGCCAGGCAACGGAGCCTCCATTGGTGGCCTGAAAGTGATGACCAAAAACGGCTGGTTTGCCGCGCGTCCTTCAGGTACTGAAGATGCCTACAAAATTTACTGTGAAAGCTTCCTCGGTGCCGAGCATCGCGAGAAGATAGAGAAAGAAGCAGTAGAGATCGTTAGCGCGGTGTTGAAAAACGCCTGAGTCTGACGTTATTTTTGCAGTAAATATGAAAAGGCCATTCACTGAATGGCCTTTTTTATTGCCGTGATTCAGGGAATAAAGCGATAGCCAACGCCGGTTTCCGTCAGCAAATGCTGCGGCTGGGCAGGATCGCGTTCCAGTTTTTGGCGAAGGTGCCCCATATAGATCCGCAGGTAGTGGCTGTGCTCAACCGCATTAGGTCCCCAGACCTGAACCAGCAGCTGGCGCTGGGTCATCACTTTGCCTGGATGGTTCAGCAGGCTGACCAGCAGACGAAATTCAATCGGCGTCAGATGCAGATCGCTGCCATCGCGTGTGACTCGCCGGGCAGCAATATCGACGCTGACCTCGCCAAAGGTAATTTGCGCCTGTTCACTGCTGCTGGTGGAACTCGGGCGGTGGCGCAGGGCAACACGCACTCTCGCCAGCAGTTCACCCACGCCGAAAGGTTTCGTCAGGAAATCATCCGCACCGGCATCCAGCGCGTTGATTTTGTCCTGTTCGTCACTGCGGGCTGACAGGACAATCACCGGCATACTGCTCCACTGACGTACCTCGCGAATAAACTGAATACCGTCGCCGTCCGGCAATCCGAGATCGAGGATCGCCATCTCAGGCTTGCGTGTAGCGGCCTCAATTAACCCGCGGCTGAGTGTATCGGCATCAACCACGCGAAAGCCTTCGCCTTCAAGTGCCACGCGCAGAAAACGGCGGATCTCTTTTTCATCTTCAACGATCAGAATAGTGGTCAAGGTTCCTCCGCACCGGCAGCCAGAGAGCCTTGCCGGAAAACGTCATTATGGCGGGTAATTTAGCAAAAGATGATGCGGCTCGCCCATCGCAGTTTTGCCGGAGGGTAATTGTTAATTAATCGATCTTATTAACGGCTTTTTTAAGCCTTAATTAACCATTCTGTAACAGAATTACAGTCAGAGCAAAAACAGCACAATTTTTCGTCAAAAAAGTGGTCCGATCAGTAGTAAAATTACATTAAAGGCGGTATTATTTTGCTCAGATTACAGACAATCTTTTAGCCGATTTGAGGAGGACGTATGAATCTTTATCACTCTTATTCCACTACGCGGATTTTCATGCGTCGTGCAGCGGTAGTGCTCGCCGGTGTGCTCGCGCTGCCGGTTATGCTTTTCCGCGCCGACCGTGCCCGCTTTTACAGTTATCTGCATCGTGTTTGGGTAAAAACCAGCGATAAGCCCGTCTGGCTGGCCGAAGCTGAATCGGCCTGCTGCGATTTTTATTAAGTATCGCTTTGATGTTACAGCTCTAAAGCTAACCCCAACGATTTCAATGAATTTGTTCTGTTTACTATCCCGCCGGAGTGCGGGATTTTTTTTGCGAAAAATTCAGCGATTAAGGTTTTAAGAGAAAAAATAGCGAAATTGATCTACACTCAAACCTGTACAATAATTATTTGGTTGTATAGATATGAGCAAAAAAATTCCTGTTGGCATCAGTGCCTGCCTGCTGGGTGAGCGGGTGAGATTTGACGGTGGGCATAAGCGTTCTGTTTTCGCTGCAGAAGAGCTGGCCCCTTATCTTCACTATGAACCGATCTGCCCGGAAATGGCGATTGGTTTACCTGCTCCCCGACCCGCACTTCGTTTGACTCAAGTTGAAGGCGGGGATGTAGCCCTTCGCTTCAGTAACGGCAAAGAGTCTGCCGTCAGCGGGAAGAACTCTGCCGTCACAGAAGATATGCAGGCGTTTTCCGCTGAAAAGGTGGCCCAGCTTCACCACCTGTGCGGCTACATTGTTTGTGCCAAATCGCCCAGCTGCGGCATGGAACGCGTCCGTGTCTATCAACCTGACAATAATAATAATCAAAAAGAGGGCGTCGGCATTTTCACCCGCGAGCTGATGGCACAACTGCCGTGGCTGCCGGTGGAAGAAGACGGGCGGCTTCACGACCCTATCCTGCGGGAGAATTTTGTCGCGCGCGTTTACGCGCTGCATGAATTTAACCAGCTGTGGGCAGGTGGCCTGACCCGGGCAAAACTGATGGACTACCACAGCCGATACAAACTGCTGCTGCTGGCCCACTCCCAGCCAAAATACCGGGAAATCGGCCCGTTCGTGGCAAAAATGGATCGCTGGGAATCGCTGGAGGAGTTCGCTTTTGCCTACCGCCAGCTGCTGATGGATTTGATGAAGCTGCCTGCCTCGCGCAGCAACCACACCAATGTACTGATGCATGTTCAGGGCTATTTCCGTCGCGAGCTCAATTCGCCGCAGCGCCAGGAGCTGTCCATGCTGATTGACAGTTACCGCCGTGGCATCCAGCCTTTACTGGCACCGATGACCCTGCTGAAACACTATATGGCGCAGTATCCGCATCCCTGGCTGAGCGCGCAGCGTTACTTCTCTCCTTATCCCGAAGCCCTGCGGCTGCGTTATGGATACTAATTAAATTCAGGGAACATTATGACAACCCACCTTGTCTGGCTGCGTAACGATCTGCGCATCAATGACAATCATGCCCTTTATGCCGCCTGTCGCTCGAACAGCGCAAAAGTCATTGCGCTATTTATCGCCACGCCGAAACAGTGGCACAGCCATGATATGGCGGCGAAGCAGGCGGAGTTTATCTGGCAGAATTTGCAGGACCTGCAGCAATCGCTGGCGCAAAAGGGCATTGAGCTGCACCTCGCTGAATGTGATGATTTCAGCGCTTCCGTAGATGTGCTACTGGACTTTTGCCAGAAGCACCATGTTGACCGGATGTTCTATAACTATCAGTACGAGGTCAATGAGCGCCAGCGTGATGCTGCTGCCGAACGGGTGCTGTTTGATAATGATGTGATGGCGCAGGGTTTTGACGATAGCCTGCTGTTACCTCCCGGCAGCGTACTGACCGGTAATCGTGAGATGTATAAGGTGTTTACACCGTTCAGCAAGGCGTTTGTTAAGCGCCTGCAGGAAGGATTACCTGAATGCTTTTCAGCACCTGCCGCACGAGAAAGCGGGCCGATAAAAGACGTTTCTCCGCTGAAGCCGTTTAACTATCCACGAGAATCCGTCGACAGCTCGCTGTTTCCCGTCGGCGAGAAGGCCGCGATTGCCAGGTTGCGGGAGTTCAGCCAGCAGCCTGTGACACACTACCCCGACCGGCGTGATTTGCCTGCGCTTGACGGCACCAGCCGTCTTTCAGTCTATTTGACCATCGGCGTGCTGTCTCCGCGTCAATGCCTTTATCGACTGCTCAAAGAACATCCGCGCGGACTGGAAGACGGTAAGGTTTTTGTCTGGCTGAATGAGCTTATCTGGCGCGAGTTTTATCGCCATTTGATCGTGGCTTATCCGGCGCTGTGCCGCCATCAGCCTTTTGTTCGCTGGACGCGAAAAGTCGCCTGGCGCGATGAACCCAGGCATCTTGCCGCCTGGCAGGAAGGCAAAACAGGCTATCCGATTGTCGATGCCGCTATGCGCCAGCTAAACAGCCTTGGCTGGATGCACAACCGGCTGCGGATGATTACTGCCAGTTTTCTGGTGAAAGATCTGCTAATCGACTGGCGCGAGGGCGAACGCTACTTTATGTCGCAGCTGATCGATGGTGACCTGGCGGCTAACAACGGCGGCTGGCAGTGGGCCGCGTCTACCGGCACCGATGCCGCACCCTATTTCCGCATTTTTAACCCGACCACACAGGGTGAACGTTTCGATGCGGCAGGTGAGTTTATCCGCCGGTGGCTGCCAGAGCTGCGGCAGGTGCCGGAAAAATATATCCATCAGCCCCACGAGTGGGCAAAGAAAACTAACCAAAAGCTCGATTATCCTGTGCCGATCGTGGAACATAAACAGGCACGCCAGCAAACGCTGGACGCCTTTGAAGCTGCACGAAAACAGATGGATTAATTATGCGCAATAGTGAACTCGAACAGCTGGTTAACCAGTTACTGAATGCCGCCGCCTTCAAAGACTACGGCCCGAACGGGTTGCAGGTTGAAGGCAGAAGCGAAATTAAAAAAATCGTCACCGGCGTCACCGCCTGCCAGGCACTCCTCGACGAAGCCGTGCGGCTGGAAGCCGATGCTGTACTGGTGCATCACGGCTATTTCTGGAAGAACGAACCTTCTGTTATCAAAGGGATGAAGCGCCAGCGCCTGAAAACGCTGCTGGCAAACGACATTAACCTGTTTGGCTGGCATCTGCCGCTGGATGCGCACCCTGAACTGGGCAACAACGCGCTGCTGGCGAAGCTGTTTGGGATTGAAGTTAAAGGTGAAGTGGAAGAACTGCTGTTCTGGGGCGAATTTGCCCAGCCGGTTAGCGGTGAACAGCTGGCGAAGCGTATTGAAGATACGCTGGGGCGCACTCCTCTGCACTGTGGCGACAATGCACCGGCACTGATTAAACGCGTGGCGTGGTGCAGCGGCGGCGGACAGGGCTTTATTGATGCCGCCGCCGCGTTCGGCGTCGATGCGTTTATCAGCGGTGAAGCTTCCGAACAGACCATTCACAGCGCGCGCGAGCAGGGGCTGCATTTTTATGGCGCCGGTCACCACGCCACCGAACGCTGCGGTATACAGGCGCTCGGCGAGTGGCTGGCAGAAAATCACGGGCTGGATGTCACTTTTATCGATATCAATAACCCGGTCTGATCCCAGATAAGCAACCTGCCGGGTGCGATCGTCGAAGCCCGGCGGGTTGACACCGTTACCGCAATCTCGCATAACTATTTTCCTGTCCGTTAATGGCTATCACTTCCGCTCAGGAGGCTTGAGTGCAGCGAGCACGATGTTATTTGTTAGGAGAACGCACGGTGGTGCTGGAACTGGACCCGCCGGTTTCACTCAGCAGCCAGCAGCGAATATGGGGACTGGCTCAGCGCCTTCACGATCGTCCTGAAGTTATCGATGTTGTCCCCGGGATGAATAATATTACCGTCGTGTTAAGCGATCCGCAGCAAACCGCACTGGATGCCATCGAGTGGCTGCAGCAGTGGTGGGAAAATAGCGAGGTTCAGGTACCGGCGTCACGGTTAATCGAGATACCGGTTATCTACGGTGGAGCGGCAGGTCCCGACCTGGATCAGGTTGCACATCACTGCGAAATGAGTGCCTCACAGGTGGTTGAATGCCACAGCGCAGTGGAGTACGTCGTCTACTTCATCGGTTTCCAGCCTGGTTTTCCTTATCTTGGCGGCCTTGACCGTCGTCTGTACACTCCACGGCGTGCCGATCCCCGGCTCACGGTTCCTGCCGGTTCGGTTGGTATCGGCGGGGCACAAACTGGTATTTATCCTCTGGCCACACCCGGTGGCTGGCAACTGATCGGTCAGGCGAAAACGATGCTATTCACCCCTGGACATCAGCCGCCGGTGCTGTTGCGGTCCGGCGATCGGGTGCGCTTTGTGCCACAGAAGGAGGGGATATGCTAAAAATCATTCGCGCCGGGATCAGCACCAGCATCCAGGATGCTGGTCGCACCGGCTGGCGTCAGTACGGCATCAGCCGATGTGGAGCGCTGGATAATCCGGCAATGCAGACCGCAAATATGCTGGTAGGCAACCCGCCGGAGGATGCGGTGCTGGAAATCACTCTTGGGCAGTTTACTGCGGAGTTTGGCCGCGACGGCTGGCTGGCACTGACCGGCGCGGGCTGTAACGCAAAACTGGACGGAAAGACCGTCTGGACCGGCTGGCGAACCGCAGTAAAGAAAGGCCAGCGGCTGACTTTAAGTATGCCGCAGCGTGGTATGCGCAGCTATCTGGCCATCAATGGCGGTTTTGCTGTTGAACCGCAGCTGGGGTCGATGAGCACCGATCTGAAAGCGGGTTTTGGCGGGCTTGATGGGCGCAAGATTCAGGATGGCGATCGGCTTCCTCTGAGGGCCGCGACGTGTGATTTTAGTGAACCCGCAGGCGTACGGCAATTGCTGTGGGGTAACCGGGTACGCGCATTACCAGGGCCGGAGTATCATGAATTCAGTGCCGAGAGCCGTGAGGCCTTCTGGCGCACTGCATGGCGGCTCGATCCGCAAAGTAACCGGATGGGATACCGCCTGCAGGGGCGTAAGCTACAGCGCGATGCCGATCGTGAACTACTTTCCCACGGGCTGGTTCCCGGCGTAGTCCAGGTTCCCGCCGGAGGGCAGCCAATCGTGCTGCTGGCCGACGCACAAACAACCGGTGGCTATCCGCGCATTGCCTGCGTCATTGAAGCGGATCTTTATCATCTGGCGCAGCTGCGGTTGGGAGAGCCGATCCACTTTGTGCACTGTACTCTGGAAGAGGCGCTGCGGGCCAAAAGGGAACAGCAGCGAGTTCTGGATCAGATCGCCTGGGGGTTACGTGCATGAAGATCGATCTGAATGCTGATATCGGTGAAGGATGCTCCGGCGAGCGTGAGCTTCTGACGTTGGTCACCTCGGTGAATATCGCCTGCGGTTTCCACGCAGGCGATGCCTCCACCATGTTGCAGTCGGTACGACAGGCGCTGGAGGCTGGCGTGGCGATTGGCGCACATCCCAGCTTTCCGGATCGGGAAAACTTTGGTCGTACGGCGATGCATCTGCCACCGGAAGAGGTCTATGCGCAGGTGATCTATCAGGTTGGCGCGCTGAAGGCGCTGACCGAAAGCCTCAGCGGCAGGCTGGTTCACGTCAAACCTCACGGTATGTTGTACAACCAGGCGGCGAGAGAAGCACCGCTGGCGGAGGCGATAGCTCAGGCGGTAAAAGCTGTCGATCCGGCACTGGTGCTGGTCGGGTTAGCCGGTAGTGAATCCATTCGTGCTGCGCGGTCGCAGGGGCTGGTAACCTGTGAAGAAGTGTTTGCCGATCGCGGCTATCAGTATGATGGTTCACTGGTGCCGCGCGGCCAGCCAGGCGCATTAATCGAAGAGGCGGAGCTGGCGATTCGCCAGACGTTGGATATGGTACAGCGTGGCGAAGTGCAGAGCGTGACGGGGGAGTGGGTGGCCGTTCGGGCTGAAACGGTCTGCCTGCACGGCGACGGGCCCCACGCGCTTAACTTTGCACAGCGGCTTCGGCAGGCTTTTCGTGCGCATCAAATCGATGTTACCTGCCATGAAACCCGCCATTCTTAGTCAAGATACTCTCTTTTTGTAACGGCGCAGCGTTCCCGGTCATAAAGCCTTACAAGCTGATTATTCCACGGTCGTCGTCAGAAATGTTTCTGTCGCCGGTTTTTTCTTACAGACGCAACGGAGTTTGCATGCCGGAAGGTCCTGAAATTCGCCGGGCGGCGGACCGCCTGGAAGAGGCAATTCAAGGTAAAGTGCTGACCGAGGTTTGGTTCGCCTATCCTGCGCTGCAGGCCCGTCAGCATGAGCTGGTGGGGCAGCGGGTGACGGCAATTGAGACGCGCGGTAAGGCCTTACTGACTCACTTTTCCAACGGGCTGACGCTATACAGCCACAATCAGCTTTACGGTGTATGGCGCGTGGTGCCAACCGGCAAAGAGCCTGACAGCAAGCGTGTGCTGCGGGTCAAACTGTCAACGGCGGACAAAACGCTGCTTTTATATAGCGCATCGGATATCGAACTGCTGGATGCCAACGGCGTGGCCGCCCATCCGTTTCTGAACCGAGTCGGGCCGGACGTGCTGGATATGAAGTTGACGGCTGAGCAGGTACGCGAGCGTTTGCTGTCGAAGCGTTTTCGCCGTCGTCAGTTCAGCGGACTGTTGCTCGATCAAAGCTTTCTCGCCGGATTGGGTAACTACCTGCGGGTTGAAATTCTCTGGCAGGCTGAGCTGGCGGCGAGTCATCGGGCCGAGGACCTGAGTGATGCGCAGTGTGATGTACTGGCGGAAGCACTGCTGGCCATACCGCGACTTTCTTACCGAACGCGGGGTGAAGCCGATGAAAACCGCCATCACGGCGCGATTTTCAGCTTTAAGGTATTTCATCGTGCAGGGCAGGCCTGCGAGCGCTGCGGAGAAACCATTGTGAAAACCACGCTATCGTCCCGGCCGTTTTATTGGTGCCCCGGTTGCCAGAAATAAAAAAAGCCGGGATGCAGATCCCGGCTTTTTACTGGCTCTTTTCTGGCACTGATTGAAAATCAGGCCAGCCTCGCAGTTACTTCTTCAGATGAGAGGTAAAATCGCGTTTGTCGTAGCCGGTGTACAGCTGGCGCGGACGGGCAATTTTCACGCCGTCGTCGTGCATTTCTTTCCAGTGTGCAATCCAGCCAACGGTACGCGCCATCGCGAAGATAACGGTAAACATTGAAGATGGAATGCCCATTGCTTTCAGAATGATGCCGGAATAGAAGTCGACGTTTGGATAGAGTTTGCGCTCAATAAAGTACGGATCGTTCAGCGCGATGTGCTCCAGTTCCATGGCGACTTCCAGCAGGTCATCTTTCATACCCAGCTCTTTCAGCACTTCATGGCAGGTTTCACGCATCACGGTGGCACGCGGATCGTAGTTTTTGTACACGCGGTGGCCGAAGCCCATCAGACGGAACGAATCGTTCTTATCTTTGGCGCGGCGCAGGAACTCAGGAATGTGTTCAACGGTGCTGATCTCTTCCAGCATGCGCAGGCAGGCTTCGTTCGCGCCGCCGTGAGCCGGTCCCCACAGCGAGGCGATGCCCGCGGCGATACAGGCAAACGGGTTCGCACCGGAAGAACCGGCGGTACGCACGGTAGAGGTGGAGGCGTTTTGCTCGTGATCGGCATGCAGGATCAGAATACGATCCATCGCTCTTTCCAGTACCGGATTCACGACATAATCCTCACACGGTGTGGAGAACATCATGTGCAGGAAGTTACCGGCATAGGAAAGATCGTTGCGCGGATAGGCAAACGGCTGACCGATTGAATATTTGTAACACATTGCCGCCATGGTAGGCATTTTAGACAGCAGGCGGAAAGCGGCGATCTCACGATGGCGTTCGATATTAACGTCCATGGCATCATGATAGAAAGCAGCCAGCGCGCCGGTTACGCCGCACATAACGGCCATCGGATGCGAGTCGCGACGGAAGCCGCGGAACAGATGGTGGATCTGCTCGTGCAGCATGGTGTGACGGGTCACTGTCGTTCTGAATTCGTCAAACTGGGCTTTTGTCGGGGCTTCGCCGTTTAACAGGATGTAGCACACTTCCAGATAGTTGGAATGCAGAGCCAGCTGATCGATGGGGAAACCACGATGCAGCAAAATGCCTTCATCGCCGTCGATGTAGGTAATTTTTGATTCGCAGGACGCGGTAGAGGTAAAGCCTGGATCAAAGGTGAAATACCCTTTAGAACCTAAAGCCCGGACATCAATCTCTTCCTGACCTAATGTGCCTTTTAGCACATTAAGTTCAATAGGAGCTTCGCCTTCGAGGGTTAGCGTCGCTTTTTTATCAGCCATTTATAGTCTCCTTAGCGCCTTATATAGGGATCTTTAACACCGGGAAGTCACGCACTCCCAGCTCATTGCCAGGCGCAGAAGGTAATCATCTCTGTGGCATCTTTAAGGCGTGCAGGGTACAGAGTGACGGGCGCTCGTGGGCTGGGTTAGGCACATTCCTGAGAGTGTAGCATGGTAGTTAAGAGATCCGGTCTAAACATGCTTACGTTATAACCAATACCGTTGCTTTATAAAGAATACGACTCAATGTTACATAACTTGTGCTTAGGGGAAAGTGTATCCCCATAACTTTTGTGCATCATAGAACTTTTATTGCTCAGTTTGTAACAGAGATGTTGAAGTTATGTCAAATCAGATAATTAAATTTGTATCAAATATGAAAACCGTGAATGCGATCACTGTTCTATCGAAATGTCTCCAAAGTGTTTGTAGGGGAATTGTAATGAGAATGTGATCCGCCTATACTGCCGCCAGGTCTCCGGGAATACCCTGTTGTAGGAGCCACCCAGCGTTTCATACGCGTCGTTTTGACACTGGATGTTGTTTTAGGTGCCTGGCGCAATGTTTGACTTGTTAACGCTGTCTGACCCGCCCTCAGGACCGGAGGAAGCAAAATAAGAAAAGCTGTGTGGGCAAAACCGTGAAAAAACAAAGACCTGTCAACTTGGATCTCACTACGATCCGGTTTCCCGTTACTGCAATAGCATCCATTCTCCACCGCGTTTCCGGTGTGATCACCTTCGTGGCGATCGGGATCCTGCTCTGGTTACTGGGTCTGTCACTCTCTTCACCCGAAGGCTTCCAGCAGGCATCCGCCGTGATGGACAGCTTTATCGCTAAATTCATTATGTGGGGCATTCTGACCGCGCTGGCTTATCACATTGCCGGCGGCATTCGCCATTTAATGATGGACTTTGGCTATCTGGGTGAAACATTAGAAACGGGCAAACTTTCTGCGCAAATTGCGTTCGGTATTACTGTCGTGCTCTCAATCCTGGCTGGAGTCCTTGTATGGTAAGCAATGCTTCTGCACTGGGTCGTAATGGCATCCATGACTGGCTGCTGCTACGTGCCGCCGCCATGGTGATGACCCTCTATGTGATTTATATCCTCGGTTTTCTGGTGATGTCTGGGACCCTGACCTATGACATCTGGCGTGGTTTTTTCGCCTCTTCCTTTACTAAAGTTTTCACCCTTCTGACGCTGTTCTCCATCCTGGTGCACGGCTGGATCGGTATGTGGCAGGTACTGACCGACTACATTAAACCACTGGCGCTGCGCATGATGCTGCAGCTGGTGATAGTGGTTGCGCTGTTGGTATATGCAATTTATGGAACTGTAGTGGTGTGGGGTGCGTAATGAGTTTGCCAGTCAGAGAATTTGATGCCGTAGTTATTGGTGCCGGTGGTGCAGGTATGCGCGCCGCACTGCAGATTTCCCAATCGGGCCAGACCTGTGCCCTGTTGTCGAAAGTTTTCCCAACCCGTTCCCACACCGTGTCTGCTCAGGGCGGTATTACCGTAGCGCTGGGTAACAGCCACGAAGATAACTGGGAATGGCACATGTACGATACCGTCAAGGGTTCCGACTACATCGGAGACCAGGACGCGATTGAATATATGTGCAACGTTGGTCCGGAAGCGATTCTGGAACTGGAGCATATGGGCCTGCCGTTCTCCCGTCTTGATGATGGCCGAATCTACCAGCGTCCGTTCGGCGGCCAGTCGAAGAACTTCGGCGGTGAGCAGGCGGCTCGTACCGCAGCAGCCGCAGACCGTACCGGCCATGCGCTTCTCCATACGCTGTATCAGCAGAACCTGAAAAACCACACCACTATCTTCTCCGAATGGTACGCGCTGGACCTGGTGAAAAACGCCGACGGTGCCATCGTGGGTTGTACCGCACTGAATATTGAAGATGGTGAAGTGGTTTACTTCAAAGCCCGCGCTACCGTGCTGGCAACCGGCGGTGCCGGACGTATCTACCAGTCAACCACCAATGCGCATATCAACACCGGTGACGGCGTGGGTATGGCACTGCGTGCCGGTGTGCCGGTGCAGGATATGGAAATGTGGCAGTTCCACCCGACGGGTATTGCCGGTGCCGGTGTACTGGTAACGGAAGGCTGTCGCGGTGAGGGTGGCTACCTGCTGAACAAGCACGGTGAGCGTTTTATGGAACGCTACGCGCCGAATGCAAAAGATCTGGCCGGTCGCGATGTGGTTGCACGCTCGATCATGATCGAGATTCGTGAAGGCCGCGGCTGCGATGGTCCGTGGGGCCCGCACGCCAAGCTGAAACTCGATCACTTGGGTAAAGATGTTTTAGAAGCGCGTCTGCCGGGCATTCTCGAACTGTCCCGTACCTTTGCGCACGTCGATCCGGTGAAAGAGCCGATCCCGGTTATACCGACCTGCCACTATATGATGGGTGGCATTCCGACCCGCGTAAGCGGCCAGGCGCTGACGGTAAATGAACAGGGTGAAGATGTGTTGATCCCTGGCCTGTTTGCCGTGGGCGAAATCGCCTGCGTATCGGTACACGGTGCTAACCGCCTGGGCGGCAACTCGCTGCTCGATCTGGTGGTCTTTGGCCGTGCTGCGGGTGTGCACCTGCAGGAATCTATCGCCGAGCAGGGTGAGCTGCGCGATGCGACAGAAGAAGAGATCGAAGCTTCTCTGGCACGTCTGAACCGCTGGAATAACAACGTTTCGGGTGAAGATCCTGCCGAGCTTCGTAAAGCGCTTCAGTCCTGTATGCAGAATAACTTCTCGGTATTCCGTGAAGGTGATGCGATGGCGAAAGGCCTGGCCGAACTTAAAGTTCTGCGTGAGCGCCTGAAAAATGCCCGTCTTGACGATCGTTCCAGCGACTTCAACACCCAGCGCGTTGAGTGCCTGGAGCTGGATAACCTGATGGAAACGGCTTATGCCACCGCGGTGTCGGCTAACTACCGCACCGAAAGCCGTGGAGCGCACAGCCGCTTCGACTATCCTGAGCGTGATGATGCGAACTGGTTATGTCACAGCCTGTATCTGCCGCAAAGTGAAAGCATGACTCGCCGTGAGGTGAACATGCAGCCGAAACTGCGTGCGGCCTTCCCGCCGAAAGCGCGTACTTACTAGTTTGCGGAGAAACACATGAGACTCGAATTTTCCATCTATCGTTACAACCCGGATGTCGATGATGCTCCGCGGATGCAGGATTACACGCTGGAGTCTGAAGAAGGCCGCGACATGATGCTACTGGATGCGCTGATGCGTTTGAAAGAGAAAGATCCGACATTAGCCTTCCGCCGTTCGTGCCGTGAAGGGGTATGTGGTTCTGACGGTATCAACATGAACGGTAAAAACGGTCTGGCCTGCATCACACCGGTTTCCGCATTGGGCAATGGCAAAAAGAAAATTGTTATCCGCCCGCTGCCAGGATTACCGGTTATTCGTGATTTGGTGGTAGACATGGGGCAATTCTATGCTCAGTATGAGAAGATTAAGCCTTACCTGTTGAATAATGGGAAAAAACCACCAGCAAGGGAGCATTTGCAGCAGCCGGAGCAGCGTGAAAAACTGGATGGCCTGTACGAGTGTATTCTTTGTGCATGCTGTTCCACCTCATGTCCGTCATTCTGGTGGAACCCGGACAAATTTATTGGCCCGGCAGGGTTACTGGCTGCGTACCGGTTCCTGATTGACAGCCGCGATACAGAAACCGATGCGCGTCTGGATAATCTGAGTGATGCTTTCAGTGTATTCCGCTGCCACAGCATCATGAACTGTGTCAGTGTCTGCCCGAAAGGGCTAAACCCGACCAAAGCCATCGGCCATATCAAGTCGATGTTGCTGCAGCGTGGTGCATAATAGTGTTGTTTCCGGGAACCTCTGGTTCCCGGAGTTTTAACAGGACATCTTTGTAAGATGTTTCCAATAGAGTGCAGTTGTTGGAAACGTCTTGCAAAGGTTCCCTTACGGGCCGGTCGCTCGTATCGAAGAACCGTATTTCGGTAAGCCGTTTACGCGGCGCGGGACTTGCAAAGGTTCCATTAAACAACCACGGCGAAAAAAAGCAAAAAATGCTTAAGGGATCACAATGCAGAACAGCGCGATGAAACCCTGGCTGGACTCCTCCTGGCTGGCCGGCGCGAACCAGTCCTACATAGAGCAACTCTATGAGGACTTTTTAACCGATCCTGACTCTGTCGATGATGCATGGAAATCTCTTTTCCAGCAGCTTCCCGGTACTGGGGTTAAACCTGAGCAATTTCATTCCACGACTCGCGAGTACTTTCGTCGTTTGGCGAAAGACGCATCGCGTTATACCACCTCCGTTAGCGATCCTGAAACCAACGCCAAGCAGGTCAAGGTTCTCCAGCTGATTAACACTTTCCGTTTCCGCGGACATCAGCATGCCAACCTCGATCCGTTAGGGCTGTGGAAACTGGAGACGGTTCCGGATCTTGATCCTGCCTATCATGGATTAAGTGAGGCTGACTTCCAGGAGAGTTTCAACGTCGGTTCATTTGCCATCGGCAAAGACACGATGAAGCTGTCCGACCTGTATGCAGCACTGAAGCAAACCTACTGTGGTTCAATCGGCGCTGAGTACATGCACATCACTAATACCGATGAGAAGCGCTGGATTCAGCAGCGTCTTGAGTCGGTAATGGGGCGCGCTTCGTTCTCTCCAGAAGAGAAGAAAGGCTTCCTCAAGCAGCTGACCGCAGCAGAAGGTCTGGAGCGCTATCTGGGGGCAAAATTCCCGGGTGCTAAACGCTTCTCACTGGAAGGCGGCGATGCACTGGTGCCAATGCTCAATGAGATGATCCGTCATGCCGGTAAGAGCGGCACGCGTGAAGTGGTGCTGGGTATGGCGCACCGCGGACGTCTTAACGTGCTGATCAACGTGCTGGGTAAAAGGCCGCAGGAGCTGTTCGACGAGTTCTCCGGCAAGCATAAAGAACATCTGGGTACCGGCGACGTTAAGTACCATATGGGCTTCTCCTCTGATGTTGAAACAGAGGGTGGCAGCGTGCACCTGGCGCTGGCATTCAACCCATCGCACCTGGAGATCGTTAGCCCGGTGGTTATGGGCTCCGTTCGCGCGCGCCTCGATCGTCTTGATGAGCCGAGCAGCAATAAAGTACTGCCGATTACCATTCATGGCGATGCAGCAGTCACCGGGCAGGGCGTGGTGCAGGAAACCCTGAACATGTCGCAGGCTCGTGGTTATGAAGTGGGCGGTACCGTACGTATCGTGATCAACAACCAGATTGGTTTCACCACCTCAAACCCGAAAGATGCCCGTTCGACTCAGTACTGTACCGATATTGGTAAAATGGTGCTGGCACCGATTTTCCACGTAAACGCGGACGATCCGGAAGCCGTTGCCTTTGTCACTCGTCTGGCGTTGGATTTCCGTAACACCTTCAAACGCGACGTCTTTATCGATCTGGTTTGCTATCGCCGTCATGGCCACAACGAAGCTGATGAGCCAAGTGCGACGCAGCCGGTGATGTACCAGAAAATCAAGAAACACCCTACGCCGCGTAAACTCTATGCTGACAAGCTGGAAGCCGAGAAGGTCGCCAGCCTGGAAGATGCCACGGAAATGGTCAATCTGTACCGTGATGCTCTGGATGCTGGTGAATGCGTGGTGCCTGAGTGGCGTCCGATGAGCCTGCACTCCTTTACCTGGTCTCCTTATCTTAACCACGAGTGGGACGAGAAATATCCGGAAACCACAGATCTGAAGCGCCTGCAGGAACTGGCTAAGCGCATCAGTACAGTGCCGGAAGCGGTTGAAATGCAGTCGCGCGTAGCGAAAATTTATAACGACCGTGCCGAAATGGCCGCGGGTAATAAACTGTTCGACTGGGGCGCAGCTGAAAACCTTGCCTACGCCACGCTGGTTGATGAGGGCATCCCATGCCGTCTGTCCGGTGAGGATATGGGGCGCGGTACCTTCTTCCATCGCCACGCAGTGATCCACAACCAGTCCAACGGTTCTACCTATACTCCACTGCAGCACGTGCACAATGGACAAGGGACCTTCAAAGTCTGGGACTCTGTACTCTCAGAAGAAGCGGTACTGGCCTTTGAATACGGTTACGCCACCGCAGAACCCCGTACTCTGACCATCTGGGAAGCGCAGTTTGGCGACTTCGCCAACGGTGCTCAGGTGGTAATCGATCAGTTCATCAGTTCCGGCGAGCAGAAGTGGGGCCGTATGTGTGGCCTGGTGATGCTGTTGCCGCACGGCTATGAAGGTCAGGGACCGGAGCACTCTTCCGCACGCCTGGAGCGTTATCTCCAGCTTTGCGCCGAGCAGAACATGCAGGTTTGCGTGCCGTCCACACCGGCTCAGGTTTATCACATGCTGCGTCGCCAGGCGCTGCGCGGTATGCGCCGTCCGCTGGTGGTGATGTCACCGAAGTCATTGCTGCGTCATCCGCTGGCGGTATCTTCTCTGGAAGAACTGGCTAACGGCGGTTTCCAGCCTGCTATCGGTGAAATCGATGAGCTTGATCCGCAGGGCGTGAAGCGCGTTGTGCTGTGTTCCGGTAAGGTTTATTACGACCTGCTGGAAAAACGTCGTAAAAACGAGCAAACCAACGTGGCCATCGTTCGTATCGAGCAGCTGTATCCGTTCCCGCATAAAGCGGTACAGGATATCCTGCAGCAGTACGCTCACGTGCATGATTTTGTCTGGTGTCAGGAAGAGCCTCTGAACCAGGGTGCATGGTATTGCAGTCAGCATCATTTCCGCGAAGTCGTGCCGTTTGGGGCTTCATTACGTTATGCCGGTCGTCCCGCATCTGCATCGCCGGCAGTTGGCTATATGTCCGTTCACCAGAAGCAGCAGCAAGATCTGGTTGATGACGCGCTGAACGTTGAATAAATTAAGGAAAAATAATGAGTAGTGTAGAGATTCTTGTTCCCGATCTGCCAGAATCCGTTGCTGATGCGACTGTTGCAACCTGGCATAAAAAACCTGGCGATAGCGTTCAGCGTGATGAAGTGCTGGTCGAGATCGAAACTGACAAAGTGATCCTGGAAGTTCCTGCTTCAGCAGACGGTGTACTGGAAGCGATCGTTGAAGATGAAGGTGCAACCGTAACGTCTCGTCAGGTGCTGGGTCGCCTGAAAGAGGGCAACAGCGCGGGCAAAGAAACGTCAGCGAAAGCCGACAGCAAAGAGTCGACTCCGGCACAGCGTCAGAGCGCTTCTCTGGAAGAAGAGAGCAACGATGCCCTGAGCCCGGCAATTCGTCGCCTGATCGCGGAGCACAACCTTGATGCAGCCGCAATTAAAGGTAGCGGAGTCGGCGGTCGTCTGACGCGTGAAGATGTGGAGAAACACCTGGCTAAGGCACCGGTAGCGAAAGCCGCCGAACCTAAAGCAGCTGAAGCTGCACCAGCCAGTTCGCTGGGCAACCGCAGTGAAAAACGCGTGCCGATGACTCGTCTGCGTAAGCGCGTAGCTGAACGTCTGCTGCAGGCTAAAAACAGCACCGCCATGCTGACCACCTTCAACGAAGTGAACATGCAGCCAATCATGTCACTGCGCAAGCAGTACGGTGAAGCCTTCGAAAAACGTCACGGTGTGCGTCTGGGCTTTATGTCTTTCTACATCAAAGCCGTGGTAGAAGCGCTGAAGCGTTACCCGGAAGTGAATGCCTCAATCGACGGCGAAGACGTGGTGTACCACAACTACTTCGACGTCAGCATTGCAGTCTCCACTCCACGTGGCCTGGTGACTCCGGTGCTGAAAGATGTCGATGCCCTGAGCATGGCGGACATCGAGAAGAAAATTAAAGAGCTGGCTATTAAAGGCCGTGACGGCAAGCTGACCGTAGATGAACTGACCGGCGGTAACTTCACCATTACCAACGGCGGCGTCTTTGGTTCACTGATGTCCACGCCGATCATCAACCCACCGCAGAGCGCGATCCTGGGCATGCATGCCATTAAAGATCGTCCTATGGCGGTAAACGGTCAGGTTGTGATTCAGCCAATGATGTATCTGGCACTTTCTTACGATCACCGTCTGATTGATGGCCGCGAATCCGTCGGTTATCTGGTGGCGATTAAAGAACTGCTGGAAGATCCGGCTCGTCTGCTGCTGGACGTTTAAAACCCCTGGCGTGCGGCCTTGTGCCGCACCCATCCTATGTGTAGCCGTTGCTGACGGCTAAGTCTTTTCAGACCTGAATGGATAGAACATCATGAACTTACACGAATATCAGGCAAAACAGTTGTTTGCACGGTATGGCTTACCGGCACCAACCGGTTATGCCTGCACCACGCCACGTGAAGCAGAAGAAGCCGCCTCTAAAATCGGCGCCGGTCCGTGGGTAGTGAAATGTCAGGTTCATGCCGGTGGCCGCGGTAAAGCGGGCGGTGTGAAAGTGGTTAACAGCAAAGAAGACATTCGTGCTTTTGCTGAAAACTGGCTGGGTAAAAACCTGGTTACTTACCAGACCGATGCTAACGGCCAGCCGGTAAACCAGATTCTGGTTGAAGCGGCAACCGACATCGACCAGGAGCTGTATCTTGGTGCAGTGGTTGACCGTGCAACGCGTCGCGTTGTGTTTATGGCGTCAACCGAAGGCGGCGTGGAAATTGAAAAAGTGGCGGAAGAGACCCCGCACCTGATTCATAAAATGGCGCTGGACCCACTGACTGGCCCGCAGCCTTTCCAGGGTCGCGAGCTGGCCTTTAAACTGGGCCTGACCGGTAAGCAGATTGGTCAGTTCACCAAAATCTTCATGGGTCTGGCAACGCTGTTCCTGGAGCGCGATCTGGCACTGGTTGAGATCAACCCGCTGGTGATCACCAAGCAGGGCGATCTGGTCTGCCTGGACGGCAAACTGACTGCCGATGGTAACGCGATGTTCCGCCAGCCTGAACTGCGCGAAATGCGCGACCCAAGCCAGGAAGATTCTCGTGAAGCGCACGCAGCACAGTGGGAACTGAACTACGTGGCGCTGGAAGGCAACATCGGCTGTATGGTTAACGGCGCAGGTCTGGCGATGGGTACCATGGACATCGTTAAGCTGAGCGGCGGCCAGCCTGCTAACTTCCTGGACGTTGGCGGTGGCGCAACCAAAGAGCGCGTGACTGAAGCGTTTAAAATCATTCTGTCCGATGACGCAGTGAAAGCGGTATTCGTGAACATCTTCGGCGGCATTGTTCGCTGTGACCTGATCGCTGACGGTATCATCGGTGCCGTGGCGGAAGTGGGTGTAAACGTACCGGTTGTTGTGCGTCTGGAAGGTAACAATGCTGAACTGGGTGCCAAAAAACTGGCAGACAGCGGCCTGAATATTATTGCAGCAACCAGCCTGAGTGACGCGGCGCAGCGCGTTGTTGCCGCAGCGGAGGGTAAATAATGTCAATTCTGATCGATAAAAACACCAAAGTGATCTGCCAGGGTTTCACCGGCGGTCAGGGTACCTTCCACTCCGAACAGGCGCTGGCCTATGGTACGCAGCTGGTTGGCGGCGTAACGCCAGGCAAAGGCGGTACTGAGCACCTGGGTCTGCCGGTATTTAACACCGTGCGTGAAGCCGTAGAAGCGACAGGCGCAACCGCATCTGTTATCTATGTTCCGGCTCCGTTCTGTAAGGACGGTATCCTGGAAGCTATCGATGCCGGTATCAAACTGATTATCACCATCACCGAAGGTATTCCGACGCTGGATATGCTGACCGTGAAGGTGAAGCTGGACGAAGCCGGTGTGCGCATGATCGGTCCTAACTGTCCGGGCGTTATCACCCCTGGCGAATGTAAGATCGGCATCATGCCTGGTCACATTCACCAGCCGGGTCGTATCGGTATCGTTTCACGTTCCGGTACCCTGACTTATGAAGCCGTTAAGCAAACGACTGATATCGGCTACGGCCAGTCTACCTGTGTCGGTATCGGCGGTGACCCAATTCCTGGCTCTAACTTCATTGATATTCTGAAGCTGTTCCAGGACGATCCGCAGACTGAAGCGATCGTGATGATCGGTGAAATCGGCGGCAGCGCTGAAGAAGAAGCTGCGGCGTTCATCAAGGAACACGTCACCAAACCTGTTGTAGGCTACATTGCTGGTGTTACCGCGCCGAAGGGCAAGCGTATGGGCCACGCCGGTGCGATCATCGCCGGTGGTAAAGGTACTGCTGACGAGAAATTTGCAGCACTGGAAGCGGCCGGTGTTAAAACCGTGCGTAGCCTGGCTGACATCGGCGATGCGGTTAAAGCCGTTCTGCCACAGAAATAACGTTAAAAAAACTCGACATATTGGCCACCTTCGGGTGGCCTTTTTTTTGATCCTCTGCCAGGCTTTAAGCAGTTCATCAAAAAATGGCTTATTTATTATTTAATATAATATTTCTCGTCATGTCTTAAATTGCCCATCATATTACCTTAATGTTTAACTGTTACGTAAATATAAGGTACAAATAATTAACAATTATGCCTTTGCTACCATTTGCTAATAGTCTAAATGTTATTTTAGATCAAAAAAACGCGAGTTATTTACCAGGTATTTAACTGGAAGAATTTGTCAATTTTGGTATAAATTGCGCTATATCAAATGGATGTTCTGGCCCGCCATGTGCAGAAATTTGATCTGGATATAAAAAACAATAATGCAGTGATAAACCCCTTTAAATATAAGTCTATTGGGGCGTATTATAGCTGGTGCAAGTCTTACCGAGCTTTTTAACCTGTCTTTAACTTTTAGATCACCCTGGCGGGAGGCGCGCTGTTATGCGTCTGAAACCAATACCAGGAATAATTATGTATTTTCGGGTCAGCGGAATATACCTGAGTAATTTACTCAATTATTTTTTGCCACGACCCATTAGCGGAGCAAGGAGTCAAAATGTTGGATATTGTCGAACTGTCGCGGTTACAGTTTGCCTTGACTGCCATGTATCACTTCCTGTTTGTACCATTAACGCTGGGTATGGCGTTTCTGCTGGCAATAATGGAAACGGTATATGTGCTTTCAGGTAAGCAAATCTATAAGGATATGACTAAGTTCTGGGGCAAGTTATTTGGGATTAACTTTGCTCTTGGCGTCGCAACAGGACTCACCATGGAGTTCCAGTTCGGTACCAACTGGTCCTATTACTCTCACTACGTAGGCGATATCTTCGGTGCGCCGCTGGCGATCGAAGGCCTGATGGCGTTCTTCCTCGAATCGACCTTTGTCGGCCTGTTCTTCTTCGGTTGGGATCGTCTGGGTAAAGTGCAGCATATGGCTGTGACCTGGCTGGTTGCGCTGGGATCAAACCTTTCTGCGCTGTGGATTCTGGTCGCCAACGGCTGGATGCAGAACCCGATTGCCTCAGAATTTAACTTCGAAACCATGCGTATGGAAATGGTCAGCTTCTCTGAGCTGGTGCTGAACCCGGTCGCTCAGGTTAAATTCGTTCACACCGTTGCTGCGGGTTACACCTGCGGAGCGATGTTTATCCTCGGTATCAGTTCTTACTATCTGCTTCGTGGCCGCGATCTGGCATTTGCTAAACGCTCATTCGCGATTGCTGCCAGCTTCGGTATGGCCGCTATTCTGTCGGTTATCGTACTGGGTGATGAATCCGGTTATGAAATTGGTGACGTACAGAAAACTAAACTGGCGGCGATAGAGGCCGAGTGGGAAACCCAGCCGGCTCCTGCTGCGTTTACCCTGTTCGGTATTCCCGATCAGGATACGCAGGAAAATAAATACGCGGTGCAAATTCCGTGGGCGCTGGGCCTGATTGCTACCCGTTCGGTGGATAAACAGGTAACCGGTCTGAAAGAACTGCTTGGCCAGCATGAAGTCCGTATCCGTAACGGGATGAAAGCCTATGAACTGCTGCAGGAACTGCGCAGCGGCAACCAGGACCCGGCTGTTCGTACTGCCTTCAATGCGGCGAAACATGACCTCGGATATGGCCTGCTGCTCAAACGCTATACGCCAAACGTCACTGATGCCAGCGAAGCGCAAATCGAGATGGCAACCAAGGATTCAATTCCACGCGTAGCACCGCTCTACTTCTCCTTCCGCATCATGGTTGGCTGTGGCGTGCTGATGCTGCTGATTATCGGTCTGTCGTTCTGGTCAGTAATTCGTAACCGCATTGGTAACTGCAAAACACTGCTCAAGTGTGCTCTGTACGGTATTCCATTGCCGTGGATTGCTATTGAGTCCGGCTGGTTTGTTGCCGAGTACGGTCGTCAGCCTTGGGCAATCGGTGAAGTGCTGCCAACTGCCGTGGCGAACTCCTCACTGACCGCTGGTGACCTGTTGTTCTCAATGGGTCTGATTTGCGGACTGTATACCCTGTTCCTGGTCGCGGAAATGTATCTGATGTTTAAATTCGCCCGCCTTGGACCGAGTAGCCTGAAAACCGGACGCTATCACTATGAGCTGTCCAGTACTCATTCGCAGCCAGCACGCTAAGACAGGAGTTCTCACATGTTTTCTTACGAGATATTGCGTTTTGTATGGTGGGTGCTGATCGGTGTACTGCTGATTGGGTTTGCCGTCACCGAAGGCTTTGACATGGGCGTGGGTATGCTGTCGCGTATTCTGGGTAAAACCGATACCGAGCGCCGCGTGATGATTAACAGTATTGCACCGCACTGGGACGGTAACCAGGTCTGGCTGATTACTGCTGGTGGTGCATTGTTTGCTGCCTGGCCAACGGTCTATGCCGCGGCGTTCTCCGGCTTTTACGTGGCGATGATTCTGGTGCTGGCGTCTTTATTCTTCCGTCCGGTTGGGTTTGATTACCGCTCGAAAATTGAAGACATGCGCTGGCGCGGAATGTGGGACTGGGGCATTTTCATCGGTAGCTTTGTGCCGCCGCTGGTGATCGGTGTGGCGTTTGGTAACCTGCTGCAGGGTGTGCCGTTCCACATTGATAGCGATCTGCGCCTGTTCTACACCGGCAACTTCTTCCAGCTGCTGAATCCGTTTGGCCTGGTGGCAGGTATCGTCAGCCTGACGATGTTCCTGACCCAGGGGGCAACTTATCTGCAAATGCGTACCGTGGGTGAACTGCATCTGCGTTCACGCGTTACCGCGCAGATTTCTGCACTGGTGATGATGGTGTGTTTCCTGCTGGCAGGTGTCTGGGTTGTTTACGGCATTGATGGCTATGTAGTGACTTCCGCTATCGATCATAACGGCGTTTCTAATCCGTTACTGAAAGAAGTAAGCCATGAAGCGGGAGCCTGGATGCGGAACTTCAACAGCGCTCCGATACTGTGGGTAATTCCTGCGCTGGGCGTTGTGCTGCCGCTGCTGACGATTCTCTGCTCTCGTCTGGAGAAAGGGGCCTGGGCATTCGTCTTCTCTTCTCTGACGATGGCCTGCGTTATCCTGACCGCGGGCGTGGCGATGTTCCCATTCATCATGCCTTCAGTAACCGTACCTAACGTCAGCCTGACAATGTGGGATGCAACGTCGACTCTGCTGACGCTGAGAGTAATGACCGTAGTGGCAATTATCTTTGTGCCAATCGTCCTGTCTTACACCATCTGGTGTTACTACAAAATGTTCGGTCGCGTGACCAAAGAGCAGATTGAAAGTAACAGCCATTCTCTCTACTAAGAAGGAGCGACACTATGTGGTATTTTGCCTGGATACTTGGCACGCTGCTGGCCTGTGCTTTCGGTGTGATCACCGCGCTGGCTCTGGAGCAGGCAGAAGCAACAGCGAAAGATAAACATTAATGGGGCAGGGCATCGCTCATCTTTATCGGCTGATGGATAAGGGCCCGCTGCGGGCCCTTTCACTGATAGCCGCACTGCTGCTGGCGGGTTGTATGTTTTGGGACCCGTCACGCTTTGCTGCTAACAGTAGCCAGCTTGCCATCTGGCAGGGACTGGTGCTGATGTGGGCCGTTTGCAGCGGAGTGATTCACGGCGTAGGCTTTCGTCCGCGCCGCCTGCGCTGGCAGGGATTTTTCTCGCCGCTCCCGGCTCTGGTGGTACTTATCATCGGTCTGGCATTTTTCTTTTTATAAACGCCTCTGGGGTCAGCAGTGGCTGGCCCTTTCACTCTCTTCTTCCTTCTGTTCGATTCAGTGCTAAGAAATCTTTTTTTAGCTGCATTTCTGTCAGTCTTTGTCTGATAAATGTGCTGAAATCAGCTAAGTTGTTACCGGCTGATAATTATTTTCGTTCCCCTCTGGCAACCCATTCCAAAGGCGTAATCTCTTGCGTATAGTAGCAACGTTTTCATGTACCAACGTTTAAGCATTACCGGGATGTAGAGTGAGTACAACGCTGTTTCAATGGCCGGTTCGCGTCTATTACGAAGACACCGATGCCGGTGGTGTGGTTTACCACGCCAGCTATGTCGCTTTTTATGAACGAGCACGGACTGAGATGCTGCGTCAGCGTCATTTCAATCAGCAGGCGCTTCTGGAACAACAGGTCGCTTTTGTCGTGCGTCGTATCACGGTCGATTACCTTGCAGCTGCCCGCCTCGACGATATGCTCGACGTGCAGAGCGAGGTCATTGCCATGAGCAGAACGACCATGACATTTGCCCAGCGTATCCTTAATGCAGATGGCCGTGTGCTCAATGAAGCAGAAGTCCTTATCGCCTGCATCAACCCACATCTAATGAAGCCGATAGCGCTTCCCAAGTCTATTGTCGCGGAGTTCAAGCAGTGACTGACATGAACATTCTTGATTTGTTCCTGAAGGCGAGCCTTCTGGTCAAACTTATCATGTTGATTTTGATCGGGTTTTCAATCGCTTCCTGGGCGGTCATTATTCAGCGCACCCGTATCCTTAATGCTGCTGCACGCGATGCGGACGCCTTCGAAGACAAGTTCTGGTCGGGTATCGAACTGTCTCGTCTTTATCAGGAAAGCCAGGCGCGTCGCGATGAACTTGGCGGTTCTGAACAAATCTTCTACGCGGGCTTTAAGGAGTTTGCACGTCTTCATCGTGCGAACAACCATGCCCCCGAAGCGGCGGTGGAAGGGGCGACGCGCGCCATGCGCATTTCCATGAACCGCGAGCTGGAAGCGTTGGAAAACCACATTCCATTCCTCGGTACAGTGGGCTCCATCAGTCCTTACATCGGCCTGTTTGGTACGGTGTGGGGGATTATGCATGCCTTTATCGCGCTGGGCGCGGTGAAACAGGCCACCCTGCAAATGGTTGCTCCGGGTATTGCTGAAGCACTGATTGCCACTGCGATCGGTCTGTTCGCGGCGATTCCGGCCGTTATGGCCTATAACCGCCTGAACCAGCGTGTGAACAAGCTGGAACAGAACTACGACAACTTTATGGAAGAGTTTACGGCTATCCTGCATCGTCAGGCTTTCTCCAGCGACGCAAGCAAGTAAGTCGGAGGTTTTATGGCCAGAACGCGTGGTCGCGGTCGTCGCGATCTGAAGTCCGAAATCAATATTGTTCCATTGCTGGACGTGCTGCTGGTGCTGTTGCTGATTTTCATGGCAACGGCACCGATTATCACCCAGAGTGTGGAAGTGGATCTGCCGGACGCAACCGATTCAAAAACAGTCTCCAGTGACGATAATCCGCCAGTGATTGTCGAAGTTGCGGGCGTCGGACAGTACAGCCTGGTGGTCGATCACGACCGGATGGAGCAGCTGCCGCCGGAACAGGTGATTGCCGAAGCGCGAAGCCGCATTACGGCGAATCCGAAGACCGTGTTCCTGATTGGCGGTGCTAAAGAAGTGCCTTACGACGAAATCATCAAGGCGCTGAACTTGCTGCATCAGGCAGGCGTTAAGTCCGTCGGACTGATGACGCAGCCGATTTAATTCATCCGAACCGTTTTTGGGAACCGAGAGTGTCGAAGGCAACCGAGCAAGACGATAAGTTAAAACGAGCCATAACCATTTCCGTGGTGCTGCATATCATTTTGATTGCGGCGCTGGTATGGAGCTCGTTTGACGAAAATATCGACGCCAGCGGCGGCGGTGGCGGTAGCGATATTGACGCGGTGATGGTCGATCCTGGTGCTGTCGTTGAACAGTACAATCGCCAACAAAATCAGCAGAGCGACAGCAAGCGCGCCGAGCAGCAGCGTCAGAAGCAGGCAAAACAGCAGGCGGAAGAGCTGCAGCAGAAGCAGGCCGCTGAGCAACAGCGGCTGAAGCAGCTGGAAAAAGAGCGTCTGCAGGCGCAGGAAGACGCTAAGCAACAGGCAGCGGAACAGGCAGCCGAGCAGAAACAGGCGGAAGCCGCAGCCAAACAGGCGCAGCAGGAACAGAAACAGGCCGAGGCGGCTGCAGCAAAAGCCAAGGCCGAAGCGAAAGCCGAAGCGGACGCACAGGCTAAGGCGAAAGCGGATGCCCAGGCGAAAGCCAAGGCCGACGCTCAGGCGCAGGCTAAAGCAGAGGCCGATGCTCAGGCGAAAGCCGCAGCGGATGCCAAGAAAAAAGCGGAAGAAGAGGTCAAAAAGGCTGCTGCTGACGCGAAGAAAAAAGCGGAAGAGCAGGCTAAGCAGGCCGCTGCGGAAGCGGCTAAAGTGAAAGCAGCCGCGGATGCGAAAGCTGCAGCAGCGGAAGCCAAGGCGCAGGCTGCTGCCGAGGCGAAAGCCCAGGCCGCCGCAGAAGCAAAAGAAAAAGCCGCAGCGGAAGCCAAAGAGAAAGCTGCCGCTGAAGCGAAGGCAAAAGCCGATGCTGCCGCGAAAGCGAAAGCCGACGCCGCGGCCAAAGCCAAAGCGGATGCCGCAGCCAAGAAGAAAGCGGCAGCCGAGGCAGCGAAAGATGCCGGTGACGTAGGCGACCTGCTGGGGGATCTCTCCTCCGGTAAGAATGCGCCGAAATCAGGTAATGCCGCAGGCGGTGGCGGCGCTGCAGGGCAGGGTACACAGAAAAAATCCGGTGCCTCCGGCGCGGCAATAGACAGTTATCTGGGGCAGGTTAAAGGTGCGATCCAGAGTAAGTTCTATGATGCAGATACCTTCGCCGGTAAAACCTGCGATGTTCGGATTAAACTGGCAGCAGACGGATTACTGATCTCCGCGAAGCCGGCGGGCGGTGACTCGGCACTTTGCCAGGCAGCGGTGAATGCCGCCAATATGGCGAAGATTCCTAAACCACCTAGCCCGGAAGTGTGGCAGGCTGTTAAAGATGCAACGCTGGAATTTAAACCGTAAGAATCCGGTAACCAGCGGCATGTTGAACTATGTTAAACATGCCGTACTCTTAGGTTTGTTGATACAAGGCTAATTATCATGGGCGTTTTGTCCGGATAAGGGAGAAATAATGAAGCAGGCATTTCGTGTAGCGCTGAGTTTTTTACTGCTGTTTGTCGCCGTGGCGCATGCAGAAGTACGCATTGAAATTACTCAGGGTGTGAACACCGCGCGCCCTATCGGCGTGGTTCCGTTTAAGTGGGATGGCCCTGGCGCTGCCCCGGAAGATATTGGTGGCATCGTTGCTGCCGACCTGCGTAACAGCGGCAAATTTAACCCGCTGGATCGTTCACGTCTGCCACAGCAGCCAACCTCTGCCGCTGAAGTGCAGCCTGCTGCATGGACCGCGCTGGGTATTGATGCCGTGGTGGTTGGTCAGGTGCAGCCTGGTGCCGACGGTAGCTATCTGGTTTCCTACCAGCTGGTCGATACCTCCGGCAACCCGGGTGCGGTACTGGCGCAAAACCAGTTCAAAGTCACCAAACAGTGGCTGCGCTATGCGGCGCACACCGCCAGTGATGAAAGCTTTGAGAAGCTGACCGGCATTAAAGGTGCGTTCCGTACGCGTATCGCTTACGTGGTAACCACCAACGGCGGCCAGTTCCCGTATGAGCTGCGCGTTTCCGACTACGATGGCTACAATCAGTTTGTGGTTCACCGTTCACCTCAGCCGCTGATGTCCCCGGCCTGGTCTCCGGACGGCAGCAAACTGGCCTATGTGACCTTTGAGAGCGGTAAATCAGCGCTGGTGATCCAGACGCTGGCCAACGGTGCTATCCGTCAGGTTGCTTCGTTCCCACGTCACAACGGCGCACCGGCATTCTCACCGGACGGCAGCAAGCTGGCTTTCGCTCTTTCTAAAACCGGCAGTTTGAACCTGTACGTGATGGATATTGGCTCCGGCCAGATCCGCCAGGTGACCGACGGTCGTTACAACAGCACCGAGCCGACCTGGTTCCCGGACAGCCAGAGCCTGGCCTATACTTCTGACCAGGCCGGACGCCCACAAATTTATAAAGTCAGTGCAAGCGGTGGTACACCGCAGCGTATTACCTGGGAAGGTTCACAGAACCAGGATGCGGACGTGAGCGCTGATGGCAAATCAATGGTGATGATCAGCACCAACGGTGGCGCTCAACACGTCGCCCGACAAGATCTGGTAACGGGAGCCGTTCAACAATTAACGGACACGTTCCTGGATGAGACGCCAAGTCTCGCACCTAACGGCACAATGGTAATCTACAGCTCAACTCAGGGTATGGGTTCCGTATTGCAGTTGGTTTCGACGGATGGGCGTTTCAAAGCGCGTCTTCCGGCAACTGATGGACAGGTCAAGTTTCCTGCCTGGTCGCCGTATCTGTAATGCATATAAATATGTATGACAAACAATAATTAGGAATCAAAAATGCAACTGAACAAAGTGCTGAAAGGCTTAATGCTGGCACTGCCAGTAATCGCGGTAGCGGCTTGTAGCTCACATAAGAACAACAACAACGACCAGACCAATGCAGGCCTGGACGGTTCTAACAGCGGCTACAACAACGGCGGCAACATGTCTTCTGACGAGCAGGCGCGTCTGCAGATGCAGCAGCTGCAGCAGAACAACATCGTTTACTTCGGTCTGGACAAATATGACATCCAGTCTGAATTCGCTCAGATGCTGGATGCGCACGCTAACTTCCTGCGTAGCAACCCGTCTTACAAAGTGACTGTTGAAGGTCACGCGGATGAGCGCGGTACTCCTGAGTACAACATCGCACTGGGCGAGCGTCGTGCTAACGCAGTTAAGATGTACCTGCAGGGTAAAGGTGTTTCTGCTGACCAGATCTCTATCGTTTCTTACGGTAAAGAGAAGCCAGCTGTACTGGGCCACGACGAAGCAGCCTATGCTAAAAACCGTCGTGCCGTACTGGTTTACTAAGAGACTCACATGATTAGTAGCTTCAGAACTCAACTATTGAGTCTGTCGTTACTGATTGGCATAGCGGCCCCCTGGGCCGCTAATGCCCAGGCAACAATCAGTAGCGTTGGCTCAGGCTCGGTCGAAGACCGCGTCACCACTCTTGAGCGTATTTCTAATGCTCAGGCACAACTCCTCCAGCAGCTCCAGCAGCAGCTATCCGACACGCAAAACGATATTGATTCTCTGCGCGGCCAGATCCAGGAAAACAGCTATCAGCTGAACCAGGTTGTTGAGCGACAGAAAGGTATCCTTCAGCAGATCGACAGTCTGAGCAGCGGTGGTGCTAATGCCGGTGCGCAGGCCAGCGGTGCGGGAGATGCAGCCGCCGGAGCGGCGGCTGCAACTGGCAGTGCGGCAGGCGATGCAACGGCGGCGGCCCCAACGGCCGCGCCGACGCAAAGCGGCGATGCGAATACCGACTACAACGCAGCGGTGGCGCTGGTACTGGAAAAAAAACAGTACGATCAGGCTATCGCAGCGTTTCAGGCCTTTGTGAAAAAGTATCCGGATTCAACCTATCAGCCTAATGCCAACTACTGGCTTGGGCAGTTGAATTACAACAAGGGCAAAAAAGACGATGCGGCCTACTATTTCGCTACGGTTGTCAAAAATTACCCTAAATCGCCAAAAAGCGCCGACGCGTTGTTTAAGGTTGGAGTGATCATGCAGGAGAAGGGCGATAAGGCAAAAGCCAAAGCCGTTTACCAGCAGGTTATAAAACTTTATCCAAACAGTGAAGCGGCAAAGCAGGCGCAAAAGCGTTCCGCAGCTCTTTAACTGGCGCGATTTGACCAGAATACGCCTGAATTCTGGTCTTAACGCGTGAAAGCTAAGCAGTTGAACGTAATGTGTTGAAATAGTGGTTGCGCTGGAAATTCAAATCAGTAATATATGCCGCCGTTGCCGGGGGATATGTAAATAGCATCCAGCAGCACAAAATTGGGTCGTTAGCTCAGTTGGTAGAGCAGTTGACTTTTAATCAATTGGTCGCA